>NZ_CAJNBO010000035.1:0-65454 GCF_905221015.1 Paraburkholderia nemoris | reverse complement strand
GGGCAACGGCACCGGGTAACCCGCTTCCAGCGAGGTGGCAAAGCCCGACCCGTTGACCGGCAGCCGGGCGTACTGGGTGCTCGCGTGGCCGTCGTAGTACGTGCCCTGGAACACCGCGTCGACATACCAGCCGCCCGGGCCGTAGTGGGTCCAGTAGGCGCCCCCCGAATACGCATCCAGATTCAGTGAGCCGGTGTGCTCCAGTACATAGGCAGTGGCTGGCGCATTGGTGACCAGGCCGTTCACATCGACGTTGCTGTTGCCATACGCAAAATACACGCCGGTGGCGTCATGATGGCCCGGCAGGAAGCTGCCGCGCCACAGGTCGACGCCCGACTGGAAACCAATCAGCGAGCCGCTGGCGCGCGCATCGGTGAACGTCTGATAGCGGTTGTCGATCTGCTGGCCGAACAGACGCACCCAGCCGGCGCGGCCCCAGCCGTCGTTGCTGGTTCCTCCTTGCGCCTCCGTCAGCGTGTCGCCAATGCGCTCATGCATCGTGCCGAGCGTGGTGAGGCCCATCTGCCGCGCAACCGGCTGCACCACGCTGTAGGTGGCGATTTCCGGGCCGATGATCGGATACGCGCCGGGCGGCAGCGCGGCGGGTGGCGGATCGGAAGGGAAAATCGGGCTTTCTGGCTGGCCCGGGATCAGCGGCGGCTGGCCGGGGACGGTCGGCGGTTGGCCCGGGATGCTGGGCGAACCCGGCACACTCGGCACAATGAAGTTCGAGCGCAGGAACCAGTCGTTCGGATCACTGCCGCCCAGTCCCCCCTGGAACAGCCGGTAGTCATAGGAGCCGGCGCGCAGTTCGCCCGCAGCCTGCGTAAAGGCCCCGGCGTCGGTAGTCGCGCCGTTGATGGCCGACACAACCGGGATGCCGTTGGCCGTCGTCAGCGCCCCGGGGCCACCGACGTTGGTCACGGCCAGTGTGGTTGTCCCGGTCGCCGTGCCGCCGTTGATCAGCAGGCTGTCCGAGGGGGAGTTATCCGCGCCGAGGGCGGTGTTCAGGGCGATGGTGCCACCCTGACCGACATAGCTGGCCGTGGTCAGCACGGTTCCGGGCGTGGTGCCGGAGCCCATGCTGACCAGCCCGGCGTTGGTCAGGCTGGCGAGCGTCTGGCTGTTGCCGCGCAGGTTGAGCGCACCGGCGGCGTGGACAGCATAGTCCGAGTTCGGGCTGAAGACGTTGGGGGCGCCGGCCGACAGGGTGCCGCCATGGATCGTGGTAGGGCCGGCATACGTGCTGGCGCCCGTCATGACGGTTTCGCCGCTGTAGACATCGACCGCGCCGGTGCCGCCGATGGGGGGCGCAAAAGTGTAGTTGCCGCTCGTATCGGTGTGATTGAACACAATGTCGCCGGTGCCGGCGCCGAACGCCACGGTGGGCGTGTTGAGCGTTCCCGGCGCAGCGGCAGGCTGGCCGGCGGCGGCTCCGATGTTCAACGTGCCGGTGCCGGTGCCTAAGGTTGCAATAGTCAAGAGCGGAGTTGTAACCTGCCCCTGATCCGCAATGGTTAGCGTTCCGTTGCCCGCTAACCCGACCTGCAAGTGAGGGCCCGTCAAAAGCGATCCCGCGCCCATTACAGTCACGTTGCCAGCAGTAGCGCCGCCACCAGCTATGATTATGCCAATACCGCCACCTTCGACAGTACCTCCATCTCCAATGGTTAGCGTTCCATTGCCGTTTAACCCGACGTAGAAGTACTGGGTATTTGATATCCAGGTTGCGCCTGGTCCCGAAACATTAACCGCACCGCGACTGCCAGGCTGATTGCCGATACTGTCTAATGTGAAGGGAGCACCGCTGGTCGTCACGCTCCCGCCCGCCCCGATATCCAGCTCGCCGGTGTGTGTGTCCCCGACAGTCAGCCCACCGCCTACGTTCCAGGGCGAAGTCTGGTTGCCCGACTGATTGCCGTTGACCGTAACCAGTCCCGAGGCGCAGGCCGCACAGCCGGAACCCGAGACATTGTCGATGGTCGCCTGCGCGCGTGCCGCGGAAGCAGCGAAGGCCAGCGCCGTCATGAGCACGATCTTCCGGATGGCTGGATGACCCGCTCGCGCCGGGTGACGGAAACGGGCTGCTGGAACGCCGGCCATTGGGGACCCTCGCGCGGTGGCTGCCCGCTTACTGGAGTTCTGCAGGCCCGCGCTGGTTGACGTGAGTTTTGACGGTTTCATGGGCACCCCTGATTCGAATCTGGAATTCCACGTTTGCGAACCCTTTCATGTGTCTGTCGTATGTCTGACGGAACACAACAGACGCCCTACAGCCGCACCATCCGGTTCATCATCGTCGAGAACAGCAACGAACGGTCTGGCCTGACACATCATGAGAAATCCGCTGTCCGCGCTCACCACCTTTAAGCAGATACCTGCAAATCCAGCCTAGCAGGCGCGGCACGTTTCAGGTATCGGACTTTGGTCCATGACCTGTGCCCCGGCCGCCGGGTATCGGTCCCAACAAGTGGGATGCCACGACAACGAGAATAGACGGCGCCGACGTCGAACACAAAGCCTTCTTGCGCCCAATCGACGGCCAGCTTCACGCCCGGGCCCTACACCAGAAGGTCGTTACCTGTCAAATGTACGTTTGCGTTATGTCCCGTCCCTTGAAGCATCCCGTGACGGGACCGCGAGGTGGCCCATCTGGAAGCAGAAGTGAGCGGACCTCCTTCCTGCCAGCCAAAGCTTTCGCGAGCCGTTCACGTTTCGCGCGCGCCGTCGCGCCCGGAGCGAGCCGCCCGGGGACCCGCGCCGTAAGGCGTGGGGAGAGCGGCGTTCCCGGTGCAGCGCACCGGGACGAACCGGTTGGGCAGTGGATGTGCGACCGGGGGGGCGTCCAGCCGCTGGAAGCGGCGCTCCATGCCCCCTCTGGGGGCGTGGAATCAATACCGGGTCGTACTGATAAAAGGCGGTGATTAAGAGCCGACAGTTAATCCTGCCGTATACCGACAGTTGTCCGCCGGCGAACAAATTTCGCGGCCCGCAACGCAATGCGCCCACTGCGATATGAGTGTGAATCAGGTGCGGATATGCTGGCGCTGCGCCGGCCGTACCGGGCGTGGCTGGGAATGGATCCGGGAGGTGGTCCCCGGCCGATCTCAGGCCGTCAGTGGGCCTCGCGTGTGCGATTGAGGGATGCGGAGGGTTTAACGACTGCGAGGGCTTTGTCGCGCCCCAGGCGGGGCGAGTTCGCGATACGCCTGGTCATAACAGGCGTCGCGGTCCCAGTCGGGATGCTGCAGCTTCAGTGCGCCGATGCGTCTGCGCACCTGGTCTTCGAGCTCGGGGTTGACGGTCCCGCTCGTCGGCGGAATCGCATTGACCCGGCGCCCGCTTTGCTGCAGACGATGTTTCAGGCTATGGAGGAACAGGGATCCCTGCGCCTCATCGCGCTGACGCCGTTCCGTTTTCGCAGCCGCGGCCGCGGCGCGATAACGCCGCAACACCGCCTTGCTGCGTTCGTGGCGCAGCCACTTGCCAAGGCCGAATGCGCCGAACAGCGCCGCCGGCAGTTGTCGTATGGCGGCCAGACCCCGGTAGTTTCCGGCTTCGTCCTGCTCGCAGCGTTGCCATGTCCGCACGAGGCCGGCGCTCTGTAGGTCGCGCATCGCCCGTTCGGCCCGCCGCAGACCGAGGCCGGCCTGCTTCGCGAGGAATTTGAGCGTGAGGCACAAGAATCCGCCGTTGGCCTGCGGAATACCAACGCGCATGCTCGGCAGATCCATGTATTTGATCTGCGCGCGCAGCAGCTGCACGCACGCGATACGTCGGTCGAGACGTTGCTGGCGGTCGGCACCATTGGCCGTGTTCAGGGTCGGCAGGCACGATGCCGGGTCCGCCAGGTATTCATCCAGCCGTTCGATCAACGTCGTCAGGATCTTGGGAATGCCGCCGGCGCCGCTCTTCGGTGGGAACGGCAAAGTGCCTGCCCCGCCCGGGGCGGTCACAGAGTCAGCGAGAGGGGCGGTCGACGTCCGGATCATCCTTACCGCGTCGGCTCGTCTGCTGATGGAGCGGTTCGTGCCGCTCCCACGTCAGGGATTGCATGTGGCGCCGTCGGCGCGCTTCGCCCGGCTTCGGTCGCTGGCGGGCGGGAGACGACGTCGTGGGCACGTTGCGCTATCCGCTCTGCCCGACGTTCCTGCATCACGCGGTTCAGGCTGTCGTCGGTGAACTCGACGTACAGGCCCGCGTCGGCGGCCACGCGTGCAGCTTCCACCCGGAACGCCTCTGGCCCGGCCAGCTCGAGAGCGTTGCCGAACTTCGACTGCGCAAGCCGGAGGCCCGCCTCGATCGCATCGCGATCGACGTGCAGCACGCGCACGTCGGTGCCGAGGTCGCGCACGACGTCGCGATCGTCATGCCGGTAAGTCACATCGCCGTTGTCGTGGACCTTCCAGCTCAGCGCCGGCGCATGGAGCAGGATCTCGTTATAACGCGCAGCGCTTGCGTTTCCGTGCGCGTCGATCAACGTCACCGGGAGGATCTGGTTATCCTCTTTCGCCGGCGCCTCCGGAGACGGGGCCCGTGTGCGCCGCAGTTCGGCGAGTGCCAGCTCGTCGCCGGCCTGGGCCCGCTCCTGCAGGTATTCGGAGAATGACTGACCGCGTGGGTCGCCATACTTCACTTTGAACGCGTCGCGCTCGGTGCTGATGGCCTCACGCAGCGCGGTCTCCTGGCTGACGCGCTCCATGCGCGCAAGCGATACCGCTGCGCGCCGCGCCGAGGGCCGCAGTGTCGTGTCCGCGCGTACCACGTCACGCCGTGCATTGAACGTGTCGCGGATCTGTTCGCGCCGGCCGCGCTCACTGTCGCGTTGTGCGTCCGCTGCGCTGCGCCGGGTCTGCAGCTGTATATCGCGAGCGGCCGTGAATTCTCTCCACAGAGCGGCACGCGGCAATTCCTTCGCCGGCGGCGTTGGTTTGCCGTCGACCTGCTGGCGCCAGGTGTCGCGCAGGATCCGCGACGCTTCACCCCACGGCAGGTTGAGTTCTTTCGTGAGAAAGTCGGAAACGTTCAGCTGCCGTTTGCCGCAGCGGATCCGGTCGCCACCATCGCGGCCTTTGGTGACCGTGTATTTTTCGGGCCGCACGCCGTGTGTATGGGAAAGCTGCGCAAGAAGACGACGCGCGTCGAGATGCTGGCGGATCCCGGTGAATTCGGACTGTCCGCCAGCAGCGGAAGCCTGCCGCTCGCGAACATCTCGCGTGAGCTGCGACAGCGCGGAGTCAGCGACACGCCCCGTGGGCCTTACCCGGCCTGCTCGGCTGCGATCGCGATGCCGTCGCACGCCGTCCGGTGATACGGGGCGTTCGTGCTCCAGCTGATCACGTGCATGATCCGGCAGAAGCACTGGACGTCGTTGGGGGACCCGTACCACAGGGATGCCGGACATACCTCGCACACCGTCGACGGCCGCGGCCGGAGTTCCTTGCGGACCTGGGCGAGCGCCATACTCCCAACGGTCGGCAACACCGCCGTGGGGTCGTGCCCCGCGTCCGGCTGGCCCGGCAACGCTTCGTCCGTCGGTGCCAAGGAGGCGTGGCTCTGGTCTGGGAAATCGTCCGTCGACGTCGGGGACAAGACCTCGCTTGAATTCATATACTCGTCCAACCCGTCGAAGACGTTGCTCGTCGGCGTCGAAGCCGGGTCCTGCGGGTCGTTCTGATCGTGGCTCATGATGGTCCTTAAGATGTCTTGCGTAGAACGCACTCTGCCGCTGCGCGAGTATTTCCGCGCGCTCCGCTCTGGAAGCCGCTTCATACGCTGGGTAGCTACCGGTATTGCCGTTATTGAGGTACTTCACTTCCAGCGCTCGCGTCTCGTGCCACTGGCCAAGCGCGGACCGGATCTCAGGGGTGTCCTCTCGCGATTTGCCGGCTATCTCGTAGGCAGGCTGGACGTCGGCCGACAGCTGCAGCAGCTTCTCGTCCGTCGGCAGCTCGACGAATGCGCGCGAGAACACATGTTCTTTCAGGTTCACGCCTTTCGCGGCGTCGGGCGATTTCACATTCGGATATTCGTTGTCGCGGCCGGCGTTACGCAGCCGTGTCTCACCCCGCTCGGCAAGCAGTGCAATGAAGTCGTCGTAACGCTCGATGCGGCGGTCGAGCATGGCATCAAGCACCGACTCCTTCAGGTCGCGACTCGCGTCGCGAAACATGTCGCCCTTGTAGCGGCTGATCATTTCCGATGCGTCGGTTAGCTCGACACGGCGGTTGTCCTTCGGGCTGGCCAGGCCATGCTTTGCATTGATGTGTTCCTGCAGCGCATCAATGAAGCGGATGTTCGATTTCACATAGCCAAGCGGTTCCATGTGCTGACCCGAGATGAGATTCATCTTCGGGATCACGATGTGTATGTGTGGTTTGCGCTCGACCAGCTGCCCCGTCTTGCTGTCCTGATAGCTCTTGACTCGTGGCAGGTGCGCCTCGGCATAGAAGTTGTATTCGTCGGGCCGATAGGCGGCGAATGCAAACTTCTCAAAATCGCGTACAACGGCGTCCAGCGTTTCGCGATCCACCTGGTCTTCCTTGAAACTGAGCGTGATCGACAGATAACGGTCGACTTCTGGACCCGTATCGATCGACTGGATGATGGCGTCGGTTACATCCAGATCGCCAGCGAGCACCACCCGCTCATCGAGCTCGTCACGCCCAAGCTCACGTCCCCGCTTCTGCCCTTCTTCCAGGTATTGCTTTACGCCCTCATGGCGCCCGCTGACTCTAATCAACACGATGCAGATGGGCCTTCAGAAGTTGTTCCACCAGTTCCAGCTGTTCGACGATCGCCGCGAAAGTGGCTTCCGAAAGCTTGCCCGTCAGCTGCTGCGTGTTGGCGACGTGGGCCAACTGGTTGAGGTTGTTGCCAGCCTTGTTGACCACGAACAGGATCCGCTTGCGATCGGCGCTCGCCGGCAGACGCGCAACGATCTTCGTGCGATTCGTCAGCACGCACTCGCGGAAGAACTCGGACGCCTTCATTCCGGACGCGGCTACCTTTTCAAGGTATGCACGGTGCTCGGATTCCGAGAGCCGGAAACCTACCCGCCTGGAAAGTTGCTCGTCGGAGCTGACTCGGGATCTGGCCACTCAACCCTCCTGCCCGTGGGACGACTCACGCTCTGCAGTCGTGTAGGCGGAAGCTACCCTCGGTCTGATAGAGTTGAGTACGGCATGCGGCGCCGCATTGCAATGCGAACGGTTTTCCGCCACCACCCAACCGTCATTAGCCTTCGCGATACGCAGCGTCGATCGCTCGTGAATGACCGCGGCGATCGCTCGCCGACCTGTCCGGACGGGCGCGATCGTTGCTTCCTTCCATCGGTAGTGGGCGAACAGGTTTGGATCATTCCACTGCGTTGGCGGTATCTCGCGCAGTAACGGCAGCAGGTTGGGGTGCTCGTCACTCACTCGCCGCACGCCAGCATCATGTGCGGCGACAACCGCGTAGTCTTGCACCATCGGGCGCGAATGAATCCGGCAGACTGCCTTCAGATGGTCGCGGTCGATCAGACTCCAGAGCGCCGCGCCGGCCACGGCGCCTGCACTGGACAGCGGCTCGAACCGGATCTTGTGCCGCACGCGGTCCTGCTTCAGCACGTCGGCCGCGAGACGAATTGCGCTATCGAACCCACAGGCCTCGCGCATGAAGTCCGACATGGACAGCCGCAGCGCCTCGCCCGCGGCATTCACATACCACGTGCATGCGTCGTCGATGAGGCGCTTCGCAAGCTCCGGCCGACCACCTGATCCGAACAGCGGCAGGTCCGGCAGCGCCGACGCAGCCACGTTCTGCCACGTCTGTTCAAGGGGTGCCCAGCGCGCGAAATCCAACGCGCCGTTAGCGGTGCGGGTAATTCGCCATGTGTGGCAAAGCTCGACAGCCACCGCGTCGCCGTGATGCGACACAGCCGCCACGCTGGTGACAAAACGAGAATAGGCCCATTCGTGCGCGACGCGGTAGACCGCGTTGCAGACGGGGCCACCAACAGAAGCCCGATCGGTCAGTGACTCACCGGTTTTACGTACCGGCTCGTTGGAACGACCGAATGCGATCGGTCGGCTCTGCCAGTGTGTCTCGAACAACCCGACGCGCGTCACGGTGCAACTCCCTGCTGCACCGCATCGACCACAAGCTGCACCGGCACCTTGCCCGTGTGCTGCGCCATGTGCAAAGTGCCAGCCGTGTCCCCATCACACGTTTCCAGAACCTTCTGAGCCTGCCGCAGAATCGCGACCCGATCTTTGAGGTTGTCGTATCGGCCGCGAGCCCCCTTGCCAATGGAAAGGGGGTCATCGTTATCCGACGGCAACAGGCGAGCCAGTGCTGCGCGCTCGTGGTCGTCATATCCGACGAGCGCCGGCATCTTGTTGCCGTCTCCCACAGCAGCACTCTCCTGCCAAACCGTTTTCGGCATCATTCGGTCAGCCAGCTCGAGCAGCTGGAGCGCGAGTTTGAACACCGCAGTCCGGCGCACCGCAAAGTTGACAGCGATCCGTCGGCCGGCCTTCCCGCGCGCGGTCTTTTCGCGGATCGCGACAGTCACATAATCAGGGTGGCCGCTAACATAGCCGCCCCGGTCTTCGATGGTCAGGAAAGCGCTGCCGATTGGGAATTTCAATTGCGTTGTCATGTTTTCAAACCCTCCCCACGTTGAATTCCCGGATGCCCCGCGCATCGCGCAGGGCAAGCGCGCGGCGGTTCAGCGCATCGCGCATCAGTTCGGCATCGGGCATGCCTGGCAGGATCCACAGCGGGTGGTTCGCATCGCTGCTTTCGATTACCAGCGTGCCGAAGCCAAGGCCACGCTGCCACCATGTACTGATCGCCTCAACGTTCTGGATCCGGAACAGCTCCACGCTCGCCACACGCCGGGTCAGCAGACCACCGCGCCATGTCAGTCGCGCACCGTCGATCACGATGTGGGTGAACTCCGTTTCACCTATCCGGTATGCCATGACCGCGAACGGACCGGCGGGCAGCACGATCAGGACTGGCCACGGCAATATCCACCCGCGTGAACCCACAAAAACAATGGCGATCGTCATCAGTACCGCAAGCAGAACGCACTTCATGATCAACGGCAGATTGATCATCCAGTCCGGCGAGCCATCGAAAGCGATACGCCACTCGTCCTGCAGGGCCAGTTCATCGAAACGGTCTTCACGCATCGGTTGATCTCACGGTTTTCAATCACGCGGCCTGAACCTGCCAGGCTGTCACTGATTCTCAGTAGGTCGAATGGAAATCAGAACCTTGGTCCCAGCGGCTTTGCCAGTGGTTGAGATACGCTTTCGCCATCTCTTGGCAATGCCAGAGCACCATTGCGTTTTCGCTATTTCGCGAAGCTGCGGCCGCCGAATAATTGAAACTTCCCGTCTCAAGGTCGGTGCCGTCGATAACGGCATATTTGTCGTGGTGGATTGGATAAACCCGGATCGTGCGCGTCGGGATGCCGGCGTTCACCAGCAGGTTCAGTGCCGCGTGCGCCTTGCCCGAGCGGTCTTCGGAAAGGTTGTTCTTCTCGTCGACGACCACGGCCACATCAACACCGCGCCGCTTCGCCGCGATCAGGTGATGCACCACGTCGGGCGACGTGAATGAATAGGCAGCCAGCCGGATCGAGCGCTGTGCACTGTCGATCGCCGTGTCGACCAGACGCGCGGCACTGCCCTCCGGCGAAAACCCGACCTCTGGCCGGCATGTCGCACCGTCGCCACCCGACGTGGCGAGGTTTTGATGGCCGGCACTTGCCCGTATGCCATCGAGCAGTCCGGCGTGAGCGATATCCGTTGCCGATATCGCCGCCATTGCAAGCACCATTGGTGCGATCGCTGATCGGTTAAAAAGGCGCATTTCCTGTTTCCTTAAATTTCTGTTTCTGGACCTGCGTAAAAAATGGGCCGACCGACATCGTCGGCCCCCAAAGGGGCGCTGTGCGAGCCGCCCCACGCTTCTCCCTGCGGTGCTCCAAACAACGCTTCGATTCTTACCGGTACGTGACGACGACGATGAGGTGACGGATGTGGTGAACGGTTGCCGCGCGAGGCGTTTCAAGCTGACGGGACGCCTGCGTAAACGCGACGGTGCGCAACGTCGTACCGGCCGTATCCACAAACGACACCGTGCCGCTGGCCGGCTGGGAACAGACGGTTTGCACCGCGGGCCGCCTGGCCACGTTTTGTGCAACGTCGAACGAACACATGGGCGCCATGACCATGCCGCTGAAGGTGATGGTGCCGCCCAGCGCATGCGCGGCGCAGGATGTGAGGAATGCGAAACTCACCACCACGTACCGGATCATCTGCAAAACATTCATGCGACATCTCCTCGAAGATCAGCCGGTTCGGGAACTGGCCGAATGCACGGAATTTCTGTTTGCCTTGAAGGCGTCCTCACCAGAGATACCTCACACCGATATCGCCCCAGACGCCCTTTCGGCTGCCGCTGTCGGACGAGTTGACCGAGAACTGGTAGCCGAACTGGCCATACACACTCATGTGCGTATCGATCTTCGCCGTGACACCCGTGGCGACATCCATCCGGGTCGCCTGCCCGACCACCGGCACCTGATCGATTCCGGAGTACGTCGTGCTCGCCTGCGCGCCCCAATCCCGCCAAAGGTTCGCGCGCACATACGGCTGCCAGACCTGCCCGTTCTGACGCGTAATGGTCCACTGGCCCCGCACGCCCAGCCGGCCGCTTACGCCCGAAGTCGAGCCCAGATCCACCGCACCCAGCCCGTCATTGGCTTCGCTCAGGCCGACGTGCTGCCAGATCACCTGCGCCTGCGGCTCCAGCACAAAGCCGGGCCCGAATGGCAGCGGCACCGGGTAGCCCGCTTCCAGCGAGGTGATGAGTCCCGAGCCCTTGACCGGCAGCTGGGCGAACTGGGTGCTCGCCTGGCCGTCGTAGTACGTGCCCTGGAACACCGCGTCGACATACCAGCCCCCGGGGCCGTAGTGGGTCCAGTAGGCGCCGCCGGAATACGCATCGAGATCGAGCGACCCCGTGTGGCTCGTCACATAGGCGGTGGCCGCCGCGTTGGTGATCAGGCCGTCCACGTCGACACTGCTGTTGCCGTAGGAGTAATAGACGCCAGCCGCGTCATGATGGCCGGGCAGGAAACTGCCGCGCCACAGGTCGACGCCCATCTCGAACCCCACCTGCTTGCCGCTGGCATTGGCATCGGTGAACGACTGATAGCGGTTGTCGATCTGCTGGCCGAAAAGACGGACCCAGCCGGAGTGCCCCCAGCCCTCGTTGCCCGCGCCTCCATCCGCCTCGGTGAGCGTGGCGCCGATGCGTTCATGCATCGTGCCGAGCGTGGTGAGGCCCAGCTGCCGCGCGACCGGCTGCACGACGCTGTAGGTGGCGATTTCGGGGCCGATGATCGGCAGGCTGTTTGACTGCGCGGCCGGCGGCACCGTCCCCAGATCGTCCGGGGGCGTCACAGGCTGCGGATCTTCCGGGGACGTTACGGTTGGCGAGGCCGGCGTCGTGGTGGGGGGCGGCGTGACCGGGGTTGGTGTCGGCGTAACCGGCGGCACGGCCATGGTCGAGCGCAGGAACCAGTCGTTCGGATCGCTGCCGGCAACGCCTCCCTGGAACAGCCGGTAGTCATAGGCACCGGCCCGCACTTCGCCGGCGAGTGAAAAAGCCCCCGCCGCAGTAGTGCCGCCATTGATGGCCTGAACCACCGCAATGCCATTGGCCGTGCTACTGGCCCCTGGCCCGCCGGCGTTGGTCACCGCAAGCGATGTGGTCCCGGTGGCGGTGCCGCCGTTGATGACCAGCTTGTCCGACGGCGAGTTATCCGCACCCAGGTACGTGTTGAGCGCCAGGGTCCCGCCAGCACCCACATAGTTGCCGCTGATGGTGAGCGAGCCGAAATTCGTGGAGCCGGCGATACCGCTGCCTGGAGCCACCGTGCCGGCGTTGCTCACGTTACCGGTGACGGTGCCGAAGCCTGCCAGGGTAGCGCCCGGAGCGATGGTCGTGGCCGGCACCGTCAGGGTGCCATTCACATGAAGCGTGCCGCTGCTGAGCGTCGCGCTGCTGGAAAACGCCCCGTTGCCATTGAGCGTCCAGTCGTCCCCCTGCATCGTCAGCGTCTGGAAATTCGAGAACTTGCTGATGTCCTCGGTATTCGTCCCTGCGAGGATGAGGTTGTTTGTGCCCGGGCCGCCCAGCACGTTGCCGTTGAGCACCGAGCCGGTATCCAGCGTGAGGTTGCTCAGCGCGCCGGCCGCCTGCGAACTGAAATCAATTGCCGTACCACCTGTACCCGTAATGGTTCCGGCGTTATACACAGTGCTGCCGTTCCCGCCGAGGCTGATACCGGTGGTCGCGCCGGTGATGACGCCGCCAGGCATGTTGCTGATCGTCCCGCCTTGCGGAAGCGAAACGCCCATGCCAGCATTGCCCTGGATCGTGCCGGCATTGGTGACACTCACGTCGGCTGTGCCAGCGCCGACGTAGGACGAGATGCCGTAGCCTCCGCTGATGGTCGCCCCCGCTTCATTGGTGATATTGACCGTCACACCGCCAATGCCAGGTTCGACGCCTGTGGGAACGTAGATACCCGCATAGAAGGGACTGTTCTGGCTGGTCAACCCCAATATCTGTCCACCGGACTGATTGTCGATGGTGGTGGTGCCAGGATGGCCATCCTCAATGCCGACGGCTCCCCCACTGATGGTTCCGCTGTTGATGACGCTGGCGTTGACGAGATTGCCGCTGATCAGCAAAACACCGTAGCCACCCGCTGGGCCCGCGATGGTGCCCGCATTGGTCAGATCGACGCCCTCGACATTGATGGCCGAGCTGCCCGCGACGGTATCGCTGATGAGCGCGCCGGCCAGATTGTTGATGGCCGTTGGAGACCCAACGATCGTATAGGGTCCGCTTCCGGCTGTTGAACCGCTCCCGGCGGTCGTAATGACGCCCGCATTCGTGAGCGTTCCCGTCCCGTTGAAAAGGATCGCAGGACTTCCGTCCGCAGTCGTCACGGTGCCGTCATTCGTGATATTCCACACGCTGCCTGCATTACTCACGACGCCGACCGATGCCGTACCGGCCCCACCCGATGGCGCCATGGAAACGCCCGCATCGATGAGCACGGTTCCACCGCCTGCGGGCGACGCAGGAAGGTTCACGGCGCTGCTCTGGTCTGTGGTGATCGTGACGTCCCAGGCGTACGCCGGACTCACGCTGGTGGCAAAGACCGCGCACAGTGCTGCCGCGCATATAGCCTTGCCCAGGCCGCTGCGCGCCGCAGCAACCTCAAGTTTCGCCAAACGACCATCCATTACAATGTCCTCATAAGAACAACAGTGGTTGGACTACTCCGTCCCCCACGTTCCGGTCTCCCGCCAAGGTTCGCGGAACGTGGGATTTTTTACGCGGCTTGTGCCGCCATACCTGCAGATTCAGTCTCGCGGGCTAGATCACTGACCCGCCTGCACCGCCTCGTCATAGTCGCGAGTCCAGTCGTCGGGTGCGTCATCGGCTCCCTGCGGTGCATCAGAACCGGTTGGCTGCATGGCTCCTGTTGCGCCCTCTGACCCGGCCCTGGCACCGCCCATCATTTCGAGGTGCTGCACGACCACTTCCGTCGTATAGCGGTCCTGTCCGTCGTTCGACTGCCACTTGCGCGTGCGCAGCTTGCCGTCGATATAAATCCGCGAGCCCTTGACCAGATGTTTGTCCGCGACCTCGGCAAGACGCCCAAAAAACGCCAGCCGGTGCCACTCGGTCGCCTCGCGGGCCTCGCCGGTCGTTTTGTCCCGGTAGTGATCGGTTGACGCGAGGCGCGCATGGGTCACGACCATGCCATCGCCAACATGACGGGCCTGCGGATCCGCGCCGAGACGCCCTGTCAGAATTACGCGGTTTGCCATCCAAACTCTCCTTGCGTTGTCTAGTGAAAATGCAGCAGCAGCCACGTGCCGCCCAGCGTGAGCACCGAGGTGATCGCCGCGGTCACGATCGCCACCGCCGCCCGGTCGGCGAACTGGCGCCCGGCATGGGCGTTCAGGCCGTGTCCGATTTTTTCCAGCGTGCCACTCATCCTTGCGAGCAGATCGCCCATCGCTTCCCTGAACGCGCGCTGTGCCTGCTCGCTTGCGAGCACGCTGATCTGCGCGAACGCCGCTTCACGTGCACTGGCCAGGTCCGCTGCTACCTTGCGCAGCTCGATCACACGAGCGCTGATTCGCCGGTCTGCGTCTTCGGTGATCGCCACCAGATCCCTGACCGACCGATGCAGGTTTGCGACGTCCCCCATGATTTCGGCGATCGCTGCATCGCGTAGCTCAGCGCTCGCCGCTACACCAGGCTTTTCGCGGTTCGTGTCCGGTTCGTTCATGGCAGCCTCAGGCAGTGATCGCTTTGAACACGGCGTCCAGTTCAGCGCTGACCCCGCCGGCCAGACGTCGGATCGAAACAAGCCTTGCAAGACGCGCCTTCTCGGCCTGATTTGCTGTCTGCCCGATCTCTGCCTTGTAGTCCGTCGGGTCCGAGAGGATGGCGTCAATGCTCATGCCAAATGCGGCGGCACGACTGTAGATCTCGCTACGATGAATGACCGCCGTGCGCGAAAGCGTGAAGCTCCGATGGGCCTCGTGGCATGCAAAAATCGGCTCGAACACGCGCTCCATGTCTGCGTGCTCAACCCGGTCAACCATGTTGAAGATGACCCTGATACGGCTTGCCGGTACGCCGTACGCCTGCAGCTCGCTGATCGTCGCGACGGTATCGCGCTGCTGCTTTCCAGCCGGAACGGTCGGCACAACAAACTGATCGAAGTCTTCGTGAGAGCCGTCGAATTCGCCCATCAGCGCCATGAAGTCTTCAACGTTGGACGCACCGATGTCGACGATCACTGCGCCACCTGAAAGCAGACGTTCCTGCAGCTCGCCGAATTGCTGGCCACGCATTCTTTCCGCTGACAGGCCCGCTGTCTCGTCAGCATTGATCGACTCGATCGCAATGACTTCCGATTCTGGCAACCTCGGCGCGAGCAGATGACGAACAACCGTTGTCTTCCCGACGTTCCCACTGAAATTGATCACAGCAATATTCATTTCTGATTCTCCATATAGCTCGCGCAACGAGAGCACGTAGCCTCGACCGGTTCGTAAATCAGGACGATGCGTTCGCCCGCGACGGGCTCGCACACGCATACGCCACTGCACTGATAGCGCCACACGGTGTTGCCCATCACGCGCAGGCCCGTGTCAGCACGTTCGCCGGTTGACGCATAGGCGGCATCGAGTTCGGCGAGTCCCAGTCCAGCACGCAGGCAGGCGCGTGCCTCGATATCGGCCGCCTGATGCGAAAACCTCGCCTTCAACGCTTCCACGAACGGCGCATACATTGCGTCGCCCAGCTGGCACAGATCGCACCAGTAAGGCGCTCGCGATACGGCACGCGTCAACCACCCCTTCGACCGGTTGCGTACCGGCCGGCGCACCGGGACAAACACTCGCTTATCCATCCGCTGCCCCCCTATCGGCCCAGGTCCGGCACGTCCTTGTCCGGCACGCCGCGGCTACGACCCGATGCTTTCGGCGTCGCCTCAGCCGGCGGCGCCTGCCGGGCAACGCGGTCCTGATCCGCTTTGCGCAGGCCCGCAGCCAGCGCCGGCGCCAGCGTCTCGCGTGAAGCGCCGCCACGCTGATGCTCGCGCTCGACCTTCGTCCCTGCCGCGACGCGCTCAGCCGTGCGGTTCATCAGCTCGCGCCGCACGTTCTCCGGCAGGTGGGCGGTGGCACGCTCAAGCTGTTCCCGCAACTGCCCGACGCGCACGGCCGGAGCAGCAGCGTCACGCGCCGGCGTTGCGTTTTCGCGAACCGCTTCGCGGGCGGCCACTTCTTTGACCACCTCGTTCGGTGCCGGCGTTTCTTTCGCGGCGTCGGGCGCACCGGGTGCCTGCGGTTCGCGTCCTGGGGCCGAGATGTTCAGGCTCTCGCGCTCACGACGGGCCGCCTCGAGCAGTGCTTCATCGCGCGCCTGCGGCTGGAAACCCTTCGCCTCGATGCCGGCGAGACTCGCCTCGATCCAGGCGTTGCGGCGAAACTCCTCGCTACCGTTGAGCGTGACCTCCTTCCAGCCCTTCGCCTGAGCCACCGCGATCATGTCCGCGACGGTGTTGCGGTCATCGCTCGGCGTGGCCAGCCGTGCTCCCCTGTCCTCGAAGTGGGGCTCGCCTCTCGCCTCCGGCGTTTTGTCCGTACCGTCGAATTTCCAGTACTTGCCGTGATGCACGACGTAGCGGCTCAGGATCGCAGCCGGGATTTCATAGCCGTCCTTCTTCGCCCGCGCATCGGCCGTTTTCGCTTGGCCGCGTACATCAACGGTTCGCGTCGACAGCAGCTCGATGCCGTTCTCCGCGACAGCAGCCGGCACACGCGTGATGGCCACCGGGTCGCCTGACGGTTGCGGGCCAGGTTGCGCGACGGGTTGTGCGATCGCTGCGCGGGCGGCCTCAAGATCCCGTGCGCGCCGCGCGGCCACCTGGTCCAGCGCCGGCTGGTCAATCGACAGATCCGGCCGCGCCTGCGCGTCATTGGCGACCACCCGTTCAGCGAGCGCAACACGCGGTTCGTTCGCCGCCGTCTCTGGCCGCCCGGCTTCACGCGCGGCGGGTTCATTAGCGGCAGGTAGCCCGGCTGCAGCCAGCGGTACCGGAGTAGCGGGCGACACCTCCGCGACGGCCGGGCCCGACTCAGGCCCGGATCCGGCGGCTCTGGCTTCACGCGCATCGCCCGATGCCCTCACGGTCTCCATGACCGTGTTCGCCAGATCCGGATCGACCCATCGCAACGCGTGCGCATACCCGGAGTCGCGCGCGTTCGTGGCGAGCTGACTGATTGCCGCCGCCCGCGCGTCCGGCTCCCTGATGCCACGCATCTCTTCAACGTCCTGCTCCGCCCAGTTGCGATAGGCCCGCTCCTTCGTGATATCGGCCAGCACATCGATCATGCCTTTCTGCATGGCGCCGCGCTCCGCCATGCCGACCGGACGCGCAGACGCATCGGCCACCGCTTCACGCGGGTCCGTTTTCGCGGCCGGTCCGGTAGATGAATTCGCATCCCGCGTCCCGCGTCGCAGAAATTCCTCGCGCGCCTTCTCGATCGCCGATTTTTCCGGCGACGCGTCCAGGTCCGCGCTGGCGTTGCCGCGCGGTGTCGTTTCTTCAGCCATTGACTACCTCACTGGTTGTTTGTGCTGTTTCGGTTGTTTCTTCCGGTACGCCAATACAAAGCAGGCTGACCAGTTCCGCCAGATCGCCCTTCACGTTGAGTTCCGGCAGATCGCTGAACAGCGCATGCCGGATCATGTCCGCGAGCTCCGGACTGATCTCTTCCTCATCCATCGCAAGCAGTTCGCTGGCCCGCATCACCTTCGTGCCGTCCGGGTTCCTGGGCGCGGCCGCCGCATCACGCCTCGCCATCCACGCCGCGATGTCTTCCCGCGGGACCTCATCCCACGTGGCCAGCTCGCCGCTGCCCGCCACATCCTTCAGTTCCTGCTCGGTTGGAACGCGCTTGCGGATCGCATCAAGGGTCGGGCTGATTTCCCGAAGCCGGTCGAGAAACAGGTTGTCGTTGTAGAAGTACGCCTTCTCGCACAGGATCGGCTTGCCGAAGCCCAGGATGATTTCCTGGTTTTTCGGCATCTCGGCCAGCTCCTGGGGCAGCATCAGCGCGCGGCGCTGGTCGGATTTGTTTTCGCCGCTCGACGACGACTTGCCACGTGTCCGGCTCTTCGACACGGACGTTTCGGTGAAGTAGCCCAGCGTCTCCGAAACCGTTTTCGCTTCCTCCGGATCCGTCGGCGGATAGACGATCTTCGCCGCGTGGTTGACCATCAGCGTGCGCGCACCTTCCTTGCCATACAGTTCCTGCGGCTCCATCTGCGCGGTGGCCTGGATGATCGTGAGCAGGCGCAGGTTGTAGCCGGCGATGAAGGAATTGGCCTTGTTGATGATCCCGATGCGCCCCATCGCCGTGAACTCGTCGAGCATCAGCAGGCACTGGTGTCGCAGCGTCCTGTCATGCTCGGGCAGCACCTCGGTGTTGACGTCAATCAGTTGCGAGAAGAACAGGTTGGCCAGCAGCGCCGCGCTCTCGAGGCGGTTCGGCTGGATGCCGACGTAGATCGTCATGCGCTGGCGTCGCACATCGTTCACGTCGAAGTCCGAACAGCTCGTCGCCGAATCGACCACCGGGTTAGAAAAAATCCCCATCCGGGCGTTGAACGTGAAGAGAATGCTGGTCAGCACTTTCTCGTGGTTCGACAGGAACCGGTCCAGTGCGCTCGTACACGTGAGCGACAGGCCGTGTGTCCTGCGTAACGATTCGATATGCTCCTTGACGGGTTTGCCCATACCCGAGGACTGCCGCAGGATTTCCCCGAACGTGCAACGACGCCCGGGCGTCGCAGTCTCCATCAGGAACAGTGCGAGCCCCATGAAGAGGTCGCGTGCCGCGCCATTCCAGTCGCCGCCGTCGGAACCCGTGTCCGGATAAAACTTGCGTGCAATCGACTCCACCTCGTCGATCCGTTCGTGCTCCGCCTTCGTCGCCACTGCGTCAAACACGTTCCACCGGTGCGTGCGGCCATCCTTCGAGAACGGCGCCCACAGATAGATTGCCTGGCCGTATTTGCGCCGGTATCCGGACGTATAACTGTAGTTCTCCAGCTTCAGGTCGAGCACGACCATCGAGTCCGGAAAGGTGAGAAGGTTCGGGATCGCAACAGCCACGCCCTTGCCCGAACGGGTCGGTGCAGCGAGCATCACGAACTGCTGGCCGGGGAACGTCAGATACCGGCCCTTGTACTTTCCAATCAGGATCGCCGGCTTGCCGTTATCCGCATTGAGCAGCCCCGACTTGCGGATCTCGAAGTCGCGCGCAAAGCGGGCGCTGCCGTGCAGTTCGCGCTTCGGCTTCGCGAACATCACCGCACACGCGATCGCGATCGGCGCGACCGGCACCACAATTGAGACGAGCGAACAGGCTGCGAGTGCTTTCTTGACGGCCGGAACATGACCGTACGCCTGCCAGTAGTCGTGCAGCGTAAAAATTCCGACCACCGACTGAGGCAGGTGCTCGACCCGCGCGAAGAGCGTCGCGCCGGCATACTGGCCCGCCAGCACAAAGCCGGCAATGCCCGCTGCTGCGAGCGCGCCGGCAACGACTTTCTGGCGGCGATTCATGCGAGCCCCCGCTGCAGCTTCCACTTCTCGACCGGGTTGTAGTACACCTGTGTCAGGCGCTTCTTCTCCATGAACAGCACCACGTCAATGGTCGTCTTCACTTCCCGTAGCAGGTAGTTGTAGTCAAGCGTCTGCCCTACCGGGCTCTGCTTGATCAGCGTCGCGATGCGCGAAAGCGCGGACACGCAGTCGTTCGCGTGCACCGTCGTGATGCCACCCTGATGCCCGGTGTTCAGCAGGGTCAGGTAGTCCCACGTCTCGTCGCCACGCAGCTCGGCCAGATACACGCGATCGAACTTCATGCGCAGCGTCGCCTTGACGATGTCACGTGCCAGCAGCGAATCGCTGTAGAACAGGTGCACATGATTGGGCTGGTAGGGCAGCGGCAGCTCGTGCGTATCCTCGATCGTCGCCACACGCACATCCGCCGCTACCAGATCAGCTAGCGCCTTCATCAGCGTCGTCTTGCCCGAGCCGGTGCCGCCCACCAGCACCACGTTCAGTCTGTTCGCAATCGCGAGTTCCAGGAACGTCAGGATGTCCCGCTGGCGTTTGGCCCTGAGCATGGCCAGCTCGAACGGCGCAAGCTGAACAGTGGCCGGCACGACATCCGCCGGCAACGCATCGTCGAAGCCCGACAGCGCCCCCGTTGTGGCCAGCGCTTCAAGCGCGGCCGGATGCGTCGCCGCGGTGGCCATGCTGACGTCATGAAAGTCCGTCAGGAACCCCGCGTCCACCAGCTGCCCGACCGTGAACCGGGCTGCGCTCGGCATCCGGATCGTCATCGAGACCGTACCGGGCTCGCATGCCGGCGGAATCACGATCTGGCCACGCTCGCCCTCCGGCAACCGCACCGGCTTGATCGGCGCCGCCACCGACAGCGGTGGCACCGCCTTGTTAAAGATCGCCAGCGCGTTCGCCAGCTTCATCAGCATGTCGAGCGAGCACCCCGGCGCCTCATGCCGGACCCACCCGTCGCGGCTTTCCGTCCAGACCTCGAACGGCCGGTTCACCGCGACTTCGGTCGCGCCCGACTGCGCCATGAATCCGGCAATGCCGCTTGCGAGCGCGAGGCTGCGCACGGTCACGCTGGCGTCGTACATCGGCTCGGCGTTACTGATGCGCGAGTTCATACACGCTCCTGAAGTCGACGTCGCGAGCAACGAAAATATTGATTTCCGAACCCTGGTTCGAATACGCAGTCGGCGGAATGTTGATCGTGTTTTTCAGCGTCTCGGCGGCGATGTTCTGCGACGACGAGGACGTACTGTTCAGGTTGATCTGGCCACTTCCACCACCCACGGTCTGATTGCTCAGTGCCTGACCGACGTCGCCCACCACGCTGAGCATCAGCGCACCGCCAAAGCGTTCCCAGAAATGGGTATCCACATACGCATCGAGACCGCTCGCGCCGAGTGAATCCGTGCCAGGCGAATCGAGCTGCACGCTCACACCGTTGGGCATGTCGATGCGTGACCACAACACGAAGATGCGCGCCTGACCCTGCAGCAAGGCAGTGCGCTGCTCCCCGGTCGCTTCGCTGCCGCGCTCGACCAGCAGTGTCCCGCCATCGGCCGAATACACATCCTTCGACACGATGCACGAGGTCATGCCCGGATAGGTCGTGACGATCTTCGTCTTCTGCCCGCATGGAATGGTGATGCCGCGCTTGAGCAGGAAATCCAGATCCGGCAACCAGGCCGCCTTGACACTGACGAGCTTCGACGGTGTCAGCCGGTCGTCAAGGCCACCTGAACCTGCACTGCTACCATTCCCCGTCGCGGGCTTTGCTGCCCCGGCGTTCCCGTTTGAGGCATGGCTATCACCCCCGTCAGGATTCGACACCAGCACATTGCCGTCCAGCCTGCGTTCGGCCGGCGTCTGCGGCGCCTTCTGCTGGCTGCCTGCGGCCCCCGTGCCCGGACCGGTGCCATGACCCGTTCCTCCACCGGCGCCTGCGTAGGTCGCCGGCTGGGCGCCCACCGGCTGCACGGGCATCGCGCTCGCGCCCACCGCTCCGCTGGGCGCCGGCATCGACGCAGCCGCCGCGATCGCGGCCTGGCGGTCGGCTTCCTTGCGCTGGCGCTCCATCTGCGCCGCGTCCACCGAAAAATCGTGACCCGTGTCCGCGGTCGAAGCCTTCGGCGCGTTGCGCGCGTCCTGTCTTGCCTGCAGGTGGCGATCGGCGATCCGCTTGATGAACACCGCCGTGCCCAGCGCACCCAGCGCAAGGGCGAGAAACACCAGCGCCACGATCCACAGCTTCCTCACGTTCGTCTTGCGACGCGCGCGGGTCAGTCCGGGCACGCCGCGCTCATCCATGCCGGCCGGCGGAACGCCTTCCTTTGCCTCTACGCTATTCACCGTTCTTCTCCTTCGAAAGCCGCACGGTGCCCGGCACCGTCGTACCCGTGTGGTTGAATTCACCATCCGGCGAATACGCGTTGTTGCGGATCCCCAGCACCGATTGCCCCAGTCGCAGCACGAACGACGCCGACGTGTCATGCACCACCACCGTGTCGCCCTCCATGTGGGAATTCACCAGCGCCTCCGCACCGTCGGGCAGCACCCGGAAAATGACCGGCAGGTCACGGCTCGTCGCATACTGGAAGTACGTGAACCGGCCGTCGTCCCACATCGCGGTTGGTGCGAGCACCGTATCGCCGTGCATGTCGTAATCCGCGTTCCTGTGTAGGGACTCCGAGGCGCTGCTTTTCGCCACCGCCGCTGCGCGTGCGGATTTTTTCGCGGCCTCGGCGGCCAGCCTCGCCCGCGTGTCCGGATAGTCGAACGACATCGACCAGACCGGCGTGTCGTTGCGTCCGGCGTTCACCAGATCGAACACATAGCGTCGGCGATCGGTCACGATCACCAGATTGGTCTGCGCGTTCGTTGCGTGCGGCTTGAACATGATCCAGTTGCTTTTCGCGCCCACCGTCCACGCCTTCGCATCCCCCACGCCCAGACCCGAAGCAGGTCCGTCAATGACCTCGCCCTCCTCGAGCTGCACGAGCGCCGCATTGCCGGCACGAAAGGGAATGCGGTACACCTCATTGGCGTCATAGACCGCGCATCGCACGTGGTCATCGCCACCACACGGTCCCGCAGTCACCAGCGCCCACGACGCCGCGGGCAGCATTACCGCCATCGCACCCAGCACCGGCGCTCCCGCACGCCTGATCCACCTGCTGATCTGGCTCATGGCGACACCCCCCGGGCTGTACCCTGCGGGGCGGCCGTCGGCGCGGTCGCAATCTGCGGCTGCGCCGCACCCGGCCCTCCCGTATCCGACGCACGCGTCCAGTCGCGATCAACCGTGTAGCTCGTCACCCGGAAGCCCGTCGGATCAATCTCCAGTTCGCTCTTTTTTTCCGGCAGGTTGTCGTGCCGGTACGCAATCGTCGCGACCCAGTACTCGGTCTTCGGCTGCATGCCGCCACCCAGCGGAATCAGTTTCTTCGAGAAGAACACCTGCGCCGTCTGACCGACGAACGTGATCGGTCCCACGTTCGCCACGATCCGGAACTGGTCCTTGAGGACCTTCTGCGGCGCGTTCGGCAGGCTGTAAAGCGCCACATACTGGTCACGCTCCTTGTCCGCGCTCATGAGCTTCACCGCATCGAACATGTTCTGGATGGTTTCCCAGTCGTAGCTTTCGCGCATCGTCACGTACCGGCGCAGATCGGCGCGGTCCTCAATCTCGCCAAACGGCACGGCGCCATCGCGCACCACGTCGAGCACATCGACCTTGCCGGTCACGGCGTTGTCACGCAGGATCGCCGGCGGATTTGGCCTCTTTAGTTGTACTAAAGCTGAAGATCCAACAATAGAAACCGCAGCAATCACGCCAGCACCGATCGCCACACGCCAGGCAACGGTCGTCTGTCGTGCCTGCGAAGCCTGCTTCGATTTCTCGAATTCGAGCGCCTGGTTCAAATACCACTTAGCTTCCTCGCGCCCCGATGCCGAAGGCGCTGATGCGGCCCCTGCCGTGGCTAGCTCCGTCCCCTGCCCCGGCTCTACCCTTTGATTGAGCGTCATTTTCACGTCCCCGACTTTGCAAGCGTGTGATTCACCGGCATCCAGTCGCCACTGGGCTGCGGCGGCTTCGGTGCCGTACACGCAGCCAGCAGCGACAGGCTGTACACGACAATAATCAGCTTCATCCTAGATTCTCCTTCTGGCAGGAAGACGCGCCATCCGGCGCGCCTCTGTTCCGCGTTATTTACTCACCCGCTCCAGCACTTCGCCCGGTAGAACCAGATGGCCTGTTTTCACATCGATGGCCCAGTTCTCTGGACCCAGACCAGTCTGGATCTGAAAGGCGCCGCCCTTCACAGTCGCCGGAAATGACAGGACGCCCGGGGGAAGCGGTATGTCCTGCTTGACGAGATACCCGTCGCCATTGCGTTCGATCACCACGCCCATGCCCTGCCCGCTTACCTTCTTCCAGGTCCCCACGAAGGCATCGCCATCTTTGTGCTGCCCGCACGCTGCAAGCAGGAGCGAAAGACAGATTGCCTGTACCAGCCGGTTCATTTTCATCATCAGATTTCCTTTGATATAGGGATATTTCAGACTGCCTCACCCGAGTGGCGTTACGCCCCGCTCATGCTGCCGCCCGGTGCCTGACCGCCACCGCCACGTCGACCTTTCATCAGGGCGAACGCTGCAGCAGCCATCCCGGCGGCGCCACTGACCTTGCCAACCATCGACGAGATGCCAACGCCACCCGCCAGCGACGACGCAAGCGACGGCAGATTCAGCGAGACGAACAGGAACACAATACCCATCGACAGGATCTTGAATTCCAGGGTCCAGGTCAGAACAAGCTGATCCGGCGTGAACGCCGACGGCAGAATGCCCGTTGCGAAGTTCACTTCGATCGCGCCGGCGGCGGCAAACAGCGCCGTCAGGAATGCATAGTTGAGGCACTGCCCCACCCACGCATCGAAGAACTTCCGCGTCGCCGGAAAAAGCGCTGCCACCACAAACATTGGTCCCAGCGCGAGCAGCAGGCCCAGCGCAAACTTCGCGAGAATGATGTAGGCCGCTGCGATTCCCAGAAACGGAACGGCCGCCAGGATCGTACAGAACGTCAGTGCGGCCGCCTCGAGCATGAGGCCAATGCTACCCAGTGATAGCGTGACGCCCTGCCAAAGGTTCAGGATCGCATTGAGATACGTGTTTAGCAGCGTGTCGAGTGCGGTGGCCGACGATGCGCTCCCCGTCAGCGCCTGCGCAATGTCGTCGCCAACACCGTTAAAGAACGGCACCACGTATTCACTGTAGTAGCCGATGTTCATTCCCGCAGTTAACACGGCCGCCCACCCCACCATCCGCAGGAAGAAGTCCACGATCGGCTGGTCGTTACTGCCGCGCCAGTACGACAGCGTCACCAGCAGCACATAGACGCTGAAGCCGGCAGCCGCCAGCGGGCTGATCAGCGAAATGAGGTTCGCTGATCCCGTGTTGATCGTGCCCAGCACGCTCTGGTCGAACGAGTCGAACATCGGCGTAAAGATCTGGATTGTCATGTTTGCCTCCAACGGCTTCGCGTGCGCGTCACTGCGCCATCTGGTTGTGAACGTCCTGCTCAGCCTGGCGCTGCGCGAGCTTTTCCTCGATGTCCTGCAGCCGGCCCATCAGGGCAAGGCGCGTCTGCTCGTTCTGGATCATCGCGTTCTCGGACTGCAGGCGGTTCTGCAGATCCGCCTTCGAAGCCGGGTCCTGCGTCAGGTCCGACTGCTGCATCAGGTTCTGGATGTTCTGCAGCCGCGAGAGCATCCCCGAATACGCCTGCATGGTCATCGCCTTGTTGGCCGAAACCGTATCGTTGTAGCGCTGCTGGCCCGGCGTGTTGGCCGTCATGCCCTCATCGCTCTCGATCTGCTGCGCCGCGCCGCTGATGCCCGAGAGCTGGCCGTTTTTGACCTGCTGGTAGATCGATTGCCACGAACTGGGCAGGTAGCTCGTCAGCGACGGGTTATTGAGGATCTGCCCCAGCCCACGGTTGCCCGTCAACGCCGTGTATTGCGCCGACATGGTCTGGTATTGCTGCTGCAGCGTCGTGACCGCCTGAACCATGTTCTGCACCGTGAGCACCGCCTGCGCCAGCGTGCTCACGTCAATCACCGGAATGCCCTGCGCACGCGCCGGCGCGCAGACGCAGGATGCGGCGATGGCGAGCGCCACACAAAGCGCGCGTGCCGGGCCAATCCTGGCTGTGGTTTGCTGTTTCATCAATCGACTCCTTGAGAAGGGTTCTGCCGGCGTTATTGATTGGCCTGCTGCGGTTGCGTCCCAGGTGAGGCCGGCGGCGGCTGCGGTAACTGGCCATCGGCCGGCACTTGCAGCTGGGTATCCGGCCCAATGGCCGTACCGCCCTGCTGCTGCAGGGCCTTCACCTGCTGCGCGAGCTGCTGGAGAGCGGGCGGGTCATATCCATCCATCGGAATGCCCTGCGCCCGCGCGGCGCCCGACACGAACGACAGCGCGAGTACCAGCGCTATCGATGACACGGTCGCCGCGCCCTGCGAAAATTTCCTGACCTGCTTCATTGCAAAGCTCCTCTCAGATGTTCACTGTGCAGCGTCATGCCACCGCCGCCGGCGCATCCGACGCTTCCGGCTGCCGGGCGGCCCTGCTCTTTTTCCCTTGGCGGCGCTCCTGGAACCGCTTCATGCGCAGCTCCAGATCGTCCCCGCATTCGGCCCGCGTCTCTTCCCAGATCGCCACGTTGTCGAGACTGCCCGAGAGCACCGCGATCTCGTCGGAGAAATCGATGCCGCCCGATGCTTCCTTCGACAGGTCCATCATGGCGAACGCCGACTGGTTGCTCTGCTTGATGAGGAACGTGCGCGACTGCTTCGACAACGCCTTCAGCTCCCTGAACTCACGATCCGTGAGGTTCAGAGGCCGGTAGCTTTCAATCGACGCGTCCGGGTTAGGCAGATAGATTTTCGTGGCGGTCTGGTCCCGGATCGCGGCAAACACCGGGCAGTTGATTGCATCTTCCGGCGACTGGGAAACGAGGATCATGAACTCGTCCGCCTTGCGCCCCGTCTTCAGGACCTTCAGCATCATCTTCTGCGTCGTCGGGTACGTCGCTGCCAGCCAGAACTCCTCGACGATGGTGGCCAGCAACCCGCCACGGGCCTGCATCAGGTCCTTCAGATGAAGCAGGTACGCGAGCACGGGCTCCGTCGGCGGATAGTCCGCCTTCAGGAAATCCGTCACGTCAAAGCCAACCCGTCGCGCTTTCGTGACGTCGACCATCGCGTCGGGGGCGTTATCGAGCACCCATGCAAACCGGCCGCCTTCCGAATGGCACCATTTCGCCAGACGTGCGGCCAGAGAGTTTTCGCCGGTGTACGGAATCGACTCCAGCAACCGGCTGAACCGCCGGTCCTCGACACGCTCGATCTGATACACCGTGTCCACCGCGTCCTTGATCTTCTTCTCGTCGGAGGCCGACAGCGTGCCGTCAACGTCGCGACCACAGGCGCCGACCAGGTCGACCAGAAACTCCCGGTTTTTCGGCGTATCGGGCAGCCCGAACGGCGCAAGTCCGGTGGGTTCGCCCGCTCTGAGCGAGTAATACAGGCCGCCCGAACTCTCGATGAAGATCTGCATGCCGCGGTCCAGATCGAGAGCGAAGATCTTCGGATTGAAACGCTCCAGAAAACCGATCAGGGCGAGCTGCAGGGTCGTCTTGCCGACGCCGGTCGAGCCCAGAAACAGCGTGTGGCCGGCGACCTTTTCTCCCGTGCTGTCCTCCTCGAGTCGCGAGGCGTGGAAATTGAAGTTGAACAGGCCCTTTGAAATCGTCCGCAGCGGCATCACCGCTGAGCCGTCACCGAGCGGATTGCCTCTCGCCTTGCCGGCCAGGTAGTTGTGCATCGAAAACGACGACGCGAGGTTGCGGGTGGACTTCGGCATCGGCCGCGGCTTGCGTGCATGGCCCGGCACCTGGCTCATGTAGGTCATGGGCGCCGACAGGGTTGCCTTGATCCAGCCGAACCCGCACAGGTTCAGTGCCCGGCTGGTCACAAAGGTGCCGTTGCTGATCGCCTGCTCGGCGGTATCGCCATAGACGACCAGCGCACCGTGATAGTCGCCGAACGCCAGCTCGCGCCCGGTGATGAGGCCCTGCGCCTCGCCCAGCTCCCTCACCTGGTGTTCGGCCTTGTCGCCCACCGACGTCAGCTTGTTGACCTGGTCCCCGATCGCCTTCACCGCCTCATGGTTGCCCATGCAACCGAACGACTGCGTCAGCGTGAATTCCACCGGCAGCGTGAGCAGCGGATTGAGCTGGCCCCACCCCGACTTCGGAAAATCCTTCAGGTCGTAGCAGCTCGCAAAGCGCGTCGCGTGGTCAGAACGGATCTCCACCGTGTCATAGTGAAAATGCAGCCACGACGAGGGAATCAGCGTCCGGCCGGTCCCATGCGTCACCGCAACGGGGTCATCGGTCCCGTTGACCAGCTCGCTCACGAACTGGTACGGCTGCGAAAACAGCACGCCGTCGCGCTCGAACGTGGTCAGCACTTCCGGATCGTAGGCCTGCAGCGTCCTGAGCAGGGTGTTGCCCAGCTCCTCGAGCTCGCCCACGCCCTCGGCCAGATCGTCGGCTTTCAGGACGGCCGACACATAGAACGTATTCTCGAAATAGTCGTCCTTGCGAAAGGGCTCGAGGTATTTCGCGCTGAAGCGCTGCATGAAGGCGGAAGCAAACTGATACCGCTCCGCAAACGACACGCGCCGGCGCTGGAAAGTTGTCCAAAGCGCAAGCCTGTTGCCCTTGTCCATCGCCAGGGCGGCAAACAGCCGGTTCAGCGAATCGAAGTTGTTTTCGATTTCGCTGCGGCTCACCGATTCGAACGCCATCCCGTTCACGCGGATCGTCAGCATCGAGCGGCCATCCTCGAAGCTCGTGACGCGCTCCGATACCGGTCGGCCGATCGGCGGCATCAGGTCCTGCACGGCGCCCTGCCGCTTCATCACCTTGCTGACCCACCTCGCCGTGCCGTCGTCGACGAACGAATGGTGGATGCCTCGCTTCAGAAAATCGAACAGATACATTACTGGCCTCCCGGTGTGGGCTTCTGTTGGTTCAGAGCATCGAAGTTGTTTTCGATCTCGCTGCGGCTCACCGATTCGAACGCCATCCCGTTCACGCGGATGGTGAGCATCGAGCGGCCATCCTCGAAGCTCGTGACGCGCTCCGATACCGGCCGGCCGATCGGCGACATCAGGTCCTGCAAGCCGTAAACCGTCTTGCCGGTCCCCGTCGAGCCCAGAAACAGGGTGTGGCCCGCGACCTTTTCCCCCATACTGTCTTCCTTGAGGCGCGAGGCGTGGAAATTGAAGTAGAACGGACCCTTCGAAACCGTCTGCAGCGGCATCACCGCGATGCCATTACCCAGCGGATTGCGCCTATTGCGCCTGTCGGGATTGCGCTTACCCATGAGCGGACCCCTCCTCTTGCTGGACGTGCAGGCGCGCCAGGAACTGTTCGAAAAGCACCATCGACTGCGGACGCTCCAGCGCATTCATGTAGCCTTTGAGGGTGCGACCGTATTTCATCGGCGCGAAGGTGCAGGTCCGGCCGAACAGACCCGCATTGGCGCGAGCGAGAAAACACAGCACCTCTAGCCCCAGGATGCGCAATGCCTGATCGTCGTTTGCGCAAATCTCCTTGAAGAACACCAGCACCGGCACACCCGGCACCGCGAACAGCAGCCCGCCTGGGCCCAGCACCGCAGCACCCAGCAGCGCCGCCATCACCGATGCGGCGAACACGCCGAGCGCCGCGAGCAGCGGGATGCCCCAGATCATCGCGGTACGCCCAAGGCCGGCGTACGCGGAGTACAGTGTTTTTTCCTCGCTCATACCCACGCTCAGCTGGTGAACAACGTCCAGGCCCACGGCGCGAGCACGATCACGCCCCCGACCGCCGCGACCTTGGCGATCGCGCCACCAAAGTCATGCACCCAGTCGGCCTTGTTGCTCCAGCACTGCAGGCCCACCCACAGCAGGTAGCAGACGGCGAGAATCCCGGCGGCCGCGTAGAACCACGTCTGGAAGCTGGTGATCGCCGTCGTGGCCGAGTCCAGCCCACTGGCGTTTGCGTTGCACGTCGCCAGCGCGATTCCTGCGCCAGCGAAAAGCGTGCGCAGCAGAACAGATTGTTTGAAGCGTTTGAAGCTCGATTTCATGAATATCCTCATGGGGTTCAGATGGATTAGAAGTCGCCAAAGGTGTCCCAGCCCGCATGGACTGGTTCGTGGTCCGGTGTTGCCGAAAGAGAGCCTTGCGGCAACACCGCTGCATCGCGCGCCGGCGACGGACGCGCGCTTTTACGACTAGGTGACACGTCAGGCACAACCGGAACCGGTTGCGCTGACGCGTTGCCCACCGCAGAAACTGGAAACGCGGTGTTCGCCACGACACGCTGAACGTAGCTCGTGCCGTTGCCGTCTCGCTGGAAACCGCGCTGGAAATTGCCGCTGTAGTAGCAGCTGAATGCCGCCTGCAACGCAGCCTGGCCAGCGCCGGTGCGAGCAGAAGCGCGCGCATAGCAGTCCGAGAGGATCGCGGCCCCCGCGCGCAGGTTCGCGCACGGATCAAACACCGACGTGGTATCGAGTCCGTAGCGGACCAGATTCGAGCGGTTCACCTGGCTCAGGCCCATGCTGTAATTCCAGCCGGACGCCTCCAGTGCACGCGCGGTCGCCACCGCCTCATCACGGTTGCGTGGCTGATGTTCGAGGCGGCCTCCGACCACGCCGATCGCGTACGGGTTGAAGCCGGATTCGGTCCGCACGACCGCCTGCAGCGTCACCGGATGCACACCCGGTGCGCACTGCTGCGCGAGCGTGTTGAAGTCGATCAGCACGAACCGCCCTCCTCGATGACCACAAAACCATTCATGTCAAAATCCGTTTCTTCCACTGCGGCCTGCACAGGCAGGCAATCTGTGATGCAAAACCAGCCCAAACCAGCGTCGTCGCAAGTACCCGGGAAAAACCTTGCCGGTCCGGCAGACAATGCAACCGTCCCCAACAAGCATGTCGGCGAGACCAATACCAGCGACCCGGCAACGGCCGTTGCTTTCGAGCAGTACCTCACGTCAACCCTTCTATTCATCCTCGGAGGCGGCCTCGCCATCACGGTCGATCTGCTAAAAACCGACCCCAGACACGACGTTCTGAAATATGGTGGTTTGGCGGGCATCAGCTTCCTTTCTGGCGTGGTATTTCTCGTGATCGGCCTGTTCCTTCGGTCGTGGAACCTCCAGCGTCGATACCGGCGAGCGGATCCGTTCATACACGTCATGATGGCCATCGCTTTTGCCATCGGCAGCGGGGCCTACTTCATGGCGCTCCTAAAGCATGTACATGAGCAACCGGTCCAGCCCCTCCAGCAACGCGCCAATCCGGCCCCAGTACAGGCTGATGCCGATGACGTTCAATGCAACGACAAGCGTCTGGCAGCAGCGAAACCAGCGAACAGCATGTCCGCCCACTAGCACGAGGCGGTCGAATGCGTGACCCGATTCCCCTAACAGCACAACCGACACAGAGAGCCCAACAACGCCGGCCAAAATATCGATGGTGAGCTGGCGTTCGCGGAAATCCGCGAACGCCGACGCGCCACCACCTATCAACACCAGGATGCTCAGTTCAAACACGACCAGGAAACCAATCCACGCCAGCATCGACAATCCAAAATCGGCTCGACAGGTACGGTTCATCGGCGAACGCTTTTTCAGCCTTGACCTGATGAATGTCATTTGCGCTCCCCACATTTCCCGTCATGCCTCGTGGCGCACACTTCACAGATCCCATCAGCAGGGACGACAGGAAACAGCTTCCGGCTGCTACGAAAGCGCCGGACACGCTGCAGCGCATCCAGCGCCGCGTGCGAACTGACCGACATCCCGCCGCCGGGATGGCCGGTCTCCAGCAGATCAAACAGATCTCGCGTCCTGACGTCTTCCGGATGCCTGGCCATCACACGGGCTCCTTCTTCTCGCTGTCTGTCAGTCGACCGGGCCACGGGCGCGGATAGGCCTCGCGCGGATGGATTGTGGGATCACGATGGGGCAACCCGAGCTCTGTTGCGATCGCGAGATCGGTCAGGAATTCATCCTGACTGGCCAGCCATCCCTCAATCCACCAGGCGCGGCGCAGCAGATCTGGTACCGCTCGCTGAAGCAGATCCAGCAGTTCGCGGTTCTCGTCGATGCGCTTATGGATCCCGCGTTGGCTGAATGCGACCACATTCACGACCGAGGCCAACTGACGCCTTGCCTTGATTCCAAAGACGTCAATCACGCTGCCCCCGCTTTCTTGAAACCGAACCCCTTGCCCTTCGCCTTCGGCTTCGCCTGAAAGTCCGGCTTGCCATCCTGGTCGGGAAATGACGCCGCGCACTTCGGCTCGGCCTGATAGTTCGAGCAGCCCCAGAACGCGCCCTTCTCGCCCTTGAGACGGCGCAGCTGACCGGTCCTGCATTTCGGACACTGCACAGTTGAAGCAACCGGCAGATTCATCTTCGCAGTACGAAGCTGCTCGATCACCTTCGTGATGAACGCGACGCTGCGATCGATGAACTGTTCGTAGGTGACTTCGCCCGCAGCAACACCGTCGAGTGCGATCTTGAACATGCCCGCCATCGTCGGGTTCTTGACCGGATCGGGCAGCGCATCGAGCAGGCCGCGGCCACTGCGGCTGACCATGAACCTGCTTTTCGTGCCCTTCACCGGTTCGAGAAAGCCGCGCTCGCGCAGCTCCGCGATGATTCCTGCGCGCGTAGCACTCGTGCCGATCCCCTTCCCTTCCTTGAGACGCGCCTTTGCGGCTGGATCGGTCGTGTACTTATGAAGGTCGATCATCGCCTCGAGGAGTGAGGATTCATCGAAGCGCTCGGGAGCCTTCGTCTCCCGGCTCTGCAGATCACACGTGGCGCAGTTCGCCGTGTCGCCTTTGGTCATGACCGGCAGCTGCTGCTTGCCTTCGGCATCCTCACCCGTTGTCGCAGCAGACGAGCCGGCATCAACGGGCGCATAGACTTCACGCCAGCCCGGCGACACCGGCGTCTTGCCACTCGCAGTGAAGCGCTCACCATCGACGTGCACCTCGATCTTCGTCTGCATGAAGACCGCCGACGGGTAGAACTGCGCAAGATAGCTGCGCACGATCATGTCGTAGACATTGCGTTGCAATGGCGTGAGACCGGACAGGTCACGCACCGCGACGGTCGGTACGATGCCGTGATGGCTCGTGCCATCGACTTTCTTATCGTTGAATGCCGCCGACTTTACGGACGGATCCGCGCCATCGATCACCGTCTGCATCGCAGGCAGGTTTTTCGCCAGCGCCGCCAGAATCTCCGGTGCATCAGCATGTTGCGCTTCGGACAGGTGGCGCACTTCAGTACGCGGATAGGTCGTCAGCTGCAGCGGTAGGGCGTACAGCACCTGTGCCGCTTCGAGCACTTCGGCGCCGGTGCAGCCGAATTTCGTACAGGCCGCCACCGTCAGCTCATTGAGCGACATCGGCAACGGCGCACCTTCCTTGCGCTCAGCCTTGTCGAAGTCGGCGATCGTCGCGGCCTGACCTGCCAGACGCTGCGCAAGCGCTTGCGCCACGGCCCCGTCAACAAGGCGCTTCGCCTCATCGAGACCGGCCTGTTCCTCACCCGCCTTCCAGGTTGCAACAAACGGACCATTCGCGTGCTCGATGCGAGCGGTCATCGTGAAATACGGGATCTGCCTGAATGTCTCGATCGCACGATCACGGTCATAGACGATCTTGAGCGCCGGCGTCTGCACGCTGCCAACGGTCAGCGCGCCGTCGTAGCCCAGTGCCCGGGCACGCAATGTCGCTGCCCGCGTAAGGTTCAGGCCGAACAACCAGTTGTAGTGCGACTGCGCATAGGCCCACCGGTACCAGGCACGGAACTCGGGTTCATCATTACTGCGCATGCTCGCCAGCGCCTGACGTACCTTGGTCTCGTTGTAGTCATTCACCAGCAGGCGGATGACGGGCTTGCGGTTGCCATAGAAGTTCAGTACCTCGTCGACAATCAACTGCCCTTCCGGCTCCGGGTCGCCCAGGTGCACCACTTCATCGACCGTCTTCAGGAGCTTTTCGATGGCCGACAGGTTGCGCTGCAGTCGCTCTTCCGGTTCCATGATCCATGTGGCAGGTACAACCGGCAGATCCTGCTCGCGCCAGACCTTCTTCCCGTTCTTGTTGAGCGGCACGTCGTCAGGCAGATATGCGTCAGGCATCGCCTGCGCGAGCGCATGACCCGCAAGCGGGACGAACGCGTCTTCCCCGACGTACGTAACGGCACCCTCTTTGCGGACGGTGCCTGGCAGGAACCTGGCGACCGCTTCGGCCAGGCTGGGTTTTTCAGAGATGAAAAGACGGCTCATGTCAGGCGGACCTTTCTGGTATGGGAATAGCGCACGAAGCCCCTGCACGGCTCACTACCCATTGGTTCGTCATAGAACACGCGGCTTGAAAGCGTCTCGTCGGTATGGAACGCGTCCGGGTTGGTCCGACGAATCCGCTTCAGAATCTGGTCAAGTGATTCTGCACGATTGACTGATGCGCTTAGGAGTGCTTGACGCTCGTCGTCTGTCAGATACATGGCAAAAGCTGCTTCCTGTTTCGAACCGGGGTTACGCCGCTACGGGCTGACTACTTCTGGCCGGGATTGAAAGTCCATCCGGTCTCAGTGGTTGCCACCACCATTGCCGGACTGGTTCGCGTTCTGCAGTTGCATGAACTGCTGCGCGGCCTGGGCAGGGTCGTAGGGAGCGGCAACCGGCACGCCCGCCAGTGGCGTGCCGTAGTACTCGCTGATGCTCGCACCCTGACCACCGGCGTCCCACCACACGCGCGTGAATAGCGTGCCGTCGATGGTCACGTTGATGGCGCCGCTGGCATTGCAAAGCAGTTCGCTCTGTTCCGGGCCGCCCCAGTGCAGCAGGTCTTCACGGCAATAGCCGGCGCTGGCAGGTGTGTTTGCAGCGCCCGAGCCGCTACCGAGGTTGTCCAGTGCACTTGCGGGAATCGCATTGCGCAGGTCGGCCGGCAGGTCGTTCAGGCTGCTGTTGAAATCACAGGTGGGGAATGGATCGCCGTGGCGCAGGGCCGTCCACAGCTGTTCGATCGGAGGAACGCAGGCGCTTTCGGCCTCGGGGCCGCGTGGGTCCGCCAGACAGAGCAATACCGTGCAGCCCCAGTCGTCAGCACGCACGACAGGAGATTGCAACGCGGTAGCCCCCGCTACGCAAGCCAGAAAGAGCGCGTTCGTGCGGCGCATTGCACGCACGCGAAAAGCAAGCGGTTTCCCGCTTATAATAGCGTCAGCCATGCCTTGATCTCTCAACGGTTCTACATCATGGTCAGGTTGGTGTCGGTGTTACCAGCACCGGCATCAACCGCTTCACTACTCGTCTCTACGACTGCTGCGTGCCCGCCTCGCGTTCTTCCGAACGCAACTTCCAGACTTTCCCGTCAACGGCAATGCTCAAATTTTGACAATTTGCACAATACTCATTGACGAAAGCCAGCGCGTCATCAAGATACTTCCACGTCTTTGTTTTACCGCGATTGGTTTGAACCAAATATTTCTGCTGCACCTTCTTCCCGGCATCAAGAACCGACACTTCGATCAACCACTTCCCCGCTTCCTTGCGGAGATCCACGAAGTAGTTAGTTCCGCCTGTAAGCGCCACAGCAGCCAATTCCCTGAACGTAAAGTACATAGTCCCCTCGGGCTGTTCGAACAGCGCGTATTTTCCACGCGAGTCAGCCTCGCAAGGGATGTTTCGGAGAGAAATTGATTGAATCATACACCAATATTATTTTCTTGAAATCAAAAAATTGATTTTGATATCAAAAAGCGTTTTTCGGTGCTCGCGCCAAGTCCAAGGAACAACGCCGCTTTCGTCCTACAGCAAAGTTCTCTTGTACGCGAACGCCAATCAAGACCACAGCGTACCCGGGACTTGACTAGCAGATAGCATCACCTGTTTGATATTGACAAGTAGCAATGTATGTGGACGCAATCTGTCGACCGTAGATCACTTGTCGACACTTTCGAGTCGCATTCGAACGCGGCGATCCATTGTCGAAAACCATAGTCTGGGCACCAACGCAAACCAAAGCATGTGAAGGTATCCGCCAGGCAGTGCTTGCCCCATCGCGGACAATCTCTCGTATGTCTGAGTTTGTTCGTGATGATGGTGCGCATGAAGCCCATTGTTCGACAGCAGCCGATTCGATAGCCAAAAGTGGACATCCCAAGCGGCATGTCCGCTGTCAATTGCTACGCCACCATCCAACCCATAATGCTGAAGATAACCAACAGCCTCGACAAGAAACACACTGATCAAACCGTAACCGAGGCAAAACAAAAGGCTCCGCCATGACCCAAACCGGAATGCGATCGCCAATAACATGCTTACGGCGAAATAGCCGCGAAGTACGCGGGTCCACGCGGCGTCGTGTTCGACCGTCGCTTTGAGGGACGCCATGAACGATCGCGGCACGTGATGCCATACCGATTGACCTATAGCCGCCGTCGAGCCGAACCTCGGATTTCCTACGTTCGCGTGATGTAGCCGATGTGCAAGTCGATAGTGAGGATAACCCACGATCACAAACGCGAACTCCGAAAGCGTACGGGAGACAAAACTTCCACGGTGCATGATTTCGTGGATGTGCGCCATAGCCATCGCGCTCAGAATGCCACAGCCGAACGCGAGCCCAATTAACTCGACCACACTCGCGTGACGCGCTACGCCGAGCGCCATCAGTATGGCCCCAAGCCATCCAATTAGAAACCAATGCGGAATTGTGACTCTGGTTGCTCCGGTTTGCTTACCATTTTGGCTAGAGGCACCCTGCTCCGGACCGATCACCTCATCTATGATCGGCATCATGGCACCGATCGAAACAACGAACGCCCACGGATGATGATTCAGAAATGATATTGCCGCTGCCGGTGGCACAAGCAATGCCAACCAAAAGCCATCTCTAACCTTATGAAAACAGGTCATGCTCTTCGGCAAACTTCACTGCAGCAGTGATGTGCGTTACACCGATCTTTTCATTGAACTTTCTGAAGTGGCTATACACTGTTGCAGCTGACCGTCCAAGCTCCTTCGCGATATCGTTAGCGGTAAAGCCAGAACGGACGTACTCCGCCAGCTTCACTTCGTCCTCCGTTATTTGATACTTGGAAAGGATCTCCTTCCTCAGAGAACGAGACGACCAGTTCAGGAGTTCAAGAGCCAAGCCTAAAAATAGTGGCCTATTTCGGCTCATCTTTGGCCCACCCACGCGCGGATCTTCATCTGAACCCACGTATAGAACGCCGATTCGCCCCCTTTCGCTGGCGTGCACAGGAATGATGTAACCACTGCGAAAGCCGTTTTCCGCAGCTACAGCGAGCATTTCTCGCTGACCTGCGGTACGCAATTTCAAGTCGGTACCAAGAATCGGAGAGGTATTGGTGCGGGCGTAATCAAGACACGGGTCTGTTACATACCACTTGTTGGCGTTGTACAGCTGACACCACTCCGGCTTGCAACCGATCAAAAACCGGTGGGATGCTCGCTCATCGGATTGATCACTTGGATGAAGAGAGACAAACACGAACCATTGCCCGCCCAGACCCTCGATAACATCCCTAATACACGGTACGAGTTCTGATTCATCCGTCGCAGCGATGATGTCCTGAAAGCGTTTTTCCAGTGTTGTTTCACTCACGGCTTTTCCCCTTGGTAGCTGCACCCGGCAATCCAGACGATTTAGGCCAACGCGAAACCCGATCGCTTCAAAACCTCATCGTACAAAACGGCTAGTTCCTGGCGATGTGGATCAGAAAGGACGAAGCGCTGCAATTCTTCTCGCGACGAAACGGGCAGCACTTGAACCAGTGAGAGTTGATCCCCCTGCACCAGATAGCGCTCCAGCAGGAGGCCAACCTTTCCCCGGTAGAGGCGAAGCCCGAGTCTCTCGTCATCCAGCGGAATCTCACGCTCATAAATTATGTGCTTCGTCATCAACATCTCCGTGGCGGTAAGGGGCCCCACAAGAGCTGCATGAATGCAGACCAGGATCGACTTCCCCGAGACTGGTAATGACGTCGTCGGCACCACACCGAAGACACTCGGTGATAAATGCGGAGAACGCAACGCGACATGCGGGACACGTTAGAGCATGCGCTTCCCCTTCCGGCAAGATTTCCCAGCCGTCATCCATTGGAATGCGACAACGAGGACATTGAATAAAAAATGGTGTTTGTTTATGCATGGCAGGTAACGGGTGCAACAATCAGAAGCGGTATCCAATACCCGCGAAAACAGTGATCGGATCGATCGTAATGCGTGTTTTATTAGCTAGCGTCGTCGCCCCATTCGCGGCAACAGATTGGATGGTGGCCGTTGTCCTGAGCGGGAAATAGGTTAGTGATGCCGTCGCATACCATCGGTCAGAGAATTCGTACGACAGGCCCGCTGTGACGACGGGATTCCACGACGAACTAAGCGACGCTTTCACTGCTCCCCCCGGCCCGGCAAAAGCTTCCGCTGCTTGGGAAAACGCCGGGTTGAGATGGATGTTTGAATACCAGGTGTAATTCAGCCCCAGCCCTAAAAAAGGGCGCACGCGAGACCGCGCGACGCGAAAATAGTATTTAATCAGTGCAGTTGCTGGCCACGCATGCGTACTCGCCAGCGGTTGCAAGTTGCCCAGCGGAAGCTGTGGTCCGTTTTCGCCCAATGGAGCAATCGTGCCTTGCGCATACGCATTGAGTGTAGGAGGAGCGCCCATCGCGGCTTCGAACGCGATGTTGTCCGTGAAAAGATGGGTTGCCAGCAACTCAGCGGTCAAACCGTCATGGACCTCGGCCTTTGTCCCCACAGAAGTGAAATCCCCGAATGCGGATCGACTCTCAAAGGGGGTGGACGATGAGTTCGCGAGATTCAACCAGGCGCCACCAACAGTCACGACGGTGTCGCCAGCACTTTGCGCTCGTGCTCCGTGCCAATGGCAAAGGCCGGTTAAGACACACACAACTAACGCAGCATTTTTTTTCGGCATCTTAGTGCGACGGTCAGCGCGGCAATTGCGCTGGACTCCAGCTCGTAACCGTCCGCTGATAGGTCTCAATGCAGGCGAGGGCTGAATTGTTGTTTCTCGCGGCGTTAGGACTTCTGCCTGATTTTCGTACATGCCGGCGACGTGGGGAGTGGCGGAGTGCTGAGAACGTCCAGAACGGGGCTTGATGTATTCAACTGAATGTCTGTGAGGCATGTTTCGATCTTCATCTTCTACGGCTCTCCCTACTGGTGCTTCCTGACTACTTCGTAACTGTTCAGCGGTTACGCGGTAGCCTCACACGTTTGCCGCACCAGCCGCTCCGCCACCTCTCCCGTCAACCATGCGACCTATTTTCGCAGCTAAAGCTGACCGGCTGAAAGCCGGTGGTTTCAACCTTGGACATGGAAAATGAATATTCGGAGGCCGCCCAGAAGACCGATTTCGAAAAATCTCAAGATAGTTTGACAACGAGCCGATAACAATCAGATAAATCCGAAAATGACTGCCATGCCCTAAATTTTTTTGGCGCGCTATCCAATGGTGCAGGAGCCCGAGCCTATGCCCATAGCAGCCTTACGCAAAGCGGATTGATAGGATAGCCGGATAGAGCAATCAAATGTTCAAGACAGTTTTCAAGGGAGCAATAGTCGGGTACTTGGGACCACCATGGATCGTGAACGCAGTGTGCGACTGCGTCATTTCGCTCGGAACGCTCCACTTGAACAGCGTTGTCCAACGGCAGATGAGCCTGAACGGCGATTTTGAAGCCGATTCGAGACTATCCGGCGCCGCTGCTTGCCGCGATAAGACATCTCGCGATGTCAATGAGGTTGTGCGGGTTTAACGTGTCGAGCCGAATCTGGGTGCAGAGTCCCGCGGCCGAATAATTCTTATGCGTCGAGCGCAGATACGCTGGATCGTAGTGGTCGATCATGATGCTTTCGAACAAGGCGTCGATTTCTCCATGTTCAGCCATTGAGACCCATTTCTGCAGCGTTGTCCCACCAACAAGCGCCTTCAGGTAGCCTAGCTGCGTAACTAAGCCAACGGGGTCTTTTGCGAAGTGAGGATACTCCCGATGCCACATCAACACGCGCTCAGGCATCGGCGTTTGTACCGTAAAAAGATGGCTGCGGTGCATCGCCTGGAAAAGCGCAGTAGGTAGCTGAACGCGGCCTATTCGCTTGCTTTCGTTCTCGATCCATACCGGCTGTGAGACATCAAGATTGTTGATCGCTTCTAACAGTAAGCTGTCGAATAATTTTTGACTTGGCTGCGGCTGTCCGGGTATCGCGCCGATGACTGAGCCGCGATGTGAGGCGAGGGCTTCCAGATCGAGAATCTGAGCTCCGCCCTCTCGCAATGCGTGGAGCAGTCGGGTTTTTCCGCAACCCGTTGGACCTGACAGGACATTGAGTTGCAACCGTGCTGGAATGTCGTCGAGGGACTGACGCACCCAGGTTCGATAACCTTTCCAGCCAGCCGGCAACCGCTGCACCTTGTAACCGATGGTTTCCAGCGCGTCCATCCATAGCTTGCTGCGTTTCCCGCCGCGAAAGCAGTAGACCAGGATGGCGGCCCTACGGGTTGTCCCGAAAAATGGAAGTTCCAGATGGTGAGCGATATTCCTGAGCGCGTACCTGACACCTATCTGGTATGCCAGCATCGGATCAGTGCGGTGTGTGGTCCCCACCTCCGCATATTCCTCGTCAAAGACGACCGGAAGGTTGATCGCGCCGGGGAGGTGATCCTGGGCAAATTCGCGCGGGCTCCGCGCATCAATGATGAGATCGAAGGCTCTCAGAGAGTCAGGCTCGTACATAGATTGTCCAAATAGAAACCGGGCTAACACCGCTACAGATAGTGGCGCGGTCGTGCACACGACGGCACGATACGTCCACGTGCGGCTGGCCGGCAGCCGCCAGCTTTGCCTATACGGCGTCAACTACGGTGGCCGCCAACGGCGAAGTTTACACGGATGAAGAAAGGGCAGTTAACTGCCCTACGCTGCCGACGCCCGATGCTGGAGATCAATCAACCGGCTCTGGTGAATTCGAGCATAGCCGCGCTGAACTGTCTGCGCAGCACCATTGCCCGCTGCTGGGAGCATCTGAAATGCTTCCGGATATCAGACACGGTAGCCCGCGCACGACCGGCGGCCACTTCCGCAGCGAGTCGTGCGAGATCCCTACTGTCACAGCCTGTTGCGACCTCAGTACGTTCGGCGACGGGTTCACTCGCGCGAAGCGTACCGCAATTACGGGTCGTTACTGCATCGTTACGCGTCTGGGAGAGATCGCTATCCGCCGGCCCGTCTTCCAAACTGGGCATGAGCGCCGTCGGCGATTGCGTCTGCGCGCTGTTACCGATCTCCACGGCGCCGTTACTCCCGACTACTTTTTGAGTTGCATGGCTAATACGGGGCAATGCGAGAAGCCAGCCGGCACAGGCAAGACTTTCAAGCAACCCACCGAACCCGAGTCCGACGATGAGATCGACGCGCGGCGTGCTGGTCCGGAACATCTGGGCGAGGCGGCTCGTCACAGGATCGGCTGTAGCGGCATCACGCTTCGTCGCCTGGTGCTCCTGAGCATTTTCAGAACGATCGTCATCCCGTTGCTGCCGGCGTAATTCGTCCATTTCGATGTCGAGCGCATCCACCCGAGCCTTGAGGGAAGCCCGGATGGCACTCGCACCTGCGCAGGTGCCGGAACACTTGCGGAGCTTCGCGGTTTCGATCTCCTGTATCACCCGCGCGCGCTCCCTGGCGACCGTGGTCAGGCTGCGGGTGCTGGAGGGTGGCGGCCCGCTCGCGGGAACGGATGAGAGAATCGCCGAAGCACGAAGCTCCCCCGCATGCTGCTGGGCGGAGATGAAGAAGATCGCGTGACCATATGCTGTGGCGATCATCGATACAGCCCAGAGAAAAATCGCGAAGCTGCGGATAGCGGCTGGAGCGCCGCGGGAAAGCGCGGGCATCAGGTGCGCGGCCAGTAGTACAACCAGTCCGATACCGACCCACACCAAGCGCTCCAGAAGCTGGCCGCCCCGTTCCCATGCCGCGATGACGCTGACACATGCTGATGTGCATGTGGCGACAGCGGCAAATGCTGCGGAGGGAACCTGAAAAGAGCGTACGTGCGCCCATGTGGGCACGGAGGCGTTCATTGAAGCCCCCGTTCGTGGGCGATTTCAGCGAGTCGGGTCAAGGCATCGCCGAGGACATCGATCGCGCCGTTAGGTGTCGACGCGTGGGCGGCGCCACGCAGGGCGTCATGAATGATCTTTTGCAGGGACTGCGATTGCTCAGGACGAGCGAGGATCTGGCGCATGGCGCATGCCTCCTTTTGCGGTTTGAATCCCGCTCCCCACTGTCAAATGGGTGGGCGGGCACATGACAGGGTTGACAGACCGGCGCAAAAGGAAACCGGCAAGCCCGAAGGCTTCCCCGCCATGGCCCACCCATTGAAGGCGCGCGAAGGCAAACGGACGAAAAAATACCGCCGGTCGGCGGTTGTCCGCCTTTTGCTTTCCAGGCTGTCAAACCCGGTTCCCGTTGTTTCAGGAACAAATATAGTATAGCGCAGGCCTCACTGCGGCAAAAGCGAAATGATGCCCAATACAGTCTTTAGTACTACTTGTCGCTTTTTCTGGATTCGTCGACGGAAATGCATTGCTCTCTGGTTGCGCTAGCGTTCAATGTGAACGACCGTCGATGCGGAGATGAAGTCGGTGTCCGGCTTGCCGTGCTCATCGAGCGTGCCGTTGTTCATTTCCATGTCAGCTGTCAGCGCTACGACTGTGCCGGCCGGCACGACGACGATCCTCATGTCGTCCATTTCGGCGTTCGGCGCGAAGTCGTATTCCCCCCCTGTCTTTGCCAGGAGGTCGATGTCCGGAACCAGTACGTCACCCTTGTCCGGATCGATGACGGTGTTGCCTTTGGCGTCGCAGGCAATCTTCCGCACGCGAAGCGTGAATGAGTCACCCTCTTTCTTGACCAGATCGAACTCGACGCTGCGGGGGTTCTTCGACTTAACATGCACGACCAGCAGGCGCAGGTCGTCGTGATACGGCAATGTCTGGGTTTCGAGCGTGAGGTTGGTCTGCCACGCGGTGGCCCCCCCGATTTCATACTGGTAATAGACCCACAGGCCGCCAGCGATCAGCGACGCCAGCGTAAGCAGCCGGATAACGAAGTCTGCAATTTCGAGTTTTTTCATGAGCGGATTGGCGGGTGACGGCGGAGCCGCCATGATACCGGGCGCCTGACGCAAACCATTCGCGCGGAAATGGCGTAGCAGCCATGCAGAAAAGGGAAACGACGGCCTCTCACGCAGCGGCCATATGCAGACGACCAGCTACGGCCACGCGCAGGATCTGCTTCATCTGCGCGAGCCGTTCATCTGCCTCCCCGGTGAGGACCCGCGGCCTCGCGTGGACGGGCTGGAGACGTGGTGCGGATGACTCCAACTCCCTGCCCTGCAGCCGCTTGCTTTCGAATGCCGCGTCGAGCTCTGGCGTGCCAGGAACGAGGTGACCGTTTTCGAGCGCGACCACAAAATCGGCCTGCCAGTTTCCGGGACTGACGCGTGGTGCGTGCTCCCCGCACTCGTGGACGATCAGCGTGGTTGCGTCGCTCGCCATGCAGATACGTCGGGAGGTATCGCGGTCGAAGAAAATCCCGCCGGCGTTGCGCAGAACCACGGCCGCGACCCGGAGCGCTTCCTGCTCGGCCTGATGGCGTTCTGTGGCGGCTTGCCGTTTGCTGCGTGCCTGCCAGGCAAAATCGGCGGTTGAGCGAAGCAGGGCACGCAGGTAGTTGATAGGACGCTGGGCCTTTTTCAGGTGTTCCCACGCGACGTCGACCACATCCGAAAGCAGCTTGTGGTGCTGGCGTGCCTCGCGCATGAGTTTGAAGATCAGGAATTCATGAAATCCCAGGGACAGCAGACGCTGGAGGTCCGCAGGGAGTTGGCCCGGTTGTCTCTTTTGAGAGGCAGGGAAAAGATCCTTATATATAGCTCCGTCTGCCACGCTGGCAGACGGTTGCATCAAGGAAACGGCTGCTGCGTCCTCGGTCTCCTGCTCTCCGGGTGCCGGGTCCTCGCTGACGACCGTGGGCTGTGCCTCGACAAGACCGAGCAGCTGGGCTGCCTTTTCGGTGAGGTGCAGGTAGGCGCGACCAAAGAGCCCGGCCTCGCCATATCGCTTTTGTGGCGGACGAACGATCAGGCCGCCAGTTTCGAGGTCGTCAAGGCTGCGATAGAAAGTGCGCATGGATTGCATGGCGCGGCCGGTCAGCAGTTCTCGACGGGCGTAAATCGCGGCGTAGGGACGATGCGCGTCGACCGTGCGGGCGAGCGCCGAGAGCAGGGCGCGGGCACGAGCGGGAACGCCGGACAGGTGCGCGGCGCGATGCGCAGCACGGAAGATGATCCACGGCAGGTTCGTGGTGTCGCAGGTGAAGTCCGCGAGGGCGCCGGCATCAGCCTGATCTGCCGGTTGAGGGCGAATGTCACCCTCGCCAGCAACGAAGTGTTGCGCGATAAGCATGTCTACACGTCCATTTCTAAAAAATGGATGGCACACGCTTGACTGCCGTCCGCGTTCCGCTACACTTCGAGATGTCTCTTGCTTGCCCGATTGGCGTCGGGGAAGTGCAGCAGTAGGGCGAGCGACAGCAAGCCCAATATTCAAAAGCCTTCGGTTCCAGCCGAAGGCTTTTGTCTTTCTGGCGGAATTAATTCATCGCTGCGCCTCGCAAGCAAAACTGATAAGTCATTGATTTTTCAGTGATCTCAAGTTGAGATCACTCTTTTGGTGTGGCAAAGTCAGCAAGAACAGCGTGAATCGCCTGTTCCGCCGCGATCCGAGCATCCTCCGACTGGAAATCGATCCGAAGCGTTTGCTTGGCACCAATCACTTTGCAATAAACACTCTTCCCTTGGCGGATGGTGACGGGCGTGGGCCGGACAGGCTTGGGTGTGGCAGTCTTGCTTTCCTTCGCCATGCGGACCCCCGCCTCTTGCGTTGCCGTACCCTCAGCAATCGCCTTAACGGCGCTAACCACCGCGTCCATTTTCCCCTCGCGGGCAATCGCGGCTAATGCCATTGCCGCCGTGCCCCCGATACAAGAGGGAGATGCCTCGATGATTTTGAGCGCACCCTCAGGAAGGTCGCCGAACGACATCCATCGTGACACCGATTTCTCATCGGCTCCGGAGTCACTGGCAAGCTCCTTTTGTGTCTTGCCGGTTTGTTCAAGCAACTTCTTGAACCCGAGGTATTTCTCAAAGTCCGTCAGATCTGGCTGGAACAGATTTGCGTAGAGCGCGCTGGCCTCGGTAACGTAGTCGTCAGCTCCTTGCAGGAAAACAGTCGGAATGCGGTCGCGACCGAGTTCCCTATAGATCGCCACGCGGTTGTGTCCTGAGACTATTTCATAGCCGTCGGCACGCTTGCGGACGGTGACCGCCTGAACCAACGGGTTGCGCCGCAGGTTTTCCTTCAGCTCGGCATATTGTTCGGCTGTCAGCTTGCGCCTGCGGCCGGGAACTTCGTGAAGCTCATCTAGAGAGACTTCTGTTGCCGTGCCGTTTTTAAGCTGCTCACGCAGCGTCTCGTTCTCCTGAACCATCTCTCGCAGCTCGCGCTCTTTTTCTGCAAGAAACGGGAGTGACGACATCAACTGCCCCGGCGCAGTCTTCGGTCGCGTCGGTCCTTCCTCAACCGGCTTGGTGGTCTTAGGGGTCGAGCCGATCATGGCCGACTTGGCGGCTAATCTGTCCTTGATACTCACGAAGCCTCCGTCTCTGCAAGCCAGAGGGCGACGAGTTGCTGATCGATAATCTCCGCCAATCGATCGTATGCTTCGCGCGCACGCTGGTAGGTCTTCAAGCTGCCTTCATACTTCGAGATGTCATAGACCGTACCGAACTCCGCCGCGGCGCTTTGCGTCACGGTCGTAGTTGGAATTTCAATCGGCAGCACGAGACCCTCATATGTCTTGTTGATCCATTCCCGGACAATGTGGGTCGCGGCCTGACTGTGATCGACCTTAGCCAGCAAGACGTGGATGAAGTCGAAACTCTTGTCGAGACTGGGGGCGACCTGCTTCATGCTTTCAGAGAGGTCAGACAGCAGGCTCCAGAACTGGGTTGACGAAGCGTAGTCCAGTGCACTCGGCGGAGTCGGGACAATTAAGCCGTCGGCCGCCATGAACGCGTTGATTGTCATGTAGGACAGGGCAGGGGGCGTGTCAATTATGATCACGTCGTACTTGTCCACTAGGGACTCCATGCCTTTATTCATGACGTTCCAGAACTGAAACTCAGGGTCTTTGGATTGTTTGAACGGCAGGAAGAATTCGGCGCCAAAGAGAGCCGCGCTTGCCGGTATCAGATCAATTCCGTCCCAGTATGTTGACTGGATCGCATAGTCAAGGTTGTCGGTATCGCCGTAGATCAGAGGAAGGATCGTCTGCTCATCAGAGACCTCGCTGTCCGCCAGTATTCCGTTCAGCGCAGAGAGCGACGCCTGCGGATCCAGATCAATCATGAGGACACGTCGGCCGAAGAGCGATAGACCTTGCGCGAGTGTCATCGCAGTCGTCGTCTTGCTCACGCCACCTTTGAAGTTGCCGATCGCAATTTTTTTACCCTTCGCACCCGGCGGGCGTTTTGTGAACGGCGCGACCTTGTCGATCCATACTCGCGTTTCGGCCAAGGTGAATTCTCTGCTTCGGCCACTGCCATGGAGCGTGCCTTGTGGCAGTTCGCTTTCTGCTCGAGCGAGATAGTTCGCCCGCTGCCGGTCTATCCGGCATAGAGCGCCGACTTGAGCCGTCGTAAACACTGGCGGATTCTTCCGAGGATGCGGGGCGAGCATGCTCTCCCGAACGTCCACAAGCATCCCGCTGGCGTTATCTGCGATCGTCTTAATGGACGACAGCGGCATACGCTTCGGCGCGTGCTTTAATTGCGGTTGTATGGAAACGATCGGCTTTTCAGCGCGCATCCGACTTGCAGTAGTCATCCGTGGACTCCATGGCTAACAGACCGGCGGACTTTCCTCGCCAGACGTATCACTGAACGCTCAACGAGAAAAAACACGCTGAGCGTTTAATTTGTGGAAGGCTACGCAGTAAACCGCTGCTTTGCAAGTTAACTTTTCTAGGGATATATCGCCTGGAAGCCGCGCGGCTGCTGCGACTCAGCGAAAAACGTGAGAAATTAGGTGAAGAATCGCCACGCGAACCGTCTCTTTTTCACCCGTGGTCAGCGGCAGTGCACGGCTTTTGTCATGCGAATTGATGGCATGAGATCGAGACCGGAGCCTCGATAGGCACGCCGCGTGAACGAAGCACTCGCATGCAGGCAGAGGAAGGGTGTGTTTGCTGGCGACGAGGCGAGCAGCTTTGCTGCGGGAGGGATACGGCGCCCTGGCATTGGCAGGCAGGCCCGGCAGGGCGGCGGAACAGCGACTATCATGTAGAGGTGGTCCGTGCTGGCGACACGTGACGACAAACGGAGCAGAGGTGGGGTGGCGGGAAAACTGGCCGCCCGTTTTTGCTCCGCGACGCAGCGGTCCGCGCGGTGCGGGCCGTTTTTTTGTGCCGGTCCAATGTTGCTAATGTGTATTAGCAACATTGCGTTTAATGAGCTTTCTGGGCCAAAATCGCGCTATGCTCCGGATTCCGCCGTCTCGTGTAACGACAATGTCATTACGTTTGTGCTATGATGGGTTTTCCTGTCCATGACCGACCCGAGGCTCCCCATGTCCGCCACCCATGCACCACCCGCCAAACGCGAGACGCTCAATCTGCGGATCCGTCCCGACGAGCGCGGGCTCATTGATCGCGCGGCGGCCAGCCGCGGCAAGAACCGCACCGATTTCATTCTCGAGGCGGCCCGCGCGGCAGCCGAGGAAGCGCTGCTCGAGCAGGTCGTCATGAGTGCCCGCCCCGAGGCGTACGCGGCCTTTCTCGCGCGGCTTGATGCGCCGCCGCAGCCCAATGAGCGCCTGCGCCGCACGATGCAGGCGGCCGCGCCCTGGGATGCCCCAGGCGACGCCGCATGACGCTGGGCGTACCCGAACCGCTCGAGGCCCGGCATGCGCTCGACGACTTTACGTGCGGGGCCGACAGCCTCGACCAGTGGCTCAGACGCCGTGCCCTGAAAAACCAGGCGAGCGGCGCCTCCCGCACCTTCGTCGTGTGTGATGGGGCACGCGTGCTGGCCTACTATGCGCTCGCATCGGGCGCGGTGGCCGTGGATGAGGCGCCTGGCCGGTTCCGGCGCAACATGCCCGACCCGGTTCCCGTCGTGGTGCTCGCCCGCCTCGCCGTGGACCGCTCGCTGCAGGGCAGGGGCATCGGTCGTGCGTTGCTGCGCGATGCGGGACAACGCATCCTGCAGGCGGCCGACACGATTGGCATCCGCGGCCTGATTGCGCATGCGCTGTCGGAGGACGCCTGGCGCTTTTACACGCAGATTGGCTTCGAGCCGTCGCCGCTCGATCCGATGACGCTCATGATCACGCTGGCCGATCTGAAGGCCGCGCTCTGACCATGGCCAACCAGCCTCAGCCACTGCTTGTACCGGTACCGCGCACCTACACCCGCGCCGAGTTCGCCGCGCTGCGCGCGTGGGTGCAGCGTGTGCCACTCGCGACGATCGCGCGCCTGTATTTCGACCTGGAGACCAGCCCGTGGGCCGGCGAACACGACGCGATGGAGCGGCACCTGCGCCAGATGCGTGACGAGCTCGTGCGGCTGGCCATCCTGAACGGCTCATCGGTGCTTGCCGACCACCTGAGGAATTCGGTTCGCCAGCACGGCAGCGCGCACCTGAGCGCCGTTACGCTGCGCATGGTCGAAGATGCGTCCCGTCTGGCCGTGGCCGCCCCGGCAGCGACGCACGCGGCCGGCCTGTGGTTCCGGCCGCTGATCGCCAGCCGGTTGACAGGAGAGGGGATTGCGACGCTGGGCGAGCTCGTCGCGTTCTGCAACCGCCACGGCGGCAGCTGGTGGCGTGCGGTGCCGCGCATTGGTCTCCTGCGCGCGCGCGCGATCGTCGCGTGGCTGCGCCAGCACGCCGGGTCGCTTGGCGTCACGATCGACGCCGACGTCGATGCAGCGGACCCGCTCGTTGCACCCGCAGCGACGCACATCGTGCTGGTACCCGCCGGCGACGATGAACCATCCGGGCCACTCGTGCCGCTCGAGCGCATCGCGCTGCCTCACGCGCTGTCCGGCGCGCACGGGGCGAACCGGGCACCGGGTCTCTGTTACCTGAAGGCGCAGCACGACCTGGACGCGATCCGCGCCTACCTGCATCGCTATGGTGACCGGCCGCAGGCGCGACGTGCGTACACACGCGAGCTCGAGCGGCTCCTGTTATGGTCCGTGACCGGGCGCGGCACGGCGCTCTCGTCGCTTACCGTTGAGGATTGCCAGGCGTACAAGGCCTTCCTCGCCGCGCCGGACGCACGCTTTGTCGGGCCGCGTACGGCCCGCAGTTCACCGCGCTGGCGGCCGTTCGCGCCAGATGGCCTCACGCCCGACAGCCAGCGCTACGCGGTGCGGGTGCTGCGCGCCGCGTTCGACTGGCTCGTGAAAGCCCGGTATCTGGGCGGCAACCCGTGGGTGGCGGTCACTGACCCGGCGACTGTGACGCGCGAGCACGCGATGCGCATCGAGCGGGCGTTGCCGGTCCAGCTCTGGACGAAGGTCCGTCAGGGGCTGGACGAGCGCGTGCAAGGTCCGGGGCACTCTGGTGCGAGATGGCGCGCCGCGGCCGCGGCGATCCTCATCATGGGCGATTCGGGATTGCGCATCACGGAGGCGTCGCTCGCGCGCCGTGAGCAGCTGCGCTATATCCCGGCTGACGGGGATACTCCGGCGAGCTGGATGCTGGGCGTACTTGGCAAGGGCCGCAAGCAACGGTCGGTGCCGGTCAGTCTCGCGTGCGTGACGGCCTTGCGCGCGCACTGGACTGATCGCGGACTCGATTTCAATGCCCCGCCGGTGTCGGCGCCGCTGGTCAAACCGCTCGACATTCCGCCGACGCCGGCCGCGCAGCAACGGCACAACGCCGGGCAGGCCGTCGGGGATGACAGCGAACCCGCGCACCCGCAAGGCGACCCCGTTCAGCGCATTCAGGAAGTGCCGGCTGGCTACTCGAGCAATGGCCTGCGTGGACTGGTGAACTGGGCGTTCGCGCAGCTGCCCGATAGCCTGGATCTCACCGAAGACGAACGTCGGCACCTGGCGGCGTCGACGCCGCACGCGCTGCGCCACACGTTCGGCACACAGGCGGTCGCGGCCAGTGTGCCGCCTGATGTCGCGCAGAAAGTGCTTGGCCATGCGTCGCTCGCCACCACGACGATCTACGCGCAGGCCGAGACGCGGCGCGTGCGGCGAGAACTGGCGGGTTATTTTGCGCAGATGCAGGCGCTGGCCGCGCCGCGCCCCGAAGGAAGTCCCCCTGGGGGGCAAACGCCCGACGCGGCAGATGCCGCCCCGCGCTCCGGATGCGGGATGCCGCTGCAGCCCATGAAGAGTCAGAACGGCGAGCCGATGCAGAACATCGCCCGGATCCGGCTGTCGCTGCAGGTGCGTGCCGCCTCCGCGCGTCGTGCCGGGCGCGTGCGCGGCGAGCTCGAGCGCTGGATCCTCGAGATGGGTGACGCTGAAGTCGTCTCGCCCGGGGTGATCACGCTCACGCTGACGTATTCAGGTGAATTCGTGCTCGACATGGAGGTCGAGGCGTGGCTCGACGACATCGCCATCGAGACGCAGGCGCGCAACTGTACGTGCACGATCAACGCGCAGTGGGGCGAACGCTGCTGGACGTATCGTGACGAGCGTGAGCCGGCCGATGAGGCGGCTGTCGGGAAGGTCATCCAATTTCCGAAATCAGCGAAGCCTGCGGAATCGCTGCCGCGCATCTGGCGGGTGCGGGTGAGTCTGCCCGGTTTTGCGCCGGAGATCTGGCGACGCATCGAGATCCCCGCCGATATCAGTCTGGCCGGGCTGCATGCGATCCTGCAGGCGGCGATGGGGTGGGGAGACATGCACCGGTACGGCTTTAGCTTTTCTGGCGACCCCGGGCGGGTTGACGTCGATGTTGACGGCGCTGATCGCGTGCGGCTCACCGATGTCTGCCAGTCGGGTGACACGATCGGCTACACGTACGACATGGGCGACACCTGGCAGCATGCGATCGAGATCGAAGCGGAAGTGCTACCGTCAGCGCGGATCAGGTATCCGCGCTGTGTGGCGGGCCGCCATGCGTGCCCGCCGGAAGACTGCGGCGGGCCACCCGGTTACGCCCACCTCCTGAGAACACTGGCGGGGCGGATGACAGCGGCCAAACGCGAGCTGCTCGACTGGCTCGACGGGCCGTTCGATCCGCACGCGTTTCGTGTCGCCGAGGTGAATGCCCGGTTTGCCGAACTGCGCGCCGAGCTGCTTGATCGCTGATCCCGGCGATCCTCCTCACGACGTTACCGCCGGCGGCCCGATGGATTTTTGAGCGCCAATTTTTATGTAAAATTTAGCAATCCTAAATACACCACTGTAAAAGCTTGATTACGCCAATATTTCCTTTCACGCTCGTCATCTGCCCGCGATGAACAACGAATTCGACGTTCTCCGGCAAGCCGAAGTCCTCAGCCTTCAATATTTTCACGTCGGCAGGAGGATTGCTGACTAGGCTTCCAGCTTGCAGCCCCAGAAGGGAGTCGTCCTCTTTCCGATCATTTGATGAGATAAGCGCAAGAAAGTCATCCAACCACCGCCACCGATCAGGACGAGCGAAGTTCTCAAGCGAAACCAGTTGCACCCAAAAGCGATGCCGGTCGCTCCGAATGCAAACCTGCCGCGCATCTTGTCCTGCCTCGTCCAAAGCTTGTTCAGCGCGTTTTGCGTCGCTCTCACCGCTCCAGACTCGAACCCGGTGCCACCAATTTCTGTAGCTGGCATCTATCAACGCCATCTTGTAGGCAGCAAGGAACTGCCGGACCTCGCGTTCGACCGCACAATTGTGAAACAACAATATACTTTGACACGATACACACAAGCAATTCAGATGCTGAGCGAAGATTGCGATTGAGCTCCGGAGAAATAGAGTTCGACACAAACGCAGCCCAACGCGATTGGGGCAGAAATCTTGCGACAAAATACTTTGACACAACCTGCTAGCGGCAGGGCGTCATCGAATGCTCCGGCTTGCATCGACCGCGAAGTGGCCGTTCGTCAAACCGAGCATGCTCACCAAAAGCCGACAGTCAACGTCTGTGGTCGTTGCGTGTAACTTGGCACTGCCAGCCTCCTACCTGCCGGGGCACTTTGTTCCATGGTTTTGTAGGCCCGAAGATGTGCCTCCGCGCTACTTCGTTCCGATCGCCCTGAGCAAGCGCTTCGTCTCGACCAACAGCAACAGCTCGTCATCCTGGTTGATAAGACGAGCGTGCATAGTCGCAATACGGACTGGGAACAGGCGTTGGAAGGATTCCCGCATGTCCTCCGCGCGGCCGAATACCGTCTTGAAGACAGCGTTCCAATTGTCCTTGCGCTCAATGATCGCTCTGTAGTCGGTGAAATCCGCATAATCGATCAACGGATGTTCGGCATGTCCGGCCTTCACCGCCTTATCCCTCTTTTCGGTCCAGGTATCGAACATTTTCGGGGGGAGCTGTCGCTTCATCCAGTCATCGCCAAATGCGGCCTGCATCACCCGCTCGATGAAGCGACGAAGGGCGACTTCGAAACGCTGCAATCGGTCGAATGTCTCCTTCGCGCGTGCAAAGCTGTCCTGTTGGTCATCAACACTTTCGGTTGACTCCTGCTCACGTAGACCCGCGATCCGTAGGCCTTCGTCGAAAGCCGACGTCGTGAAATCTGTGAGATCGGGATCGAAACCTCGTTCCACATAGAAGCCCGAGCGCCAAAAAGGATCGATCAACGATTCAGGTGCCGGCGTCAGCATATCGCGCCAATCGCCGAGACCGGGTCGTAGCGCTGCCGCGAAGTCATGGTCGAACGCACGCAAGCTATCGATCCCGCGACCCATGGCGATGATCTCAGAGAAGGCCTTGGCTGAAGCAAGACTTCCGTCTATCCGAAGCCACGGGGAACGCATCGTCGCCATAGCCGTCTGCAGACGTCCTTCGGTTCCCAGCACAGTGCGGGCGAGACCAGCCTTCTGCGTGGCCTCATGGGCGATTCGGCGCAGTTCCGAAACATCCGGCAACCGAAACAGATCTTTATAGGTCTGTTGCACCGCAATTGTCGCGCTGATCGATTTGCGGATATCCGACTGAAGATCGAACAGCCCCAAGCGTCTCGCCGCCTCGACAGGTCCCTCGAGCAGTTTGCGCTGACGCTCAAAGTCTTGGGCGATCTTTGCCATGCCGCCGACGTCGGCGAGACCTGACAGCATCTTGCGGTGCGCCTCCTCCTGCCGGAGGAAGTCCATCATCGCCGATCCTATCCCAAGCCGCTTGTGAGCGTCCCCTAACAGATCAATGTGTCGCCGCAGGTCGTCAAAGGAGTTCGTCAACTGCCGCAACGCTTCCTGTTGTTGAAAAAGGCGAAGGAACTCATCGGACATCGTGTGCTCGCAAAGTTATGGGCCTGACAAAGGTACGGGCTGAATCGCCACAGTATCCCTGGACCTTCGTCAGCCGTTCGGAATGGCTTTGTCCGAATTTTACTGGCGACAGGCTGCCAGCGGCGCCGTCCTCGCCGTGATTCGATGAATTTCCATACTAACCACCTGCACCCGCAGATTTAAGATGCCAATTTCGCTGCCGATGGCTCCCTGTTCTCTTATCGCCAGCGAGCGCCCGCTTCAGAGCTTCATCCAGCCGCAGCGGCCAGAGTCCGCTGGCCAGCTGGCGCTCATCGCGCGCGGCGTCTTCGATCCACCAGGGCCACCCTGTGTCTAACTCTGTTGTTTCGTGTCAAAGTATGGAAGGTCGCGCTAGGCAGGCGTCTGAGATCCACTGCCTTACCGGCTTTGATGAGCGATCGCCGCTCGAAATGCTGAAAGAGCATCATGCCAAGCGCGACAGCAAAAATGACAACGGCGTCGGTCCCAGCAACATCGACAAACGCGAACCAGCAGATTGCCAATTGGTGAACAAACGTCACGATGTTTTCGTTCATGCGGTTTTTCCTAAAGGCCCGTCAGGCGCGTTTCAACATACTTCGGCCTCGGCAATGTCAACTACTTCGGTGTTTTTAGTTGTCGTCGTGTTTTCCCTGTCGCGCGGCAGGATGCGTCGCTTTTTATCGGCATCAGTTCTGCTCGCTCGATTGCGAGCACCAGTGCTCGACTCGGTCAGTCGTGAAGCGAGCAACGACTTTGTCGGCATCCTTCACGACTCGGCCGAAGCCATCTTCCTTGGCGTTCACGGGTTGTCCCAGCGGCCATCAGGTCGTGGATTCTGGTCCTCCGGCATGACCTTGCAAATCCAGTCGTTCCTTCGCAGCTCAGCGGCGAGGTCGAGTGCGGCAGACAGCGGCTGCGCGGGTGGATCCCAGCACCAATCGGCCGGCGATGAACCGCAGTTCAGGTCGTACCACACAATAAACAATCCATCAGTGGGAACCTGTTCGTCCACTGAATCGGTATGCTTTGTGTCAATAAGCGTGCTCATTTTTTTCCTATGACATCAATCATCACTTTTTCCTGCTCGCGCTTCCAGCCGCGATCCAAGCTCCACACCATGTATCGATCTGCAAGCGGCGAGCCTACGCCCCAATAAGTAGCTACGCCAAGGGGGATCGTTACCAGGCAGGTCTGCCACACAGCCAGGCCGAACCATTGGCACAGGAGGGAGGCGGCGAGGGCCAACAGTAGACCGGGACCGTACGTTATGAAGTTCAGTAGGTGTTTTCGTTTCATCACTTTTCCGATGGTTCAATCGACGCGCCGCGCGACGTCGAAAAGCTTCATGTTGATCTTGTCACGATCGCGGCGGCGGTTCGCTATCGTCTCGTCATTCACGTTGCACGTAGCGTCATGCAAGTTCACATAGCCGAACAAGCGAGACAACAACTCCAATCCCTGCGCGTGCTGAATTGCCCTGTTCGACAGCTTTCGAATCGTCTTCGCCGCTCTCTTGAATTCAACGACAGTCACAGAGTCGCTTGTTGCGACCAAAAGCATCAGATGGCCTATCGTTTGCTCGGAAAGATAGTCGAGCTCGTCTTCAGAAAAACCGTGAGCGTTGTTGGCGTTCAAGAATGCGCGGAAATGTTCTCGAAGCGTCCTCGGAACTGCTTTGGCGGTCAGGGGTCCTAGGCACAGCCGGAAGAACCATGACGACTGGCGGTGCTGTTGCGTTGTTGACGGAACTATCTAATACGCTCATGGCTTTCCAGAAGCCCGCTCCCGCAAGGGTTCGGGCGGTTGCCCTGGCGAACCAGGGAGATATCACAGTCGAAACGCAATGCCGGTAAGTCCACTTACCAGCATTGCCGCCAGGGCAAAAAATTTTCGCGTACGCGAAAATTTACTGTTCATCGCTCACAAATATCTGATACCAGAATCCCCGCTGGGCGATGTACACGGCCGATGCAACTCCCGCAACGATTCCTGTGACTGCCCACATGGGCAACGCGAGTTTGAACGTCGCCCACCCAATCAGGCTCGCCGACACGGATGCAACCATGATGCGGCAGACCCCGGTCCTGATTACTTCCGTTTTCATAGTTGGTCCTTTTTTCGCGTACGCGAAAATTTCTTCCCGGCGACAGGCCGGCAGCAGTTATGCACCGTTTCTGTTGAAAGGTCTGTGGATAAGGTGTCGGACGTAGCGCAAGCATCTTCACCTCCGTCCTCGACGGCTTCGAGCAACTTCTGTAAAAGTCCGTTCGTCAGCATATTGTTTTCCGCCCCATTCACTCGGCGATGTCGTAATCGGCGTTCGTCGGCCAATCGATTCCATCAAGGGCGCGCAGTGATTCCTGGATGCGCGCCTGCGCCTTGAGCAATTTGTCGCGAAGCTCGTAAGGGTTGTGGTGGATGCCGTAGCCGTTCGTGCTCACCGAGCCGGACAAGGTGTTGTACGCATCGAGCCAGGCCTTCTCGGCGGCTTCGCAACCCTTCGCGGCGGCATTGAGCTTCGACTTCGCCTCTTGTTTCGTGGTCATGTTCGATCCTTGTCTCACTTCCGGCCGCGTCCGGGGCGTCGCGCGCCATGTGCATTACCATGCGCCTTCATACTTTCTCCGGGGCTGGAGAGTCCGTCATCCAGTATGCCGATCGTCCCATTATAGTGAAGCAGGTCGCTTCGCACGGCCCGGTCGATCGAGGTGCCGAGGGATGATAGTGGATACTCAGTCATCTTCTACATCTGGTTCAGGGCGACGTGTGCTGTTGAGCCAGATGCGCTCATACCTGTAACGGCTCGCAATCGACGGCGGCCGTGCTCGCAATCAACGCAGTTCCCGGCTCAGATTAGTTGCGACTGACGCACACCGCCAGCTCACATTATTTGCGACTGAGCTTGCAATCATCCGCTTCGGCTTGCAATCCATCGACGCTGGCTCACATTATTTGCGACCGGCCGCTTACCACATGGCGTGCCCCGGTTGCGAGTTTCTCGAGCGCCGACTGGGCGATGAACAGAACTGGCCCCGCCGCGACGGGCAGCACAACCCACAAGAGTCGTTCAGGCTTCTTCGAAGCGGACGCTCAATCACCTAAAGTCGGAGCTAACACACGGCCAGTTATCGCCAGGCTATGCCGCTTAGGACCAGTAGTGTTGTTCATGTCGAGGAGTAGCGCCTGGCTAGGCAGACTGTTTCCTCGCGTGCAAGGGCGCCCAGCTACTGGCATAGACACTATTCCCCTTCCGGATCAAGTATCCATGATATCCAGCTATCCAGATAAGTGCCCACGATGCCTTTGGCCGCGCGTTGCGCTTCGTCTGGTGGCAAGCCGTAATAATGCATAGCCCAAGCTTCGGTTTCTCTGATGGTTGCGGGAATGTTAGCAATGGCGCGGTCGCGGTCTGCGCGGGGCCACAGCGTGCGGATGTTTTCAATGCCCCGATCATGGATTTCTTTTTGGTCGTTCCATGCCTTCATGGCCCGGACGGATTGGTCAATCTTCCTAATATTCTGCGCCGTGCCATAGCTTTGCGGCGTAATGGTCATGCGCACGGCGTCCAGCTTCATATTCGCCAATACGCCGCTGGACATGGAGCCTGAATTTCCCCGCGTGATGTCGATGGGTGTACTGAAAGCCGCATCCATGGTCCGCCACGCCGGCAGCCAGAAAAGTCCGTTCATGGGTTCGCAATAAGGGGCACCATCGTCCCGGTGCGAGAAATTGAGTCCCCCGAAGGCCTTGGACGCGTTGGGCCAATCATCACGAAACACAAAGGCGTGCGCACAGGTGACAAGCCCCGGGTCCGGATTGTCGCGCAGCAGGAGCCGCAACAGGTAATAGATGGCCTGCGCGCGTGGCACATCGGTGGGGGTGTACTCTGCCCAAGCCTGATCGGAATGGTCGGCGTTTGCCTCGGCTCGCTGCAGCGCCGAACGTCGTTCAGATTCGTTGACGCCGCTGGCCGGATAGTGTAATGAAAGATAGGCCAGCCAGGCTTGCCCAAGCGGGTTGTCCGGATACTGACGTAGCAGCTTCGCGGCGGTGTCCGGATGTTCGGGAATAAAGCTGGTGACGGCCTGGACGGTGGCGGACTCCCTATCCTTGCCGACGGCGTCGTGGAATATTTGAATCCTCGCCGTAATCCGCCTCGTCAGGCATTCGCTTATACCTTCCTTATTTACTGGCCGCTCGCATTCGTTGCGATATCCCAGCCAGTCTCGCTCCCCGGCGCGAATGGCGGACGCAGCCTCGGCAGGCATGGCAACCAGAGTGGTCAAAAAAGCCTGCTGGAGTTGCTTGTCCAGCGCCGCCAGCTTGGGGTCGCGGCAGATCGCTTGCTCGATCACGCCTCGCTCTTTGGCGCAGTCAAACGATGGCGCCGGCAATGGCGCTTGAGCGGAGGCAATCGCAGGCGCGACCACTGTGGAGATCAAAAAAGCCAGAAACCTGGTCAGTTTGACGTTACGTTTCCGGTCCGTGAAGTCGGCGTGCTTGAGCAATTTGACAAATTCCTGTAGGTCGAGAAACGTGCAACATGTCAATCCATCTCGCGCGGAAACACGAAGCGCGACAAGGATTATTATTAAATTCAGGATTCCGAGCGTTTTCATGTGGCGTTGGATGTCCGTAGTTGGCCGACTGCTGCCCGATGCGCTTTTATCCGAAACGTTCTTGCGGGTTCTATAACTGTGCCGATCGAACCCACGAGTTTCCAATAGTCCGATGCGTCAGTAGGTCGTGACCGTACCTGTCATCGGGTCTATGACAGATACGCTGTCGTAGGTACGTTGGAATATCTCTAACCCATGGACCACGCCTGCGGTGTCTTTGAACTTGTTCGTACCCACCATCTTATAAATACGTGTCGGCTCATTGGTCCTTCGAATATGGACATCTGATCCGACCGGAAGCACTATCCCGTTTGACATTCGAGTCTCCGCTTTTCCAATATGAGGCTCAGACCGTGCGAGCCCAGCCCGGACGGTCGCGGTCTTGATAAGGAACAGTTCCCAAAGGCCCGGATGCATACGCCGATGCTCGGGCGTGCCGGGTTTCGCCTCCCAGCACTGCCACGCACGCAGCTTGGAATGCACGACCCCGGCCGCTTGGGTCTGGGTGAGGCCGGCCGCCTGGCGAGCGGTCAACACCTCATCCGGCGTCGGGATAACCGCGCTCGGCGTGCGGTTGCTGCGGTTTGGATGGTTGACCATGCCGGGGCTCACTGGCTCACGAGTTGGCTGGGCAGCACGCCTACCACGCTTGCGAACGTGACAAGGTTGTGGACCACTTCGACGGGGCTGGCATGTACGACGTCGAGCAGGGCGGCGAAGGCGAGAGGGTTTTTCATGGGTCAATTCTCAGTGATTCGCCCGCGAGGTGCGGACGTGTTGAATTGCGAGCCCGGCGACAAACAGCGTCACGAGCACGGTAAAAGAGCCGGCCAGCAGCCAATAAACCGAGTCGGCCGGCTGGTTGCTGCCGATCGCCACCATTACGAAAAATGACCGGCACGGCCAGCACAAGTACCGCGAACTCAAGCAGGTGGAACAGGCCCATATCGTCGCGCTGGGTGACCTCGCGGCCGAGGCCGCGAGCGAGGGCAAGCAGGTTTTTCATGGGCTCACCCTCCGTGGTTACGCGTGGATAAACGGCTTGTCCCAACGGCCGATGCGCAGGCGCGTGTGATAGGCAGTGTCGAAATAGTCGGTTTGGCTGTCGCTGCGGTCGTACCAACCTGCCGAGCGCATCGCTTTATCGATCGCGCGGAACGCTTCGCCGGCCGGCGAAGCGTCGTAGCGGTCCAGATTGAACAAGTTCACGTCGAAATAGCCGTTGACCTTGTACGGCTCATCGCCCAGGCGCGCGGCGGTCTCACGGTTGAGGGTGTTGGCAATCTCGATCAGGTCAACCGGCGCAGCTGCGATCGTGCAGACGATGGACGTGTGATTCTCGACGCTCACGCTGTATTTCCAGCCCTTCGGCATGACGCGCTTGAGCTCTGCGGCGATGACTGCTTTTTGCTTCTGGTCCATGTAGGCCATTTTTCGGCTCCTGCCCCTGAATCCCCGAGGCGCGGGCGGATGCGTTGCATCCATGACCAGAATATTACACGCATTGCGTGTATTTGTGTGGATGGAAACGGCCGTTTTTGATTGATTATTCCTATCCAAACATACACGCAATGCGTGTATTAAAGCGTTCGCTCGAAACACCTTTCTTCGTTGGAGCTTTGGGGCTGATCCGATGAACCAGACGCTCGCACTCTCTTCACCGCAGTCGTTGCCGGCGCTCGTGATTGCCGCCGGCGACCGCGCCGGCGTGCGCTTTCTGGAGTTTTTCGCGTCGGCGATCCGCAATCCGCACACACGCGGCGCGGCAGGCGACTTCCTGGCGTGGTGCGCCGGCGTGCCGTCGCTCACCGCGGTGCAGCCGCTGCATGTCGCGGGCTGGATCGAGTTGCAGACACGGATGCTATCTGTAGCGGCTTGATTACATCCGTCGCAGGGCGCGCAAGGGCAAGACCACCGTGCTCGAGGCGACCGAGGCGCGACAGTTGCTCGACAGCATCGATGTTACGCCGCCGGCGGGGCTGCACGACCGCGCGCTGATCGCGCTGATGGTGTTCTCGTTCGCTCGGATGGGCGCGGCGCTCGCGATGCGGGTCGACGAGGTCTACGTGCAGCAGCGGCGCCTGTGGGTGCGCCTGCGCGAAAAAGGCGGCAAAAGGCACGAGATGCCGTGCCATCACACGCTCGAGGCGTACCTGCATGCGTATCTGGACTGCACCGGGATCGGCGACGATCCGAAAGGCTCGCTGTTCCGTACGATCCGGCGCGGCACCGGTCGGCTGAGCACCACGCCGTTACCACGGGCCAATGCGTATGCGATGGAGCGGCGCCGCGCGCTCGCGGCCGGCATTGGCACGGGCATCGTAACCACACGTTCCGCGCGACCGGGATCACCGCGTACCTGAAGAATGGCGGCACGCTCGAGAACGCCGCGGCGATGGCGAACCACGCGTCGATGCGTACCTGTATCGGCCCGATTACATCCGTCGCCGCGACGACATCAGCCTGGATGAGTTGGAGCGGATTCGGCTGTAATATTGCAGCGCGGTTTATCCCGGTGCTTTCTTTGTTCTTGTTATCGCGGTTCAGGAGCTCAATTTGATGGCTATGCCCAAGCCCCAGGTTTTCATCGCGTCTTCGGTCGAGGGCCTGCCCGTTGCGGACGCCATTAACGCGAACCTCGATCACGACACGTATCCCACCTTATGGCGGACGGGAACGTTCAGGCTTGGATCCAATGCGCTTGACGATCTCGTGGAAAATCTCATCACTGAAAGTGGTATTGACGTTCTGATGAAGAACGAACATCACTTCCAGGAAAACGGATCTGGCGGAAAGCCGGGCGGTTTCGAAGAGATGGACGACTCGATTCCGTTCTAGAACAGGCAGTCATTCCCACCATAACTGGTCGACACGCACAGGCCTTTGTCGACCAGTCCGATCCCGTAAGGTCTCACCACAAGCTCGGAACCTATCCCGGGCTCCGCCAGTTATTCTGGTGTGGCGTCTGGATACTCAGTCATCCTCCACATCAGATACCGGCCGAGGTGTGCTGTTAAGCCAAATCCGCTCAAATCCGGCGAGATCGCACAGTAGCGCCCAGGCCGCATAAGGGATCTCCGCATCTTCGCCGACCCATCGGCGCACCAGGCGGCCGCCGTTTTCGCTCAGTCCCAGCACGCGCGCCACGCCGCGCCCGGGCAGGCCCGTGCGACGGATGATCTCCTGTATCTCGCTACCGCTCGGACGGGCCCATTCGGTCGCTGCGCGCAGGCATTCGGGACGGATTTCTAGCTGGTAATTGTCACTCACTGCCGTTTCCTCATCATACGTTGTGTGTCACAGGACTCTCGTCCTGAAGCGATCCAGCCCCCACGGCTTACGCCGCGGGGGAAAGAACGCGGCCTTTGGCCGCTGGACGACCCCATGCCGTGGGTCACCCAGGCCCAGCCGTCACGCCCCTGCGCTTCGCTCCGGGTACGCCGCTCTCCCCACGCCTACCGGCGCAGGTCCCCGTGCGGCTCGATCCGGGCGCGACGGCGCGCGCGAGGCGTCACTGGTGACGCATACCCTTGGCTTGCAGGAAGGGGGATCAGACGGACGGCGTACAGACAGGGTGCTCGCAATGGCGGGAAATGCTAACCCCAGCCTTAACGGCTGGGGCTTCCTGTTTCAGTTAGTCAACGGCGCGAAAAATCTTGCCTGCATCGACGTGGTTCAATGCGAATTCACGCAACGCGTAGAAGCGTTCGATAATCGAGTCGTCCATGGTTATTTCCGAAAGATGGCACAGAGTAAACAGCGTGACGACAATTCCGAATGCGTCGGGTTGCATCGTATCGCTAAAGCTGTTCAGATTCCACTCGACCATAAGCGCATTGCTGCGCGACGGCGCAACATAAAATCCGCTATTCGACAGTTCGAAAAACTCCCAGCTACCTCCCGTGTATTCTGCAGACAGACGCCGCGCCCAATCATAGATCATGCTTTCGCCCTTCAGGAAATGCCCGCCGAGGTAGCGCGGGAAGAATTCCGTCCGTCGTTCGGCGGGCACCACTGAAGAAACGATTGCTACTGTATTTACATCAGTCATCGGAAAAACTCCGGATAAACGCCATCGCGTTATGCGAGGCTCACCGTCATTATAACCAGTCTATGTTTTTATTTTTCACCATTTTCGATTAAATATGTTTACTGAGATTTCGATTCAATTAATAAAATCATAATGAGATGGTGAGTTAAGTATTGTTTGATCGATTTAGTTCTTTATAATAACTGCTGAGCCTCGCATAACGCGATGGCGATTTACCGGAGATAATCTGATGGAAAACGGGCTTACTTCCCTGGCCGAAAATATCGGTGACGCCACTGTCGGCGCTACGCTTGAAACGGACTTCGGTGGCAACGCAAAGATCGTATATGTCCCCTACACACGCCTTTGCCGATCGCCACACAACGTGCGTACCAAACCGCCGACTGGCATCCCCGGCCTGGCCGACAGCATCCGCGCCAAGGGCCTCATGCAAAACTTAGTTGTGCATGTGATGCCGGGATCGCGCGGCAAGAACCCGCCGCTTGGCGTATGCGCAGGGCAGCGCCGGTTCGCCGCGCTCAATCTGCTGCTGGAGAATGGCAGCATTCCGGCCACCTATCCGGTCCCGGTCAAGATCGTCAGCGAAGCCGAAGCGCTCGCCACGTCCCTGATCGAAAACCAGCAACGCGAGCCCATGCATATCGCTGATGCCTGTATCGCTTTCCGCCTGTTACTGGAGGAAGGCCGCAGCATCGATTACGTGGCGTTGTTGTTCTCAACCACGCCGCTTGCCGTGCGCCGAAGTCTCAAGCTGGCGAACGTCTCCCCGAGGTTGATTGAACTGTTCCGTAATGACGAAATGTCGTTCGAACAGGTCAGCACCCTGGCGCTCGTTGACGACCACGCGGCACAGGAACGCTTCTGGTTCGACGTGGCGCAACCCTGGCAGCGTGAACCGGCACGACTGCGCGCGGCGATCACGCACGAGGAAATCAGCGTGCGCGACAGTCATCTGGTGGCATTCGTCACCCTGCCCGCCTATGAGGCCGCAGGCGGTCACGTCCGCCACGATCTTTTCAGCGAGGACGCCAACGGTGGCTATGTGACCGATGCCGAACTGTTGCAACGGCTCGCCGCAGAAAAGATGCTTGGCATCGCGCAGCAGTTGAGCACCCAGGGCTGGTCATGGGTTGAAACCAGGCTGAAATACGACTTCAACGAAATCGCCCGATATGGTCGTTTGCCCTCCGTGACGCGCAACTACACGAAGAAGGAAAAGACGGAGCTTCGCGCCCTGGAGAAGGTCAAGGAGAGCGCACAAAAGGCGCTCGACGCGTTTTACGATGATGATTCGGGCGACGACGACCCCGAACAGCGCGAGCGTCTTGAAGCCGCGTCGGAACTCGCTGAGCGCGCCGTTGATGAATTCGCTGCGCGCCTCGAATCCTGGGACGAGACGCAGAAGGCGCACGGCGGCGCATTCGTCACGCTTGACCATGACGGCAACGTGCAGATCGAGCACGGCCTTATCAAGCCGCAGGACCGGAAAACGGCGAAGCTTGAGAATGTGACTGGAGCCGCCGAAATCGAAGGCGGTCGTCTTGAAAAGCCACTGCACGGGAAGGAGCTTTGCAAGCGCCTGACCTCGCACCGCACGGCGGCGGTGCAGGTCGAGCTTGCACGCAACCCGGTTGCGGCCCTCGCTGTTTTGATGACACAGCTTATCCCGACCGTGTTCGATGAACACTACGAGTACCTGTACGACGCTCACGCAATCACCGTGCGTGCGACCTGCACGCACGGCAAGCTGGCCGAGGTCGATGACATGGATACAAGCCCAGCCTGGCTGGAAATCTCAGCCGAACGCAAAAAATGGGCGGCGATGCTGCCGACGCGGTTCGACCAGTTGCTGCCCTGGTTGCTTGCGCAGAGCGAGGACGTGACAAGCAACCTGTTTGCATTCTGCGTGGCCGCGACGGTGGACGGCGTGAGTATCACGGACACCCCGCATCCGGTGAATGCTCTCGCGGACATGCTTGAACTTGACATGACGAAGTACTGGACGCCGACCCGCGCGAGCTACCTGAACCATGTGCCGAAATCGCGCATTGTCGAGGTGGTGTCCGCTGCCGTGTCACCGGAGGCTGCTGCACCACTGGCCGCGATGAAGAAGGACGCCGCAGCCGAGGCGGCGCAATTGCGGCTCGCGCAGAGTGGCTGGTTGCCGGAGGTGCTGACGAACCGTCAGAAACCGCACGCCTATGACAGCGTAGACGACGAGGTGACAGACGATACGGAGGACGAAGCCGCATAACCCCTGTATCCCGCGCGTCTCAATCGGGATGCGCGGGATCGGTCAGCGGCACTGCGTGAACCACTTCCCTGCAAGCCATCGGCGTTCGCAGACCGCGAACGCTTCGCGCGCACCGTCGCGCCCGGATCGAGGCGCACGGGGACCCACGCGGTAGCGTGGGGAGAGCGCCGACCCGAAGGGGCGATCCGGACAGACGCTGGAAATCCGCTGACCTAAGCAGGTTTTTTGTACGGGTTAGGAAAGACCTCTTCAACAGCGGCCTGGCGTTTCTGCGCTTTCTGTGCTGTTGAAAGCAGCCGGTACTGTGCTGGTGTGAGTTCGGCAGTCAGCCAGTCCTCAGGCACGGCGACAAGCGTACTGCCTGTCTGGGCAAGACGCTGGTCTGAACTTCGAAGTGGCTCAGGTGCGCCGCCGAGCGCTGGCGTCGAGACGACTTGAGCAAGGCTTGAATCTGCTGGTTTCTGCGCGGTCGGGCGTCGCCTCTTGCGCAGACGCGCGAGCGCGCTTTCAAAGCTGTAAAGCGTCATTCTAAAGCCCTGCCGGTGTAACGCGTCCAACACGGCAGCACGCCGTACGCCCGCCCGCAACGCCGTTTCAACTTCATCGAATACATCGTTAAGTCTGGCGGTTTCTGAGCGGTGTCCATCGCCAGTGGCAAGCCGGACAAGCGTTTTCCTCAGGGTGCTTTCAGTCATTACGCGTTGTCCATTTCTAGGTCTTCACGAAAAATGCGCATACTTCGCACTGCATCATAACTGATCACGCATTGATTTCGCCATGAAAATGCATTGCAAGCGCATTGTGATGAATTGAGAGTGCATTGAAGGTGCACTGGCTATGCACTGCGAAGCGTAAAACGGAGGCAGAGGGAGGCACGATGCATATGTTCGACAAATTGCTACGCACTTTGCCAAACATATCGCGCCCAAAGGGGATGCCCCTTTGGAAACCCCGGCGGCGAAGCCGCCCGGGTGCGCGCCTGACGGCGCTGATGGGCCGCGAGGCGGCCGGGCTGGATGAGGGGCCTTTGAATGGCAATGGAATGGCAAGTGCCCTTCAGCACGCTCAGGCATGCTTTGGTGCGATTTCCGGTTTGCCCCCGCCGCCTGCGCGTGACGTCTGCCTCAGCGCGCTTGGCACGTCGTCACATCTTGCGCAACAGCGATCAGGAGCATCCGCCCGCTTGTTACCCATAAGTGATCTTCGTGCTCTGGCCGCCGGTGGATCACCGTGAGGCTTGCAACCTCAACCATGAATGGTATCGATCCGGTGTGGGCTCACCAGAGATATCGCACGCCGATATCGCCCCAGACGCCCTTGCGGCTTCCGCTGGCTGACGAGTTGACGGAGAACTGGTAGCCAAACTGGCTGTACACACTCATGCGGGTATCGATCTTCGCCGTGACGCCCGCGGCGACATCCATGCGCGTCGCCTGCCCGACCACCGGCACCTGATCGACTCCGGCATACGTCGTCGTTGCCTGCGCACCCCAGTCCCGCCAGAGGTTCGCCCGCACGTACGGCTGCCACACCTGTCCG
>NZ_CAJNBO010000034.1:0-67458 GCF_905221015.1 Paraburkholderia nemoris | reverse complement strand
CCAGACGCAGCTGCAGACCATGGTCTCGGGGGCGCTGGGCGAGAACAGCGAGCTGTCCTATGGCGTCACGGCGAACCACGCCTGGGGGGGCGACACGTCGTCGACCACCGGCGGCAGCGCCAACGCGCTGTACCGCAGCCCGTACGCGCAGTTCTCGGGAACGGTCGGCGCAGGCACCGGCTACTCGCAGGGCTCGCTCGGTGTCAGTGGCGCGGTGGTGGCGCACCCGGGTGGTGTGACGCTGTCGCAGCCGCTGTCGGACACGTTCGGCATCATCGAGGCGCCCAATGCCGAAGGCGCACACGTGACCAACGCGTCGGGCGCACAGGTGGACAGTCGCGGCTATGCGGTGATCCCGTACCTGACGCCGTACAGCATGAACACGGTCGAGCTGGATCCGAAGGGCCTGTCGACCGATGTGGAGCTGCAGGAGACGAGCCAGCAGGTCGCGCCACATGCCGGGGCGATCGCGCTGCTGAAGTTCGCGACGGTCTACGGGCGCTCGGCGGTGATCGAGGTACGGCAGGCGAACGGCACGCCGCTGCCGTTTGGCGCCACGGTGCAGGACGACAGCGGCAAGGATGTCGGAGTGGTGGGCCAGGCGAGCCGCATCTTTGCGCGCGGGCTGCAGGATAAAGGCAACCTGACGGTGAAATGGGGCGAGGACAGCGGCTCGCTGTGCCACCTCAGCTACGACCTGCCGGTGCGAAAGAAGGACAGCCAGTCAGACAGCTACCAGCAGATCGAGGCCACCTGCTCGGCAGCGGCCGCGTCCACAGCGGCGCCGTCATACAAACCCAACGTGGCTGCCGCCAGCAGTGCCGCCAAATGATGAGCGGAATGAACCACCTGACCCCCAACCTCGATACGCGGGCCCTTCACGGCCATGCCCTGACGCCTGACCGGACTCACCACACTCGCCGGCAGAGTCACGCACGTCCCCGCATGAACATGAACATGAACATGATGAAAAAATTACTTCAACTCTGGCTGCTCGCCGTCATCCTGGTGATGCCGGGCTGGGCTCGGGCGACGTGTACCGGTGGTACTGCGGGTGGTGGGGGTGCGCTGAATCTCGGCACCTTTAACCAAAATGCTTCGATTGGTGCGCTCACTAGTCAACCTAGTCAAGCTATCGCTGTTACATTTAATCCACCACTAAACTGTACCCCTGGTACTACATTGAGAATTCTTGGAGGAGGAGATGCCTCGGGGCCATATAATGGCCCTCCGGCGCCTAATAATCAAATTAATGCCTATCCGACTTCGGTGCCAGGTCTCTGGTTACAGGTTGTATTGACCGCGGACACCGGAGGACAGAATGCGGGGAGTTCGGTTTCAGTGTCGGGATCCGTAAGCCAATTATGGATCACCAACGCTGCTATTCTAAAAAATGGGTCGTTTTCGGTTGGCACATTTTCAGGTAATTTTTATATGTATATTTATGATGAAGCCAATAATCCGATATTGGCCCCCTTCATCAGGCCGATAAATGGTACTGTCGCGTCGGCAACATGTACTGTGACCACGCCGTCGATTGCGGTTTCTCTTGGCGCGATTCCTCTCAGCCAGTTCACAGGTGTGGGTGCGACTAGTCAGCCGTCGCAGTCGTTCAATATCCAGTTGCAGTGTTCGGGGCAGGTGCCGGCTCAAATGATCTTGTACACGCTCACGGATCAGACCGATCCGACCAACGTGGGGCCGTGGCTGAACTTGACCCCCGGCTCGACCGCTCAAGACCTGGGCATCCAGGTGCAGACCAGTGGCGGTTATCTCGTCGGTTATGGCCCGGACTCAAGCGTCGTGAACAATACCAACCAGCAGTTTGGTTCGTGGGTACAGGCAGGTGGCGGCATGGTTACCATTCCCCTGACCGCGCGCTATATCCAGACGGGCTCGTCGGTCAGGGCCGGCTCCGCCAATGGCCAGGCCACCTTCACGATGAGCTACCAGTAACGGCACCTGCAGGACGACGGGGCGTCCCTCCGTTCTGCAATGGCCCGATCCCGGACCTGCCTGATGCGACCGATAATCTTATCCCGCCGGTTTCCGTACCTGCTGGTGTTTCTGCTCTTGGCCTTCTCGGTCGTGTATCTGCAGGCCGCCGAACAGCGCAGCGCCGCCCGCGCCTGTGTGGACACCTCTTCCGCTAGCGGGCGCTACCGCGCCGCAGCGTGTCTGGCTGGTGGTCGCGCGGGCGACATGCGGCTTTGGTCGCGCCCACCTTCGCACCGGATGAGCTGAGCGCGGTTTTCAGCACCGGCGGCACGGCGCCCTGTGTCGTCGCGCTGCCGCCGTTGACCGGGCTCAACACACCCGCCGCGGTTGGCTCACGCACTTCCTCGCATGAACATGAACATGATGAAAAAGTTACTTCAACTCTGGCTGCTCGCCGTCATCCTGGTAATGCCGGGTTGGGCTCAGGCTACGTGTATTGGTGCTCCCTTCGGCAGCATTATTGTATTCCCCAGTACAATTATCAAGTTTGATCCGAACGCCTCTCCTGGGACCGTAATTGGCACTCTGTCAGCGATTGTACCGAGTACGTTGTCGGATGTTTGCAAGCTAAGCGTAGGCTTATTCTGGTATCAAACCTATGGCGGGGCGTCGGTGGGAGCCTATAACACAGTACCGACTGGAGTTCCTGGAATTGGCGTCACATTTTCCTCAGGTTCGGGTTCATCGCTCGCTTTGCCCGCTTTCGGAACAAGTGGCATAGGGCTTCCTACTTCAGACGGTGGCATAGACTTCACCGCGTACAGCCCGATAATAGCCCAATTTATTATAACTGGCCCTGCCTCGGCAGGATCATCGCCGGGTCCGTGGGCCATTTTTCAGGCGCGCCAGCCCGGTGATAATGCGACACTAGCTTCATTCCAGGCCGCCGGGGCAATAACCTTCGTGCCTTATGCACCAACATGCACGGTAGCCACGCCGTCGATTACTGTTTCGCTTGGCAACATTCCCCTGAACCAGTTCACAGGCGTGGGCACGACAACCACAGCGGTGCCATTTTACATTTCGCTGACGTGTACGGGGGGAGCGGGCGGCAGCACTAGCATCTATACCACGCTGACCGACCAGACTGATCTGACTAACGTTTCGACCACGCTGAATCGTACCCCGGACTCCACCGCAACCGGCTTGGGCATCCAGGTCCTTAATCAAGGAACTCCCGTCGGCTACGGCCCGGACTCGAACGTCCACGGCAACACCAACCAGTGGCTGGCCGGTTCGACTGCAGTCAACGGCACTTCCACCATTCACTTGAGCGCACGCTATATCCAGACAGGCCCTGTACAGCCCGGTTCCGCCAATGGCCGCGCCACCTTCACGATGAGTTACCAGTAACGGCGGTCAAGTTGGGGCGGAGAGGAAACTCCCCATCCTGCAACCTGCCCATCCCGGATCCGCCATGCGACCGCGAGACGTCTCGCAAGCGCCACAATGCCGATGCGTCGCACACGCTTACCGCCGCCGGCAAAGCGCTCGTTGAACCAGTGGCTTAGCTGGCTGCTGCGCTGGAAGCGCAACCAGCTCCACGCCAGCTCCACCATCAGCCATCGGGCTCGCTTGTTGCCGATCTTGCTGATGCCCTGCTCAACTTCACTCGTGCCGCTGGCATAGGGCGTCGGGGCCAGGCCCAGGCAGGCGGCCACTTCGCGGCGGTTGTGAAACTCTCGCCAGCCGAACAGTTCCCTGATCAGGACCCAGGCACTGCCGGTTCCGATACCCGCGAGGTGCGCGAGCCGCGCAATTGCGGGTTGCGCACCGCTACGCACCTCGTGCTGCTGCTGTGCCTCGAGTGCCCTGATCTGCCTGGCAGCGAGCGAAAGCCGCTCACATTCGCGCTCGATCTCGGCGCGCAAGCCCGGCAACAATCGGGCGGCGTTTTGCGCCCACCAGTGTGTCCACGGGCGCCCACCGATGCGCTCGACTCGCAGGTTGTGGAGTATCAGCAGCGAGCGGATCCGGTTGCTGTGGGCGGTACGCTCCTGCCGCAGGCGACCGAGTTCACGGTGTACTCGCCGCTCATCTTCCTGTTCGCGAGTAGGGATGCGCGCGACCGCCCACACCCGGCGTTCACCACCGTAGTAGCGCATCAGCATGGACAGCAGCTTGTCGCTGTCAAGACGGTCGGTCTTGGCGCGACGTCTGCGCCGGTTCACTTCGATACTGGCAGAATCCACCACGAGGTTCGTGATCTGATGTTCTTCCAGGCAGCGGTGCAGCCAGAAGCCGTCACGCCCGGCTTCATAACAGCTGCACACCGGAGCATCGGCGGCCAGATGACAGCGCGCCTTGGCCTTCGCAATCGCCGTGAAGACTGCGGCCGTATCGCCGGCGGCCACCGTGCAGCGGCTCGGCGCGCGCACCCCATCGCCCAGCGAGAGCTTCCAGCTCTTGTCACCCAGTTCGAAGGCGACATACAGCGATCCGGTGATGGTTGTATCCTGCCCATGAAGGGCCGTGCGAGGCGCATTCATTTGCGTACTCCTCTCGGAAAACGGGTGTTGGAATCCTCGTTTTACTCCAGGAGGCTTACTTCCGCAGCCCTTCCATAGTATCTAAGGAACTGCGCCGTGCCAATGAGATCCTGAAGCTGGCGACCGCATTTTTCGCCCAGGCGGAGCTCGACCGCCGCCTGAAGTCCTGAAGGCCTTTATCGATCAGCATCGCGACACCTTCGGGGTCGAGCCGATCTGCAAGGTCTTACGGATTGCCCCGTCGGGCTATCGGCGTCATGCCACACAGCTTCGCGATCCATCGCGGCGCTGTGCCCGAGCGAAACGCGATGAGTTTCTGCGTCCGGAAATCAAGCGAATCTGGCAGGCCAACATGCAGGTCTACGGGGCCGATAAGGTCGGGATATACCGCTCCAGCGCCGCTTTGGTCGTTGGATGCACAAAAACCAACCTGCTCTAGACAGCGTCAAGCAGCACGGCCGGTCGTGTTGCCTCACGGAAGGATGTTACTCCGGCGTAATTGTCGCCGCCCACTGCTCTTCTGAAACTTCGTTTTGCGAATCACCAATCCGTCGGCAGGGATGTCTCAGACTGGGTTTCAGCCAGGAGGGTACGCTTCGGCAACATATGATCGTCAAAGGGCGAAGCCGTGATACGGCAGTGTTTTCACTGCTTGACGTGGAATGGCCAACGCGTGAGACAGCACTGGATACCTGGCTCGATCCCGCCAACTTCGACGCAACAGGGCGTCAAATCATTGCGCTGCGGCGTGGAGTTCGCGCATCGATGGATACGACCGATGGATGTTTTGAGTGCCCGGTAGAGCAAGTGTTCGACTATTTCAGTTTGAAGCGACGCGGCGGCATATGGGGATCAATATCTACAAGAACCGCTTGTCCGGACAAGTCATGAAAGTGTGTGGATTCCAGGACGGTGGCGGCGCATCGGGTCGTGCCAGAACTGACGGGCGCTGGCCGCGATTTTCGGCATTCTTTACGATCCCCCCCGGATTGCACTCGCTATAGTTCGCGCAATCCTTCGTTTTCCAGATGGGATCGAACAGAAGCGGATACCAGAACCACCCTTGCCTGATTCCGTGTTCGTTGCCGGTCATGGCCGGGTCCGGGTTCGCGCAGGCGATAGGACGGTCGCCCGGCACGTCGCGCAGGTACTCGCACGACCAGCACTCGTTCGGCATGGTGGGCGGCTGGGTGCGCGGTGGAGCCGTCACAATCGCCCCCGGGATAAAGGCAACCCACTCTACGCCGTCTATCATGAAACCATACCCACCCGCAGGATGGCTGGATCATGGCGACGAGAGACGTGTTGCGCAATGGCTGGTGCGAAAACATTCGGCAGGTTGCATACAGCCTCGCTGACAGCGGTCGCTACGCCGACTGGCAGGCGATTGAGGGCATCCTGTGCATCCAGTACGGTGTGATCGAGGCGCGCCGGCTGTTTGTTGATCGCGCGTTCTGCCTGAACGTAAACCGGCGCTGCTCGGAAGCAGGATGGAAACGCGACGACCTGGCCGCGTGAGCGTGGCATCGCCTGATCGGACGGGCGTAGCCGCGAACAGGGTTCCGGCCATCGGCGTCAGATCGGCGCGGAGCCGGACTGACGCCGACGCAGCGATAGCGCTGCGCGTGACCTGTCAGGCGCCAGCCGGATGGATCGACAGCGCGTTCTTCACCGACTTCACGCCAGCTACGCCCTTTGCCACTTCGGTCGCACGATCGGACTGGGGTGCCTCAGGCACGCTGCCCTGCAAGGTCACCGCGCCGTCATGCGCGCGCACGGTCAGATTGCTGGCGCTGATCGTGGAGTCGGCCACCAGCGCGTTGCGCACCTTTTTCGCCAGCGCACGGTTCGCGGCTTTTGCAGCGTTGTATTGCGCTTTCGACGCATGATACTGCGCCTTGGCTGCTGCCGTCGGTCCGCTCGCCGCAGGCATCGCGGCAGGCGCGGACGCCGCAGACTGTGCGTAGGCATGGGTGGACAGCGCAATGAGCAACGCGCTGCCAGCGAGCCTGAGTCGTTGGGTGGTCTTCATATCGTCTTCCTGTTATTGCGGTTATGGCTGTCCTGCAAGCGGCCCGTGAACGGTTCGGACTACTGCACGACCGCCCGGATGATTCCTGTCCGGTATCGCAAGATGCCTGATCCTGCTTCACCCTCTGCGTTAACGGATCGGGTATCGGAATGGATGTCAGTGAAAACCCTAGGCCATACACCGCCAGCCTCGCCTGGCGACAACCCCGTCAACCGCGTTCATCGGGGCTGGTGTGGTCGATCAGCGCGAGCGCTGCAGTCTGCGCTTTATCGGCATCGGCCCGCCTGATCGCGTCGACGACGCGTCCGTACAGTATCAGCGTGTCCGGCCAGTCCTGCTTGCGCTGTACTGCCTGCCGCCCGGCCACCGCGAGCGCGCCGCGCACCAGCGGCGCCAGCTCCGAGAACAGTGGATTGCCGCTGGCCGCGAGGATCCGCATCGCGAAGGCCTCGCGCGCAGCCAGAAAACCGGCTTCGCCTGGCGGGTTCTCGCGCAGTTCATCGAATGCGAGCCCGATCGCGTCAATGGCGGCGGCATCGCCACGGGTTGCAGCCTGCGCGGCGGCGGCCGGGCCGATCAGGCGGTGCAATCCGGTAAGCGCCGTCCGGAACTGTGGATCGGGGTCCATGCGCACGCGCCAGTAGAGCACGTCCTCGTTGACGATGCGCCACTCATGCACCGGACGGACATGCGTGCCGATTTTGGGCCGGACGTCGAGCATGTTGCGTGCGAGCAGCATCGCGAGCACCTCGCGCAGCACGGTGCGGCTCACGTCGTAATTTTTGGCCAGCACGTCCTGCGGCGGCACGTGGTCTGCCCACGCGCCGTCGAGAAGGTCCTCCATGAACTGGTTCAGCACCCGGTTGACCTGGGAACGATGCTCATGTCCGTCGTGTTCCATGTCGCGGTTTCTCCCTGTCATGGCGCGCTACCGGTGCGCTCGGGTGGCCCGCACGCGCGGCGGGAGCAGATCCCGCTCCAGCGCATCACGCAGTCGGTGCCAGTGCGCGGGCGGCAACGGCGTGGTGGCTGAGATTCGCAGCAGATGCGCGTGCACCGAGCTGCGCCTGGCCCTGCAGGCCGGGCAGAAATGCACGGTCTCATCGAAGTAGCCGGTGAACCAGTCCCAGCCCCTCGCCGCGCCGGTAAACTTGTCAGGACACGGCGTCCCGCACACGCAGCAGGCGGCAAGGACCGGCGGTGGGGTCATGGGCCCGGCGCGACGGACGCGATCATTCATGGCATGGTCAGGCGGCCTTAAGCGTCAGACAATCCTCCGCTCCCGGAAGCAGCATTATGCTCATATCATAGGTGGTAAAACCGCGACCGGTGGCCAGCAAATCTCGTACTTTCGAGTTGAGTATTCCCACTGTGCAGCGGGCTCACCGATCGGCCAACCTGGTCCGTCAGAAGATACGGCGCGCCGCCGCAGCCGTCACGATGTACGCCTGATCTCGTAGAAGCGGAAAGGACTGCCAAGTCGTGGGCGAAGCCGTAACAGAGCGTGACGTCGTAGTCGGCGCCGGGGGATGTGTTTCTGGACGGACCGCACGGCGATCGCGATGGTCTGCCGGTAGAACTCGTTTTTTTCGATGACCAGCATGATCGAGCCGACGTCCATCTGTGCCAGCGTCCAGGGAAAGGAACCCGTCACGAGCCCTTCGGGCCGGCCCCTGCGCCGTGCTGGCGGCTCGCCCGTCCCGTTCTCCTCCGGCAGTCCGTATGGCGTTGCTCCGCCGCTGGATTTCTTGTGCATACGCGGTCTCATGCTCGGCTTTTCATTTGTATATTTGCGGTTCCAGCCCGCAGGCGCGGACTTGACCGATACAGAAAAGCCCGCACGGACGGCGGCCCTTACTGCTTTCCCGATATAACTAAAGCAGTACCTCCGCGAGCGCCCGGTCGGGGAAATGCCGCAGCGCTTCCCGCGAAAGTTCGAACGTCAGCCCGCAGGTATTGCCCGCTTCCAGAGAGACGGACAGATCAACGTCGCGCGTGAATCCGTAGAAACGCACCGCCTCCTCCAGTACCTGCTTCACCACCCTGCGCATCGTGGCCCGCGCCCCAGGAGACACCTCATACGGGTCGCCAAAGGCTTTTGACGCCACCATATGCAGCGCAAATTCAGCCCGCGCCCGCACGTCATGTCGCAGGCGCGTCTTCGCGCCCTCATCCTGAAGCCTCAACATTTTTGCTCCTCATCTTCATCTGGTCCGCCCGACCCGATGGGCGACCAGTCGTCGCTGCGCAGGAACCGCTGCAGGCGCTCCCAGGCCCCGGTATACCGGTGTGAAGGAAGCGACGCCAGTTGCCCGTCATGCAACGCGAGGATCTGTTCGAGCACCCGTTGATCCTCTTCGGGCAGCGTCCATCCCAAGTGCCGGTTCGCCCTTATCCGGCATCGTGCCAATGCGGCTTCGGCTTCGCGGAACACCTCGAGATCCCGCTCATCGTCTGCCGCATCGCGCATGAAGTAGCTGAGATAGAGAACCCGCAGCAGGTTCATTGCCACTTCCGTGCTGCCATGACCGCTACGCATCGCGGCGAGCGTCAGATGGTTTTCGAGCGACAGCGCGCGAACCTGACTCACCGGCAGCGGCAGCAGCATGGCCCTGGTCAGCGGCTTGCGACCGGGCTTGTGTTCGGTGCGACGGGAAGTACGGGCCATGAATGTGTTTAAACTATGAGGTGCGCGTAACAGGCTGGGTGCAATCTACGACCTGATGTCATATCGCTGGCGCTGACGCTGGCGAGGGTTACGGGTGACGCGTAGCCGGAAGCCGCCGGGACACCAGGCGTCGCGGCGGCCTGCATGAGGCACGCGGATCGCCCCCCTCACCGGCGCGACGCGTGCGCCGGACAGAAGCGTTCTGGTTCGTCACTTCACTCATGCGGTTCACTGTTACCTTTGCCGTTCGCGCTGCCTGATAGAGGCACGCGGGTCGCCATACACATTTCGCGGAAGCGGCGCATCACCGCGTCGTAGCCCTGCAACTCGCCCGGCGGGAAAGCACGCCGCTCCAGCCGCTCACGCTCGTGCCGGATTTCTTCTTCGGTCGGCACGCGATAAATGCTGCGCCCGCCGTCGCGGGTCTGCCTGACGATGCCGCGTGCGACGCACGCCGACAGCACCGTCTGCACTTCCGGCTGGTTATAGCCCACCAGGCGCGAGAGCTGCCGCCCGCTGTACGACGTGCCCGGCGTCATGCATTCCATCACCCTAGCCGCTGTGAGGGCCGGTTTCTGTTCTGTGTTCTTCATCTCTGTTGTTCAGTGACTCTGGTCGCAACCCTTTCTGCCTGAAATCCGTTCGCCCCGTCTGCCCGGCTCGAACAGGCCTTTCCTCAGACATCGGGGTCGCGGGCACGGCGCCGCCTGAAGTGGACACGATCCACGTACAGCCAGTCGAGCAGCCCCCAGCCGCTAATCAATACCGCCAGACCGATCACCCATCCCGCCCGCGCTTCGGCTGCGTGGACGGCGACGAGCATGCGGCACCACATGATGATCGAAACAACCAGCGCGACAACATATAGAGCGTCGTGCGCGCCGCAGCGCAGTTCCGCGCGGCAGCCCGGACAATCGGCTGCAGCCACAGATGCTGTCGTCTCGCAGTAGCTGCACTTATGGTGTACGCGATTCATGATTCTTCCGCTATCACGCTTTTGAAAATCCGATCGATACTGATGCGGGTGGTTGCTATCGGTCCAGCGGTCAATACGCCCGGCTGCACTTCGTCTGCCCCGCCGGGGACGAGCGTGCTGCGAGTATCGGTCCAGGTGGGGCGTAGTAGGCGCCCCACATAACACCATGTCAGCGCGGCAATGGCTGCGAGCGCATAGGCAATGGTGCGCGCGAAGAACGCGGCCGGTGCGCTGAACTTGTCGTAGCGGTTTTGCGCGTCGGCGAACACGAGAAAGGTCAGGACGGCGCCGAGCAATAACGCCGCCGCTGCCAGCCCGACGGAAATATACGCACCGTTGAGCGTTGCGCCCGGTATCAGACGGTTGCACAGATGACACACGATCAGCACGATCGCCAGCAAGGCGAAGTTCGAGAAGAGATCGAACAGAAAATTGGACATGGTGACGCAATGAAAGCGTAGATGTTTGCAGCATTGCCAGAGCGTCTGCCTACGCAGAGTTGCGGCAAAGCTAATCATGGGTTATCAGTCACGCTGTGATCGGTGACGGGGCGTCGCTGCGCACGAACCGCTCCAGACGATCCCAGGCTTCGAGATAGCGGTATGAAGGGATCGTGCCAAGCTGCTGGTCATGAAAAGCGAGAAGACGTTCAAGCACGCCGTGATCTTCTTCAGTAAGCGTCCATCCCTGAGCCTGCTCCGCTCGCGCCGTGGTGTGCTCCAATACGGCATCAGCATTACGGAAAACATCCAGATCGCGCTGCCCTTGTGCGCCATCGAGCATGAAGTACGCCAGATAAAGGACTCTGATCAGATTCTTCACCACGTCCAGATTGCCGTGCCCACTGTGTATCGCGGCGAGCAATAGATGGTTTGCGAGCGACAACGCGCGAACTTTCACGGCCGGCAGAGGCAGAAGCATTTCCTTCGTCAGCGGCTTGCGGCCGGGTTTGTTTCGGGTCTGGCGAGATGAACGAACCATAAGAGCTATACGATTGTGAATTGGCGATTGACGCGCGGCCCGACAGTCCCGTCGCGAGAGTTTCCCGGCCGGCATCCAGTCTGGTGGAGTCTTTCGCACTCCACAGAAAGAGCGCTGCACTCAGCGTGCCTGACGTTCAGATTGTCTTCCCGCCGGTCCGTGTTGCCAGGCACAGGTCCCGGAAGCGACAGTTACCCGCGTCATACGCCTGCATGGTCTCGCGCAGAGACGCTGACCGACCGCCCTGGCTACTTGGGAGTTCGTCTGCCGCAGGCAACCAGTAGACATCTCGCTTGCCAGCGATCGACTTTTTTACCACCCCTCTCACGATGCATTCTGCCAGCACCCGTTGCATGGTTGGCATCCCTGCGCCGACCAGTCTAGCGAGCTGGTGAAGGCTGTACCGGGTACCGGACGTCATCCGCGCAAGCACGATGCCCTGTGTCAATAATCGCTGGTTCGTTATGGTCATATATTTTTCCCACGGGTAACAAGATGATGGTTACCTGCGAATTTTCAATCCTGCCTGGAGCGAATAGGGTGCGGGTAATCACTGGCAAACCCCGCGATCGGATCGGATAATGCAGGGTGCACCCTGAGGTGCGCAGCGGCTCGATTCTCCGACGATGTATCAGCCCCGCATCTAAGCGCATATTTTCCGCAGGCCTGGGTCGAAGAGCCGTGGAGTGACGCCGCGCCAGCCTGCTCGATCTGACGATTGGTTAGCCACGCCTCCCTGTACGCAGCGAACGCGCCGGCGTCGGGCGCCAGCAGGAGAGCGGCAACAAGAAGCGCCGGGAGCGTACGTCGTGTCAGCATGTCTGTCGTTTGAACGATCGGTGATATGGTTGGACGCGCGGCAGCGGACCCGTGGTTCTTCGTTATCACGGGTTTGAAAACCCGATCCTCTGGCACCGCTGCCGACAGCTGCGACCAGTCCATCAGGCGTTGTCCACCGGGTCGGGAAGCTCCGGCACCGACTGACGCTGCCTGCATGTCACGAGCACCGGTGGGGGGTGGTGTGTGCTTCATACTGCGGGCTGGCGGCGCGCGCGAGCGTTTCGCACCGGTCCTCCGGCTCGGTCACGGTCCGCAGATTGGGACGGTTGCGCCACCTGCTCTGCATGTACGGATGGCCGACGCGTTCGTTCGTGCGGTGCGTACCCGGCTCGGATTTGTGTTCAGGCGGGATCGGCGGTGGCAATTTGGGTTCCATGAGCTGGAGTTGATTTCAACGTTCAGAATCGCGCGGCTCTCGGGGAGTCCACGCTGGCGGGCGCGACAGGCATGGTTTAATCGATCCGCTCAGACATGTGGCTCGTCGTCGCTGTTCGGTCTGCCCGACACTGGCCGGCGGCTGGCCATACACATTTCGCGGAAGCGGCGGTGCTCCGCGTCATAGCCCTGAAGGATTGTTTGGGGAAGGGCATGCCCGAGCATTTGCACACCCGCGCGCAGGATTTCTTCTTCCGTCGGCACGCGGTAGACACTGTGCCTATCGTCGCGGGTCTGCCTGACGATCCCCCGTGCGACGCACCCGGACAGCACCCTTTGCACTTCGGGCAGGCTATAGCCCGTCAGGCGCGCGACCTGCTGCCCGGTATACGGCGTGCCGGGCGTCATGCATTCCATCACCCTGGCCGCTGTGAGGGCTGGTTTCTGTTCTGTGTTCTTCATCTCTGTTGTTCAGTGACGCTGGTCGCAACCCTTTCTGCCTGAAATCCGTTCGCCCCATCTGCCCGGCTCGAACAGGCCGTTCCTCAGGCATCGGGGCCGCGGGCACCGCGCCGTTTGAAGCGGACACGATCCGCATAGAGCCAGTCGAGCAGCCCCCAGCAGCTCATCAATATCGCGAGGCCGATTAGCCATCCCGTCCAGGATTCCGCCGCGTCCAGCGCCGCTGAGCAGGCCGCACTGATCACGATCGCCCCGACCAGCGCCAGGGCATACAGCCTGAACGGTGCGCCGCAGCACAGTTGTGACTGGCAGCCCGGACAGAATCGCGTGGCGCGCACAACGGACGTGCTGCAATGGGGACATTTGAGAGACGTTCGATTCATGGATTTGCGCCTTCTTCAGCGGTTTTCAAGAAAAGCGCCGGGTCTTCTACAGGCGTCAGGCCGCAGCGCCTGCCTGCTCACCGGTTCCATAAGCCGCGTCTTTGGCCGCTCTTCTGACATGGGAGCGCGCGAAGGATACGCATGGCTCGCCGCGTACCGGCTGGTGATGGAACCGCCGCCCCGGCAGCGTGTCGGCGCTGTGGAACGCGTCCGGATTAATCTGACGGATCTGCCAGATCACCTCGTCAAGCGATCCATCACCTCTGGCTACCACATCCCGTAATGCCTGCCGTTCCTTGCGTGTGAGATACATGGGATAGATTCCTTGCAAATGTTCAGGACTGCTCCGGACAGCGCACCGCGACTCCCTAGCGGTGGCAGCCCGAAGAGGCGGACCGCCTTCATCCGACCGTCGACCGCCCTCTGTGCACCGGCCATCTATTCCGTGTCGAGTAGCGAGGTGGCGATCATCAGACCAACCATCGTCCCCGCCACCATGCCACCGATGGCGCCCTCCGTTCCGGCCAGTGCACGACCGACGCCAGCACCCAGCAGCACGCAGACCCAGATCAGGGCGAAATGAAACCGTTCGAATCGCATCGCCCCTTGTTTTTTGTAAGGCCATCTGCAGGTAGTCCCGGAACATGCATTGCACTGCATATTCCGGGGATCGGAAGAGGGGCAATTAGAACTTGTGACGGATACCGACGCGAGCCGTGAACTGGTTCTGGTTCGACGAACCCGTCAGGTTGTTGATCGCGGCGGTTGCGTCGACCGTATCGCCTGCTGCATTCAGCGTTTCGCCCAACGCGTGCTGGTACACGCCCGTCAGGTATACGTCGGTACGCTTGGACAGGAAGTAGTCCACGCCAACCGCGCCCTGGTGGTACTGAGCACGCGATGCGCCGTTGATTTCCGTGCCGCGGGTGTAGTCATAGGCCGCGCCCACCAGCAAAGCCGGAGTCAACTGATACTTGAAGTTGATTTCCGCGTTCTGGAACGTCGCCGACTGACCAGCGTAAGGCGATGCGAACGTCTTGCCCAGATTGCCGAAACGGATGTTCGAATACGTCAAACCGACCGTCGCTGCGCCGAACGTGTACGCGCCACCCAGACCGAACACCTGGTACGTGTTGGCCGACGAGAAGCCAACGTAGACCGGCGACGCCACCGCATAGTTGGCAGCGGCCAACGCTGTAGCCGGCGTGTTCGTGGCGATCGTGCCGCCGTTATTGAACAGGCCACCTGAAGCTGCCGGGGTGCGTGCGTTCAGGTAACCGCCACCGAGAGCAAGGGGACCGTTGTTATAGCCAACGCCCAGCGACCAGATCTGGTTCTCCGTGAAGTTGCCCGCGATGCCGCCGAAGCTATACGTGCCGCCGAACGTCAGGCCGTTGTAGTTCGCGCTCGTGAACTTGACCGTGTTGTTGGTGCGGTACGCATTGTTGAAGTTGTCGATGTCGCCCGGGTGAGCAGCGATGTAGCCGCCCCATTGGTCGCCCGCTTCCAGCGGACCGACGTAGTCGACAACGGAGTCGTACTGACGACCCAGCGTGACCGTCCCGAACTGGCCCGACAGGCCAACGTAAGCCTGACGACCGAACATCAGGCCGCCTTGACCCAGCTTGCCGGTGTTGACGTCGAAACCGTTTTCGAGCACGAACAGCGCTTTCAGACCACCACCGAGGTCTTCCGTACCGCGCAGGCCGAAACGCGAGCCTTGCAACTCGCCGCTCGACAGGTTGTACAGGTGCTTGCCACCCGCGTTGGTATTGATATTGAAACCTTCATCAATAATGCCGTACAGGGTCACGCTGCTCTGCGCATGAGCGACGCCTGCAAACGTGCCCAATGCAGCAAGAGCCAGAAGTGACTTTTTCATAAAAATGATCTCCAGAAACCGTTGATGTAGCTGCCACGCAACGACTGGCAGCTGGTTCGTCGCAGTTTTTCTTCTCCGACGCAGGGCAAACGATATCAAACAATTTCGTTGTACTAACAGCCTTCTTAATTGCGCGGAGCGGCATTGTTACTTTCCTGCAACATATCGTCCCGATCCGTCTGTAATTCATCGTCCCAGTACTGGAGCACATAGCCTTGCCGGTAGAACGATCTCAGGCGAATCCCATTTTCCCTGTCGAGTCTGAGTTTTGTCCTAAGACGCGAGAGTTGTGTGTCAATCGCGCGCGCCGCAATCTTTGCATGCGCACCCCAAACGGTCTCCCGGATGTGCTCACGCGAAATCGGTTTTGACAGATTTCGAAAAAACAGCAGTGCCAGTTGCATTTCCTGCGGCGTCAGGGGAATGACTGATCCATCCAGATGGACCGTCTGCATGCGTGAGTTGAGCGTATACGGTCCCACGCGGTAGCTCTCCGCAGCGTATAGCCGTGCCGGCGAAACACGCCGGATCAACGCTTCGCAACGGGCCATCAATGCCTGAAATTCGATCGGCGCAACGAAATAATCGTCCGCACCGCTCTGCAGCGCCATGGCAACATCGGCAGCACGGCCATTGGTCGAAAGGAACGCCACAGCAACATCGGTAGGGCAGTTTGTTCTGACCCAGCGCAGAATGTCCAGACCGCTCATGCCTCTGGTCGACCACCCGATCAGGACCAGATCCGCGTCCGACTGCCTGATCTGATCCTTCAGGCTATCGATCGTCCCGAAAGCCTCAAAACCGTGACCGAGCGTCGCAAAGGCAATTGAAATGCTTTTTGCGGATTCGGCAGCCTCCAGATATGCCAGTACCTTCATTGATCCCTGCGTGAGCGTAATGAGCGGATGCGTTCAGTCTTCTTCAGCCGGCGTGGCGCGAAGTGAAAACTACTGCTGGATGGATGCGCCCTTCAACTGGTCGCTGACGAACTGGACGCTCGCCTTCTCCACCGCGATGACCTGCAGTTGCTGTCGGATCGTGTCCTTCATCTGGTCGAAGGCCGGGACCTGCGTAGGGCGTTTCGCATCCAGTTTCACGATCACGTAGAGCGTGCTGTTGCCCTGCGTGACCGGAATTGCGGTAAGCGTCACCGCGCCGGCCGGCAGTTGCGTGATGGCCTGCGCCACCGGCAATGGCAATCCCTGCGTGTTACCGTCGGTCACCGGTGTTTTGAAACTCACCCAGGGCATCTCGCCGCCCGTCGCCTTGCTGGCTGCCACGCTGTATGCGCGGGCCAGCGCCTCAAATGGGCTGCCGGCCTTCAACTTCGCAAGCACGGCGCGGGCGGTTGCGTCATCGGCGACCGAAATAATGCGGGGCCTGTATTCTTCCTTGCCCAGCGACGCGACGATCCCGTCGTAGCGGGCCTTCACCTGCGCGTCCGTGACCGCTTCCGGATGAAGGCTATCCTTCACGTACAGCTGCGTCGCCGCATTGACCTTTGCCACGTTTATGGCCGCCTGAACTTCAGGCTTTGTGTCGTACCCGTGCTTTTCCGCGCCCTGCCGCAGCAGCTCGCGCACGATCAGATCTCGTTTGATCTGCTGCCGGACCTGTGGCGTGTCCTGCTGGTGCGAGGCATGCAATGCATCGTCGAACTGGGACAAGGGAATCGGCACGCCGTTGACAATCGCAAGTGTGCCTGCGGGCAATGCGGCACCTTGCGCGGTGCTCGGCGCAGCGGCGTGGGCCTGCATCGTCATGCTCAGGGCGACTGAGGTAAAGGCAGTGACGCACAGCGTGCGGATCATGGTGGTCGTCGTGTTGGACATGAATTTTCCCCGGTTAAAAACTGGTTCAGAAATTGAGGTTGGCTGTGGCCAGTACGAGCGTCGCGCAGGGGCCAAGGCTCGCCGGCTGGGTCAGCGCGCTGCCGACGGTTACTTCGCCCGATAGCATCCGCTGCCGCCACTGCCACTGCGCTTGCAGGCCCGTACCCACGCCTGCAAGCGTCGGGAAACCCGGGACCGCAACGCGACTGACTTTTCCCGCATCGAGAAATACATAGGACACGATACGTCCGTCGTGCCACGCGGGTGCATTGATCCACGCAATCTCGTTGCGTGAATAAAAGCCTCGGTCGCCGACGATCTCGCCGGAACGGAAACCCCGGACGGTATCCATGCCGCCGAGGTAGAGCTGCTCGGAGCCGTACAGCGCAACGTTGGTGAACTGGCCGCCGAGGGTGCCGCGGTACGCGAACGCCGCATGGCCGAATTGCGGCAGCGGCACCGTAAAGTTCGCCGTCGCGTCGAGTTTCGTGAACTGGCTGTGCGCATCGGTGCGTGCGATACCGTCTGCATCGTGGTCTGCTCCGAACGACGGCAAGCCCTGCGACACACCCGCGTCGAGCGTGAAATTGCCCGGTGCGTCATTCAGCACGAACTTGCGCAGCCAGTTGCCGCCCACTCTCAGTACCGCGATGTGCTGCGGATCGAGTTCGATGTCGTTGACGTCGCGATCGGTGCGCCGCCACGACAGCGTTGCGTCGAGATTCGTCAGGCCTGCCTGGGAGCGGTCGAGCGTATAGTTCCAGCCGAAGATGTGGCTGAGCGTGCGGCCGCACTCCAGCGCCGTCGTGCCGATCACTTCCTGGTATTCCGAATCCGACAGCGTGTAGCTGAACGTGTGGCGGCCAAACGGTATTGCAAACGATCCCACAATCGCGTTGCTGTCCTGACTGTCGATGAAGTTCAGGCTGAGTGATTCCTGCAGGCCGATCAGGTTGTCTGCCTCGATGCCGGCGCGATAGCGCGTCACGCCGGTCGCCGTGCTGCCGTAGTTGTCCACGCCGAGCATGGTGTACAGGCGATCGCCTGGCGGGTTGGTGATCGCAACAACCGAATCCCCTGCGCTCTGGCCCGGCAAGATCTGCATGGCGGCCTGATTGCGACGCAGCCGGTTGATCGGCGCGACGCCCTGATCAAGATCGGCGAGATTCAGCGCGTCACCCGGGCCGGCTGGGAACGCGTTTTCATAGCCAGCATCGGTCAGCCATCCGCCGCCCGCCGATGTTTCGCCCGGCTTCAGGCGGTGCACCGGTTGTCCGTTGATCGCGCAGCCGGTGATGTGGCCCACCTGCTCGGTAATCGTGAGCGTGCCGGATTCCAGGTTCTGCGGCCCGAGCAGCGCACGCGTCGTGACATAGCCCGCCGACACGAACGCATCGGTGAGGCGTTTGAGCTGCACGTTCAGGCGGTGCGAGCCGAGTTCGTGACCAGCGAACGGTGCCGTGATTGCGCCGATATTTGCGGGCGGCAGCACGGTGTTGCCAGTTACCTCGATCCGGCTGATCCGGAAGGTCGGGCCGCTCTCCGCGATCTGGTCGACCGGCGTGCCTGGTGGAATGTTGAACGTCTGCGCCTCCGTCGCCGGCACCGTGATGGACGCCGGCGGCTGGGCCAGTTGCCGCTGCCTCACCTGCACACGCTGCTGGTCGATGAGCTGCTGCGCGGGGTCCTGAACCGGACGGACGGCTGGCACCGGTTGCACACCTGCCGGTGGCGTTTGCGCACGCGTCGGCGCACTCGCCATGAAAAGGACCAACCCGAACAGCAGTAACGTGAGCATCGCCAGCAGGGTTTTGAGAAACTCCCGCATCAGCGCCACCACCACGTCGTCAGGCCCAGATGTTCGCCGAGCTGCACCGGTGTGGTCGTGGGCGCGCGCACGGTCGTGATACCGCCCGTCGCGGACACGCCCCGCGCACCGGCGAAATAGCCGCCGTCAATCACGCCGTCGCCGGTCAGCGTCACCAGTCCATCGGCGGTGAAGCCCCCGCCCACGTCGGTCGCAATGATCTCAGCCCAGGTACTACCAAAAAACGCCTTGAAGCCCTGGTCCTGGTTGATCACCGAATAGCCGGTCACGCCCTGCGCGTAGGTAATCGGCGCATTCACGGTGAGATTGCCCCCCGCGTAGACGTTGAGCGTGCCGCCGGCATTCGTGAGGTCGCCCGTCAGGTTGAGATCCAGATTGCCGCTGCCAGCGGGGCTGCTGCTGTTACCAGCAAGCGTGCTGCCATTCGAGTTGTCGTAGCTCGCGCCCGTGATGTTCAGCGTGTTGGTGGCCTCCACGGTCCCGGCGTTCGTGCTCGCACCCGTACCGGTGAGCGTGAACGCGTCGTTCGCTTGCACGGTGGCACCCGCCTGGTTCGCGAGCGCCCCGTCGATCGTCAGATCATTCACAGTGATCGTACCGGCATTCGTGAGGCCCTGGGTGGTTGTCACCGTCACCGCCGTGCCGGGCAGCACCCACGCACCGCTATTGCTGATCGCCTGCGCCGACAGATCGAATGCGCTACCGCCATTGAGTGTGCCGAACGTGGCGGCAGACGGATCGACCGTCTGGTTCGGCAGGTTCACCGTCAGGCTGTTCTGCCCGAGGATCTGGCCATTCGTGTTCGTGAAACTGCCATCGCCACCGTTCACGTTGACCGTGACGTCGCCGACCGGCGCGCCCGGATCGACAATTGGCGCAGCGTGCGCGACTTCATCCGCAAGGAACACCGCTGGCGCGAAATACATCACACCCACCATCACACAGGCCGTCACCCGGCGCCATAGTGCATGACGCGCCGATGCACAGGAACGCGCGACCGTGAAGCACGTCGCTTCACGTGCGGCGATTCGTTGTCCTAACCTGATCAAGCTTACTTCCCGAGATAGACGGCGCATACAGGTCACGTTTTCGTTATTGTTCCGGAACCGCGCTGAGGCGACAATGCCCGCAATCTGATGATCGGGGGAAGAGGGCGCCTGCACTTCATGTCTGAAGCGCACACTACATTACATGGTCATCCCGGCGATGAACAGGTGAAAGCTGGCTAGCGACCAAAAATTAACGATTTTTATCATTTCCGCGCATCGCAAATGAAGGCTATTCGATCAATCAATCCGGATCGTTGCCCGATTTATTTTGCGATAGCAAAACCCTCATTCGCCCTGCTCTGGAACGTATTGCAATATACGGCTTCCGGTTTCTGCCCGATCGCCATCGTGGAAGATCCTTGCACGCGCGTAGGGCAGTTAATGCCAATCTGTTACGTGCGGGCGTCCGCACACTTGAATCCCTTGTTCGGCGCCTTCTCGCAGCGGCCCAGAAAATCGACTTTGTCAACGAGCACGAGAGGTTGGCCAGGGCTGTTAACTTGTCTTCATCCGTGTTAATTTCGGATTCCCGTCATGACACTCATGACACAAGAGAACGATGATTTTTGGTGGCGTATTTTCGGAACTGAGTGACCGTCGCAAGGCACGGGGAAAGCGCTATGGACTCGAACCGCTGCTGTGCGCGGTCGTACTGGCCATGCTGACGGGCGCGAACTCGCTCAGGAAGATCGAGGCGTTTATCGACGAGCGGCTGGGGCAGCTGAATCGCCTGCTCGGTACGAACTGGCGCAAGGCGCCAAGCTGGGTGGGAATCAGACGGTTCCTGCTGGAAATAGACGAGAACGAACTGGAGATCGCGATTCGCGCCCATGCTCACGCAGTGGCATCGCCGCCAGCGGGACGGCAGTTCATCGCAATCGACGGCAAGGCCCTTCGGGCAAGCGCCTCACGTGTGCTGGATATGCCGGCCAGGCAACTGGTGTCGGCCTTCGATCATGATGATCTGATTGTGCTCGGCCACGTTGAGGTGTCGGACAAGTCCAACGAAATCCCGGCCGCACAGGCATTGATTGAATCGATGGGGCTTCCCGGTCTGGACGCGCTGCATTGCCAAAAAAAACGCTGACGCTCGCTTCGGCAAAGGGCGCGGACGTACTCCTGCAGGTCAAGGGAAACCAGCCGGGATTACTGGCCGCATGCGAGGATCTGGCACGTCACCGCGCCCCGATCCAATTCGACGTTCAGCATGACAAGGGCCACGGCCGCATCGAGACACGCACCGTGCACATCTTTGATCTGTTGCCGGGCTGGTTGCCTGACGGCTGGCAGCCGCTTGTGCAGCAGGTAGCCCGTGTCTCGCGCACAGTTGAGCGTCGCAAGGTGGGCGGCTGGCACACAACGGATGAAACGGCATGGTGGATCAGTACGACAGCGCTGGACGCACGGGCGTTCCAGTCAACCATTCGTGGCCACTGGCGTGTCGAAAACCAGAATCACCATGTTCGCGACGTGACGCTGCGAGAAGATCATTGCCGCGCCCGACACAAGCCCGGCGTACTCGCACGCCTGCGTTCCATGACCATGAACTGTCTGCGGACACGCGAGGTTCGTAACGTCGCTGTCGCCCTGCATCGAAACGCACTGAACTTTGAGCGGGCCCGGGGCTTCGCATGTGCAACCCGGAAAACTTAACAGCCCTGGCCCCTACCCTCAGTCGTCCGTGCGCCGATGCCCCTTCTTCTTTGACAGCAACACCGGCCCGAACGAGACGGCGCGGTATGTCACGCTATCCGGCTCGATGTGCCAGAGCCATTTGTAGATACCCACCTTGAGATAGGCTCGCATGTCGTGCTCGTATGCGTTTGGCGACCCGCGCTCGCTGTAGACAGGCACGCCGTCCTTATACAGTTCCGTCACGGCATTTTCGCCTGCCCCGTCCGGAACGTAATGCAGACGCCAGCAGATCGTTCGTCCCCTGTCGCTCGCTGGTGCGCCGAACGCAACACCTCTCGGCACCGACTTCGCATTCGAGCGGATTTCCAGCGCATACTGGTTGCCTTTCAACAGCAGGGCAATCGGCGGAGAACCCACCGGCGTTCCCTGGTGGATCTGCGTGATAATTTCGGGCTGAGCGGTATCGATCTGAAAATCGTTCCGCAGGCGCGTCGACCATTGCAGGATGTAATCCTCACCAATCGCAAAGGTCGCGTCGTTCAACACGACTTCCGCACGCGGGGATCCGTTCGCGATCTGCGCAAAATCATCCGTCCGGCTGAGATGCACATTCAACATCGGCCCACCACCCGACACGACTGGGCCGATCACTACGGACTGCTGCGTCGGCGCCTGGACCGATAGCACGCGAAGACCGTGGCGCCAATCGACCGACATGACTGGCACGTAACCTTCCGGGTGGTCGAATTCGCACGTCGCAGGCGCCGCGCCTGCGACACATGCATACCAAAGCATGAACAGCAGCGGGATACGTCTCATCTTGAGACTATCGAGTTCAGTTTTGCGCGCATCATCATGTATGCAAAATACGCATTCGTCGTCAAATACCGTCGCCACATTCGCCGCGGCTCCTGAATCACCCGAAACAGCCACTCAAGCCCTGCCTGCTGCATCCAGCGTGGTGCGCGGCGCACGTGCCCCGCCACCACGTCGAATGTCCCGCCGACACCCATCACGAATGAAACGCCCAACTGGTCACGCCAACGATCGATGAAGATCTCCTTGTGCGGGGATGTGATCGCGACAAACAGCAGTTTCGCTCCCGACGTGCGGATCTTGTCCACCATCGCCAGCTCGTCGTCCCAGAAATAGCCGTGATGGAAGCCTGCGATGCGGAGACCGGGGTACCGGTTCGCCGCCATGTCCGCCACTTTCGCCACCACGTGTTCGCGCGCACCGAGCAGATAAACCGGAAACCCTCTTCCCGCAGCCATCTCCAGCAACGCGCCGAACAGGTCGACACCAGTCACTCGCTCCGGGATGTCGTACCCGAGCACGCGCGCGCCCCAGACGACACCCATTCCGTCCACATTGACAATATCGCATGCGTTGACCGCATCGGCCAGGCGAACGTCGCGGTGCATGTTGACGATTTTCGCGACGTTGACGACCGAGTGCTGCGTAAACGTATTCGCGTCGATTCGACTCTCGATCAGCGCAACGGTCGCTGCTGCAGTCAACGCGTCGATCCTCGCGGAAAAGAAAGTGATGCTACGAGCGGTCATGAGCCGGACTCCTCTTGTTTTGGAAACGTCTATCTCCTGGATAGCGTTGCCCGATAAAGCGCAAGCACGTTTTCGGCGACCTGTGACGACAGGTATCCGCCCGACGCGAGACGTCGCGGGCCATCGCTCCGTTCGCCGGCCTCGAGCACCCGGAACAGCAATTCGGCAAGCTCTTCCGGATCGCGGCTGCCGGCAATGTGGCACGCGCCTACGCCGGATAACAGCCGCTCGACATCGCCAACGTTGACCGAGACGACCGGTAGGCCGCAGGCCATCGCCTCCTTGACCGACTGCGGCGAACCTTCGCGCTTCGACGTCATCAGCAGCGCATCCGCTTCCTGAAGCAGTCGGCAGACCTCCTGGCGGTCTAGCCCGTCGATATGGCGTTCGAAGACGGGCAACGGATAACGTGCCCTTACGATCGCCAGAACACGCTCAAACAACGGGTAATCCTTCTCCTGCCGCGAAGCGCTTGACGGAAACACGACAATTCGCTCAGGTCTTCCGCCTGGCACCAAGTCGAGTGGCTTGAAGAGCGCATCGTTCACCGCGCACGGAATCGTCACGCAATGCGGATTCACGGTCCGGATCGCGTGACGGATTTCATCGCTGACCGCAATGCACGCATCCGCGAATCGCACCGATACAAGCGTTACAAAGCGCAGTGCCTTGCTACCGAGCACGTCCGAGCCATGCAGTGTGACGACGATCCTTGCTCGCGACAGAACCCGGACGAGCGCAGCGGTCCATGCCGTCAAGCCGAAGTGATAGTGAACAACGTCATAGCGTGTGCCCCAGACGCGCAGCAGAACCTCCGCCGCCGAGCGCAGGTAGGCGAATCGCGAAGCGAACCCTCGGACCGAGATGACGTCGACACGCACATCCGGTAGCAGGCGTAATGCGGCAACCTGCTCGGATACGAAGATGCCCTGACTGGGTTGGGTCGGATTCTCCCCTGCCAGCATGTTCGTGACGACCAGTACTCTCATGCTCTCCTCCGACGCAGGCTGGCCCCCGCCTGCAGACGTTCGTCGACGGACGCGGCGACGCCATCCGGGATGTGTCGTGCCTGTTCGCTTGCCGTCGCCGCAGATACGGATTCGATCCGCTCAAGCCATCTGCATCGCGTACACCAGATGCCGACGATCAACAGGAAAAACGCCGGCGTTTTGGTAATGAGCGAGTTGTTGGTCAACGCGACCGCAAAAAACACCAGCAAGATCACCAGGAACCGTGTGCGCATCGCCGACGCCGCGTCGTAGGTCAGCTTGCGTCCCGTTGCATAGACGAAATACCCAATGGCCACGGTGCAGACGGCACCAAACGCCAGCACATAACCCACCAGAAAATTTTCAATGACGCCGATACCGGCATTGCTCATCATCCGGGTGATATCGATCGTGCTGTTGCCCGCGAGCAAGCGCCACCAGTCGAGCTGTTGAAGCAGATCGACCGATTTGACACGCACGGCCGCGCTATCGTCGTATGCGCCGACCTGCGAGATCCGCGTGCCGACGACGCCTGAAAGCAGGAGCCACGCAACGCCACCCGCGCAGGCCGTCGCCCCGGCCATGAACACCGCGAGGCGCCCGGCCGACGCGAGACCGTAACGCGCGAACGTCACCGCATTGACAAGCAGATAAATCGCAAGTGCGCCGCGAGCGCCGAACGCGATCAGCGCGCCGACCGTCAAGACAAAGATCAGCACCGACGTCAGCCGGCGCACGCATGTCTGCTGGCAGACTGACAATGTCACCAAAATCAGCGCGTTATTCAGCGGATGCCCTTGCAGAGCAGTCGAACGAAAGTACTCGCCGTACCAATCGCCGATTGTGATCAAATTGACATGCGCGACCACTTCCAGCATCGCTAGCACCGATTCGATCACGATGAACAGCGTGATCATCCGCGACAGGCGTCTCGCCACACGCTGTGTCGTGAACGGCAGCACGGCCGCAAGCAGGAACGCCGCAACGATCGTATCGACCGCAAAGCCCAGCGATTGCCCCGCGCTTTGCAGCGACTTCATGACCAGAATCGCGCAGGTCACCCACGCCCCGGCGACTGCGACACGAAACCGCGAACTGTTCACCGCATGCTTGAGCGAATGCGCACCGCAGACGACAACCAGAAACGCGATAACTGTCAACACGGTATACGGATGGACCTTCAGCCCACCTCCGGCCGTCTCCGTCGAATAATTCAGACCGGCCATATTGAACGCCGCGCCGCTTACGAACAATGCGAAAAAGACGGCCAGCACGACGCATTCGCCGGCGATCAGGGACCGTCTCAACCTCATTGCTCGAACCCCGCCACGCGCAGATATTGCGCACCGATCTCGTCGAGCGAGAAATCGCGCGCTCGCATCACCTGACGTGACGGGTCGCACCGGCGCCTCAGCGAATCGACAATCGCGCGCGCCATCGCCGACACGTCGTCGACCGCAACTAGCATACCGAAACGACCGTTTTGCAAAATCTCGGCCGGCCCGTGCATGCATCGCGTCGATACGATCGGAAGACCGAACGACAGCGCTTCGACGATCACGTTGCCGAAACCTTCCACTCGTGACGAACACACGAACAGATCAGCGGTGCGATAGGCATCGAAGACCTGCGCGCTGAATCCCGGCAGCGACACAAAGTCGGCCACGCCTTCGGATTCGGCCAGCGCCTCGAGCCTGGTGCGCTCCCTCCCTTCGCCGAGAATCGTCAGACGGGCGCCGCCAACTTCCCGGTGGACCTGCGCGAATGCGCGAATCAGCGTGTCGAAGCCCTTCTCCCACGCAAGCCGCCCGACCGCGAGGATGTTCGGACACGCCGCAATCTGGCGCGACGCGGTCAACGCTTTGGCCGGCACATAGCAGGGATTGTGGATCACGACGATGTTGCGCCGGCCGATGCACGGCATGCGCGCATCCAGCTCTGCCGCGATTCCGCTCGATACGGCAACGATCGCATCGCTGAACGGATACAGCAGCATCGTGATGGCCCGCGTGACTCGGCCTTTGACGCCGGGCCGACGGAACGCGATCGACGTGTGCTCGCTCACGATGAGTCGCGTCCGCTTTCCACGACTGATTCCGGCGAAAAGCGAAATCAGGTTGGCATACGGCAGCAGCGAAATCAGACTCCGTGCGCGATGACGGGCGAGCAGTCCACGCAGTTCGAACACGCGCCCCAAATGACGCCTGCTGTTCGCGACGATCAATGTCACGCCGGGCGGCAACGCGAAGTCGAGTTTCGGATCGTGAACGAATATCGCCACGCGCAGCCCGCGGCTCGCCATGTATCGCGCCACTTCCACCGCGACCCGCTCGGCGCCGCCTCCGCGCAGCGATGGAATATGGATCAGTACGTCGAGAACCGTATTCATGATCTTCTCGCCATGAGCGAGCGCGTCAGGAGCGACCGGCAGGCGCCTACGTCCAGCAGATACATCCCGGCCGCAAACGCGATGACGGCACCCGCCGCCGCGAGCATCCCCTGCCACGGTTGGGCAATGCCGCCTGGCAGGCCCGCGACGCCGATGACCGACCCGACGACACCGGACGCGAGGCAGACAAGCGCCAGTATGCCGATTCCTCCGGCCAGTTGACCGACATTGACGAACGAACGGGACAACAGCGCACTTAGCAGCAGCGACACGCCATGTGCAATTGCCAGACCGACGAGCATTCCGGCTAGCCCGCCGAGTTTCGCACCGCTGTACAGCGCAACGACTGCCACACAGAGGGTCGCGAAGTTGATCGCCATCAGCATGTGGGTTCTCGAAAACAGGTGATAAGCCTGATCGAAAAAATGCGTTCGGAACGCGCTGATGACGGCGATGGCCAGAAGTGGCAGCACGATCGGCTCCGCCGCCGCGCCCAGCGTCTTGCCCAGCAGCAACGGGAAGGCGACGTCACGAGCACAGAACAGTGCGGTCGACATGGCCAGTACGCCGGCGAGCATGAGGGTTCCCGTTCTGGCATGGAGCCGGCGATAGGCATCGTCGGTGCGCTGTTCCTTCTCGCGCAACAGCCACGGATATGCCGGCGTCACGACGAGCAGGCAGGCGGCAGTAGTGACATTCGTCACGAGGGTCGCTGCCGCCGCGTACGCACCGACTGTCGTCGCCGCTTCGAACTGGGCGAGAATCGGCCGATCGAGACGCGTCAACGCCGTCGTTGCGACGAATACGGGGATCAGCGGCAAACCATAGCGGATCATGTCGATCAGATCGGCTTTGCTGAATCTGCCGCCTATCGATGCTTTGCGCGCATGCCAGGCACCGATGATTGCCGCGGCGACGAACACGACCGCCGATGTCACGAGCACGGTACCGACCGAATGCGTGACCCGGTAGGCAATTGCGCCCGCCAGCGCCGCGCCCGGCGTCAGCAGCACCGCGCCGCACGCATAGCGCAGCCCCGCGCCCGCTGCACGCGCCAGTTCCTGCGCGTAGAGCGCTGCACTCTTGCCGAGTCCCATCGCAATCACAGCGAGCCATTCCGCCTGGATCGGTGCGCCGAACGCGAGCGTTGCCAGTACGACAACGATCACCGCTGTCGCCATACCCGCGCCGGTCAAGTGCGACGTGCTCAGGAAGGCGGCCAAGCCGCTCCGCTCGCGGGATGCCCAGAACTTCACCAGCGCCAGCCGATGCCACTGGAACAGCACACCCTGGAAAGCCTCGACCAGCGCCAGATACACCGCAAGCCGGCCATAGTCGGGCGCATCGAGCGTGTGCGCGTACAGCGCAAGTGACCCGACGCCGCCGATGAGCGAGATCGCATAACCCGCGGCGAGGCCCAATCCCCTCCTAGCCACGAATCAACACCCCTCGCGTATCGACTACGACCTTGGCCTGCATGCGTATCGGATCAATCCGCTTGAACTGCACGTGGTCGACCAGAATGACGATAATGTCGGCGACTGCCAATGCCTGAGCGGCCTCGACGAGTCGCACGTGGCCGTCAAGCGCAGGCGGTAGCGCGTCGATGTTTGGCTCGACGGCGATTACCTGCCCCGGGAATCGATCAGCAAGATGCTGGACAATGCTCACGGCAGGGCTTTCTCGCAAGTCATCGATGTTGGCCTTGAACGCCAGTCCAAAGCATGCGATGACCGGCTCGCGAAAGCGTTGCGCGGCACGAGCCACGCGCTCGATCACGTAACCTGGCTTGCTGTCGTTGACGTTCCGCGCGGTCCGGATCAGTTGCGAGTCGTCCGGCGCGCTGTCGACGATGAACCAAGGATCGACTGCGATGCAATGGCCGCCGACACCCGGCCCCGGTTGCAGGATGTTGACGCGCGGGTGGCGATTCGCAAGGCGGATCAATTCCCACACGTTGATGTCGAGTTTGTCGGAAATGATCGACAGTTCGTTCGCGAACGCGATGTTGACGTCGCGAAACGAGTTTTCGGTCAGTTTGCACATTTCGGCGGTACGGGCGTCCGTCAGAATGCAGTCGCCACGGACGAAAATCCGGTACAGTTCGGCCGCTGCCTCACTGCAGCGAGCCGTCATTCCGCCGATCACGCGATCGTTCTCGACCAGTTCGCGAATCACGTGACCCGGCAATACGCGCTCGGGACAATACGCGATACGGATATCGGAGTTTTCGCCTGCCTGCTGCGGAAATGTCAGATCGGAACGCACCGCTGCCAGCCATTCCGCAACCTTCTCGGTCGTGCCGACGGGCGACGTCGATTCCAGTACGATAAGGTCGCCCGCTTTCAGCATCGGAGCAATCGCGCAGCAGGCCGCCTCGATATACGTGAGATTGGGCTTGTGGCCATCGTGAAACGGCGTGGGCACCGCGATCAGAAATGCATCGGCCTGCTCCGCCTCCGTCGTTGCACGCAGATATCCCTGTGTGACCGCGGCGCGAACCAGCATGTCGAGTTCCGGCTCGACGATATGCACGTCACCGCGATTGATCGTATCGACCGTCGTCCGATTCACCTCGACACCGATCACGGTCTTGCGTCGGGCCGCAAACGCGGCGGCGGTGGGCAGTCCGATGTATCCCAGGCCAACGATGGAAATCACGTCAAATGACATAGTTTCGGTCTCTTTGCTCAATGAATGGTTGCCAGCGCCTGCGTCGGCTGCCCGGTCAACCCGAACGTCGATGCGATGGTGCCGACAATGCGCGTGCACGCGTGCCCGTCGCCATATGGATTGTGCGCATGGGCCAACGCGCGATATTCGTCGTCGTCGCACAGCAGCCGAGCGACGGCCGACCTGATACGTTCGACGTCCGTGCCGACCAGCTTGACGATGCCTGCCGCGACCGCCTCCGGCCGCTCGGTGGTATCACGCATCACCAGCACAGGCTTGCCGAGCGCCGGCGCCTCCTCCTGGATGCCGCCGGAATCTGTCAGGATCAGCCACGCGCTCATCATGAGAAATACGAAGGGCAAATAATCCTGCGGTTCGATCAGTATCACGTTGCCGATCCCACCAAGACGGCTGAACACGGGTTCGCGCACGTCCGGGTTCAAATGGACCGGATAGACGATTTGTACGTCCGGATGCGCGTGTGCAATCTCCCGCAATGCAGTGCAGATGTTTTCGAATCCGCCGCCGAAGTTCTCACGACGATGACCCGTGACGAGAATCATGCGGTTCCGGTTTGACAGGAACGGGAAACGCTCGCGCATCTGCAGCGCGTGACTGCCGTCCGCGCGCAGTTGCTCGCAGACAGTGAGCAGTGCGTCGATGACCGTGTTGCCCGTTACGACGATTTTTTCGTCAGCGACACCCTCGCGCCGCAGGTTCGCGCGCGCGGTATCGGTCGGCGCAAAGTGATAGGCCGCGAGCGCTCCCGTCAGCTTCCGGTTGGCCTCTTCCGGCCACGGGGAGTACAAGCTTCCAGTACGCAATCCGGCTTCAACATGACCGATCGGAATGCGACGGTAGAACGCGGCAAGCGATGCGGCAAACGTGGTCGTGGTATCACCGTGTACCAGAACGAGATCCGGCCGGAAATCGTCGAGTACTGGATCGAGACCCGCCAGGATGTTCCCAGTGAGGTCGCTAAGCGATTGACGCATGCGCATCACATCGAGGTCGTACTCCGGCACGATCTCGAACAGCGCGAGTACCTGATCGAGCATTTGCCGATGCTGCGCGGTCACACACACCCGGCATTCGATTCCGGGCATGTCTTTCAAGGCTCTGACGACCGGCGCCATCTTGATGGCTTCCGGTCGTGTACCGAAGATGACCAGAACCTTTTTTGCGGAAGAACTCAACATTGCACCTGCCTTATTTCAGTGGCTTTCGAGCTGCGTTTCGTGCGCGTCTGCCGCATATGCGTATCCGCCGTAGTTGCCGTAACGCGCCGACCGCAAGCTGGGTTGGAAACCGTTGAAGACTGCGCCGGTCACGCTCGCGCCGACGCGTTCGATGCGTTTCACGCACTCGAGAATTTCTCCGCTGCTGGTCATCCCGGAACGCGTGGCCATCAGGATCGTTCCGGCAAACGGTGCGATCACCGTGGCATCGGAAACCGGCAGCAGCGGCGGCGCGTCGACCAGCACGATGTCGTAGCGTGCCGACGCTTCCTGAACGATCCCCGCGAGGCCGCCCGACGACAGCAATTCGACTGCCTGGCTGATCAACGGCCCGGTTGCAAGGAAATCAACATTCGGTGAAATGCTGCGCGCGAGCGCGTCGTCGAGCGATATCCCGTCGCGCAACATGTTCGACAGGCCGGTTCTCGCGGACACACCGAACTCCTTCGCGAGGTGCCCACGGCGCAAATCGCCGTCGATCAGCAGGACGCGCTTGTTCGACAGGCCGAGCAGTACCGCGACGTTGGCGGAGATGAACGATTTACCGGTGCCCGCCGACGGGCCGGTCATCAGGACCAGATTGTTCTCGGGTCGTTCAAGCAACGTGAACTGAAGTGCCGTGCACAAACTACGCAGCGCCTCGACCGCCGGCTCGTAGGGGCATGTCAGCGCAAGCACTGCAGGACTGCGGTCCTTGCGCCCGCTCGGCTTCGATAGCTGACGCTGTTCCGCGCTCAGCGGAATCGTCGCGATCACGTTGAGCGACGCATCGCGTTCGATGTCCATCGGATCCGTCAGGCCACCGAACAACGCCTCACGCGCAGCCGCGGTGCTCACGCCGGCCAGCACGCCGAATGCCAGCGATATTGCCAACGCCCACACCAGCTTCGGCTGCACAGGTCGATCCGGCACGACCGCACGGTCGATCACGCGAACGTTACCGATCTTACTCGCGGTGGCGAGACGAAGCTGCTGGATGCTGTTCAACAGACCGACGTAGATTTGCGTCTGAACCGAGACGTCCCGCTTGAGCCGAACCAGATCTTGCTGTGCGTCGGGAAGATGCTTTAGAAGACCATTGAACGTGTCGACGTTTGCGCGCGCGGCGGCGATCTGTTGCTCGACGGCAACGACGGCAGGATGCTCCGGTGTATACCCGGTGGACATTTCCCGACGTTTTTGCTCAAGCTGGAACAGGGTAGTCTGGGCATCGACCGACTGCGCGAGCATTGCCTTCGCCTGCTCGTCGAGATCGATGAGATCGTGCTTGCGCTGATAGGCGCTGAGCCGGTCCTCGGCGAGGCTGAGCTGATTCGAGACGTCAGGTAACTGGCCGCTCAGGAATTCGAGCGAACGCTCCGCCGTCGCTGCTTTGCGCCCGGCGTTCTGGCGCACGTAATTTTCCGCGATTTCGTTCAGCACGTTCGACGCGAGATCCGGGTCGTAACTTTCATACGTCACGCCCAGCACGCCGGATTGATCCTTTCCTTTCTCGGAGATCGTCAGATCCTTTTGCAGCTGATCGAGAACCTTGAGCCGCGAATGGCGTTTCAGCAGGAACTCTGCCCCGTTCTTGCTGACGAGCTTCGATACCGTCAGCGAGATGTTGCCCGCGCTCGTCTTGACCTGCAGCGGCTGACCGACAACACCGATAACATCATTGTCGAGATCGTTGCCCGACAGACGGAACCGGCCGTCGCCGAGCGATGTGACGACGAATCTGTCATCCACGAAATCCTTGGGAACGTCGAACGTGTTTACGGTGATTGCCTCACGCCCCCAGGCATAGCCCCCCACCCCGAACAAGCCCGGGGTTGACAGCCCGGCGCTGCGGCGCGCGATCGCGGCGCCAACGATCGGGAAGTAGCGTGGCTTCGCGTCGATGTACATCTTGAGGTTGTCGACCACTGGCTCCGTTACGAGCCGTGAACGGAGAATCTCCATTTCGCCGTCGTCGGTCGATTTAACGTCGAACAGCGAACTCAGTCCGCCGATCAGCCCGCCAGTCGCCGCGCCCATCAGATCGGAGCCGGCGCTTTCCACCTGAACGACGATGTCAACCTTATAGACCGGCTTCGCGACGAATACGTAGAAGACCCCGATCAGTACGCACGCGACCGTCGCGACGCCAATGGTCTTGGCGTTCTTGATCAGAACGTCAAGGATTCCCCGAACGTCGATTTCATCCGCGTCTCGCGGCAATTGTTGATTTGCTTTCAAAACGTTCATGGTCACTGCAGGTTATCGTTGGGGAGCGATCCGGAATCTGAACGACGGTATTTGCTTCCCGTGAGATTCGCGATGCGCATCACCCAGTCCTGGACACCAGGCTCGATGAGCTTCATCGCGTATCCATAACTGTGTTGGGATCTTCGGTACGGATCCGGAATGTCGATGCCGTGGACCTCACCGAGTCGATAGACGCGGCCGCGGGTCATAGGACAAATGCGCTCAATCACGCGTCGCTGCTCCTGCTCCATGACCAGAATGAGGTCCGCCGATCGACACATCTGTTCGTCGAGACGCTTGGCGCGATGGCCGGACATGTTGAGTCCACGTGTCGACAGCATCTCACTCATCACCGGGTCGATCCTCATCCCGCTGACTGCTGCGAGCCCTGCCGAAATGACGACCTTGTCCCTCAATTCTCGGGACAGCAGTCCCTGGGCAGCAGGGCTGCGGCACACATTGCCGGCGCACACGATCAGGATTCGCGCGATCATTTCGTGACGATTGCCGCAGTCAGACCGGCGTTGATCGCGGGCAAGAGGAGATTCAGGACGCGGCTCAACCGAACCAGGCCGTTGCTATCCACGTACACGACATCCTTCGGTTGTAGTTCGAACTGGTTCGCAAGCACCATCGCAACCGGCGACCGCGCGTTGAGATGAAACACACGCGGTGTAGTCGCCTGCGATCCTCGAATCACGTAAAGCTGCGCCGCGTCCGCGCTCATGTTGTTCAGGCTGCCAGCTTGCGACAGCGCTTCGCTCAGCGTCAACCGGCCCGTTTTCATCGGCATGGCTGTCAAGGGCTTATTGACCTCGCCCATTACGTACACGCCGTTTTCATCGCGCGACACGACACGAAGCAAATCCCCGCTCTTGAGCGCGACATCGGTCGGATTCGTCCCGTGCTCGAGCATGTCCGTCAGATCCAGCGGATACGACACGCCGTCCCGCACGAGGACCATCCGGCTCTGGTCCGCCGCCGGCGTAAAGCCGCCTGCGCGATTGATTGCCTCGTACAAGGTCATCGGGATATCGTTGATTGGCACGCCGCCCGGTGACCGGACTTCCCCGTCGATATAAATCTGTTTCGCGCGAAAGGATGCGACACGAACCGTCACCTGCGGTTTTTTGAACACACGGGATAGCGCGCCGGCAATCTGCGCCTGCACCTGCTCCGGCGTGCTTCCGGCGACATGCACGCTACCCGCGTACGGCACGTAAACGTCGCCCGGCGCGTCAATGACGAATCCTTGCGGCGGATCGAACGGTCGCGAATTGGCCTGCTGTTGCGCCCCGAGCGCGGCCGCAAGCTCCGGGTGGTCCCAGACCGTGATCTGCAGCACGTCTCCTGGGCCAAGCGTGTACGGCCCCGCCTTAGCGAAAAGACGCTCGGCCTGGGCGGCACCGCCGGTCGCTGCTACGTCTTGCAACTCACGAATCAATGTCGCGGTGATCTCGTCGATCCGAACCGGCCTAGATGTCGGCTCGGTCGTCGCGTCGCCGCTAGTGACCGGTACCGACGCGGGTGCGGTCATCCTCATTCCTGGCGCAACGGCGCACGCCGACAGATTGATGCAAATCCCGATCGCGAGTGCGCGTAGCCCGGTTCCGCGCCGGCTCAACACGGCAGCATAGGCATGTTGAATCTCCAGATTTCTCATCTTTGTGCTTTGGACAATGTGATACCGGGCAGCCGCTTCGCTGCAACGGTCGATCAGTGGGCTGGCCTCACTCACGATCTCGCTCGATACGGTCAATACGCATTGCTGCCCACAAACCCCTTCACGATCGTCGCGCCGACGATCTTCATATCCAGCCCGAACGACCAGTTCCTCAGGTAATAAAGGTCGTGCTCGACCCGCCCCTGCATCTTCTCAATGCAATCGGTTTCTCCTCGATATCCGTTGACCTGCGCCCATCCCGTGATCCCCGGTTTGATCCGGTATCGCTGGATGTACCCGGCGACGACCTTTCGGTACAGCTCGTCGTGCTCGATCGCGTGCGGGCGCGGGCCAACGACCGACATGTCGCCGAGCAACACGTTGATGAATTGCGGCAGTTCGTCGAGGCTCGTACGACGCAGGAAGCACCCGAGCGGTGTGACGCGCGCATCGTTGCGGGTCGCCTGCATGACGACGCCTGACTGTTCGCCATGCAATCGCATCGTGCGGAACTTGTAGATACGGAACACGCGGCCGTCCGCACCCTTGCGCAGTTGCCGGAAGAACACAGGACCGCGCGACGTTGCCTTGATCGCGAGCGCTATCGCGAGCATCAGCAGCGACAGCGAAATGAGTGCGAGGGCCGCGAAGCAGCGGTCAAAAATCTCTTTGTTTAGCAGCGCATGCGGCGGCAGCGGTGACGCAGTGAGGTTGATCGTCGGCATGCCGATCACGTCCGTCAGCCCGCCGTCGAACAGCGACAGCGCGCTGACGTCGGGCATGAAGCGGATATTCACGAGTTCCTCGCGAAACTCGGACACGAAGCGCAGGATCGTACGCTCATCGGACAACGGCAGCGCGAGCCACAGTTCGCGCATGCCTTGCTGACGGACGTACGCGATGAACGCAGCGTCATCCTCGAATGTCGTGATGCCCGACGCCGACACGCGCGAAGATGCATCCGCGTTGAACACCGCGACGACCCGGAATCCGCTTTCCGGCGATTGCGCGATGTTGCGCAGCATGCGCTGGCAATACAGGCCGCGACCGACCACCACGACCGAGCGGAGGTTCATCCCCGCATGCCGCATCCGGCGTAGGACCACATGCGCGGCAAGCCGCACGCAAATCAGGGCGCCGCCGGCCAGCCCGGTCCAGTATGCAAGCCACAGGCGCGACACGACCCCCGACTTGTGCAAGGTGAACGTCATTACGAGTGCACCGCACTGAACGATCAGCCATGCAAGCGCAAGCTGCCCGGCGAGCCGGAGCATCGAGCGTCCGCGCCACGATTGATACACGCCGAAGACTGGAAACAGCACCAGTGCAAACGCGCAGGAAAACGCAACGAACGACGTGTCGAGACGCACGCTCGCGATGTCGGCGAAGCGGATCTGCGCAGCGGCGATCGCGCCCGCGACGATCAGGCTCAGGTCGGCCGCGCGCGCCGCGGCGCCTTGTGGACTCGGCGCAACGGGTCGATATTCAAAGTGAGGGTTCGTGCTCATCATCTCGCCGCCGTATTCACAATGTCGCCAGAGAAATGTCCGGATGTGTTCTCCCCAGCATCTTCAGCTCCGGGTTGTAACCGGCCAGCACGCTATCAAAATTTAACTTGTTGATTTCGACCTTCTCGCGCTCGGCAAGCGCCCCCGGGGCCTTGTCGGCGACTGAAATCGCCGGCCATGAGCAGCTCCGTGCGTTCTTGGGCTCCGCCTGTGTACAGGTCGATTGTGATCTGGATGCGATTTTTTGGAATTTCTTTCTGATAGCTGTCCGCCATGCACCCCTCTACGGTAGATGAGACCCAAAAGCACGGCGAGCATCAAGTAATACTCCGCGCACACCTATCCCGCGCTCGATCGGCTCGCTAAGTCTCCACTGCGGCAAAGATTCGCTAAGCCCTGTTGTCAGGCGTACTACTCAATATACTTACTGAGGACTGCATTAGACGCGGCAATCCATTCACTCGGCAAATGGAGATTTTTCGAGATAGCTGCTATCAACTGGGAATTATTGTCAACTCAACACACACAGTAGACTCTCACTTGAGAATGTGTCCACATGAAGCAAGCAAAACGTCTTTTTACACGTCAAGACTGAGTTCATCAATCAGACAAATCTTATTTTGTCAAAAATTTTGAAGGAGCATTGTCCAACGGCGGGTGAGCCTGGACGGGCGATTTGCGATGCATTTCCACGGGATGATGAGCCCGGAGTGAAGCGAGACCCGCAAGGGGGGGACTGCCGATTGGCGGCAGGCCATGGGGATGGCTGATCATCCACGGATGATCAGCGACTTGAACGAAACAAGAATCCGCACCATTGAACAGGTACGAGCCATCCTCGACGGAACCGAGACGTTGGAATTTGAGCCTGCAACCAACTGAGGTCGGTCGTCAATAGTGGAGAGCAATGGGTTAAGCCGCAAGTTGCACTTTATAAAATCGCTGCGTGAAGGCAGCGGGCGACAGATAGCCAAGACGCGCCTGCTTGCGTTGCCGGTTGTAAAAGATCTCGATATATTCGGTGATGGCCTGTCGGGCTTCGGCGCGTGTCCTGAACCGATGGTGGTGCACGAGTTCGTTCTTGAGTGAGCCCCAGAAGCTTTCCATCGGGGCGTTGTCGTAGCAATCGCCCTTGCGGCCCATGGACATCGTCATGCCAAACTGCTTTGCCAGATCCCGATAATCGTGGGAGCAGTACTGGGCTGCCACGATCCGAATGAAGAATCAGACCTGCTGGAGGCCGTTTGAGCGCGACGGCGCCGAATAGCGACTGCATCACCAGGGTGCGGGGGTCATCCGTTCGCTCATGGCGTAGCCAACCAGTTCGCCGTTGAACAGATCCTTGATACCGGCAAAGATACAACCAGCCCTCGTCGGTCCACACGTACGTTATATCACTCACCCAGGCCTGGTTCGGCGTGCTCATGTCAAAATTGCGTTCCAGCAAATTCGGTGCGACTGGCAAATCGTGCTTCGAATCTGTCGTATTGCGTATTTCTGAACTTGCGTTTCTGCTTGCAACGAAGTCCCAGTTTGGTACGAATGCGCCTGATGCGATGAATGCCAACGGGCACGCCGTGATCGAGCAGATCTGCCTGCAATCGCTCGCGTCCATACGTCCGCCGGGTTCGTTCGTGAGCCGCTGCAATCTCGACTTCAAGGCGGGCGTTCTCCCTTGCACGCGGCGATTCGGAGCGCCGGCGCCAAGCGTAATAGCCGCTGGCCCCTAGCTCAAACACCCGGCACAGCACGGCGATTGGGTAGTCCTGTCGCATCGCTTCGATCCGGTCGTATTTCACCGCGACTCCTTCGCGAAATAGACCGTCGCGTTCCATCGTGACCGTCGCCAGCTCACGTTTGACACGCGCCAATTCCGCTTCCAGCTCGCTCTGCGGCTTTTGCGTCTCGCCCACCTTCGCCAGAGTCCCTTTGCGCTCCGCAACAACCCAGGCGCCCAGCGTTTTTACCGACAAAGATAATCGGCCCGCCGCTTCCCGCTGCGATAGCCCATCGACAAGAACCAGCTTCACCGCCTGTTCGCGAAACTCCTTCGTGTAGCTGCCCTTCGGTACTCGATTCATCTGATCTCCGTTTCGCTCATTCTACGAAACATTGATCTCCACTTTCTTCAGCCTACCTCACAGTTCGGTCGTGCAGACCGGCGTGAAATCCGCCGGGTGCAAGAACAGGACGCCCCAACAACTGCCCAGCCATTCGTGAAACCTGATGCGGCCGACGCTCGAATCCTGCTCGAAATCGGGGGCGATGTCGCCAAGACGCAGACTCATGGTGTACCCCCGTAAAATGGTGATATAAAAGAACTACCTCGGGTGCCCGATCGCATGCAGGAATTCAGTGCGCACCTGCATGTTCATGGAACTCACCCATACCAAACCGCGTGACGATGTATTCGTTGCGACACCGGCTCTCACGCCTGCGCAGCTTCAGTCGCCTCACCCGAACCAGGCCGTTCCTCAGGCATCGGGGCCGCGAGCACGGCGCCGTTTGAAGCGGACACGATCCGCATAGAGCCAGTCGAGCAGTCCCCAGCTGCCCATCAATATCGCGAGGCCGATTAGCATCGCGGCGAGATAGCCGCCTCGCGTGAGGCCGTCGGGATGCGTGAGTTTGATCAAGATCCGGTACTGCTCGCCCATGCGCTCGACTGCCTTGAACGAAACGACCGACAGGTCCTTCGCGTTGTCGGCGCCCGGCACGTCAAGGAAATCCGCCTGCCGTCCGGTCAGCGTCTTCAGCTCTTTCGCGTATGTCCCGACTCCATCCAGCAATGTGGCCATTGTTGTTGTCCCGTTGTTCTCTCATCGTTAGCGGTCCTGTTGAATCAGCCCGGACAAACTCGGCTCGCCAGGATCCGATCTCGATCACGTGTTTGGGGCAGAAGGTAAACGCTTTCCGCGTCGCCGTGAAGCAGATATGGACCCGATTTTTAATTTTGACAAAATTTAACATCGACTCGGACCCGTCTCATTGCCCAATCTCCGGGGGATGTGATATTTATCCGTCCCTGATTTGTCGTACCTTTGCTGTGTTGATGTCCGGGCGTAACTCAAAACAGTTTTCAGTTTAACTAAACATAGGATCAGGCAATGAGCGAGTTCTTCCAGAACGAGGTGCCCCGTGCAAGAGTGAACATCAAGCTTGACCTGCATACGGACGGCGCCCAGAAGAAGGTCGAGCTGCTGGTGATGGGCGACTACAGCAATGGCCAGGACAACCGCCCGCTCGCCGAACGCGCGAAGGTCGACATCAACAAAAACAATTTCAACGCCGTGCTCGGTGAATACCGGCCAAAGGCCAAGATCGCGGTCGAGAACACGATGGCGAGTGACGGTTCCGAGCTGCCGGTCGATCTCGAATTCACGTCGATGGATGATTTCAGGCCGGAGGTAGTGGCGAGCAAGGTGCCCGAACTGCGCGCGCTGATGGCCGCATGCAACCTGTTGCGTGACCTCAAATCCAACCTGCTCGATAACGCAACGTTTCGCCGCGAGCTCGAAAAGATCCTCCGGGACCCCGCGCCCTCGGAGCGCCTGCGTGCCGATCTGCAGCAGATCGGCCAGTCCACGGCATCAGCCCAATAAGCGCGCAGCCTTCGAGGAGAGACCACCATGGCAAAGAACGAAATGAACCTTCACGAAGTGGCGGCAGCGGACGCGATTGTGCTGGACGCACCGGGCAAGAGTGTCTACGAATCCCTGTGCGAAAAGATCGACCTGACGCCGATAACCACGACGCGCCCGTTCGACGCGCTCCAGAGCGCGGAAGTGCTGTCGGAGTCGTCGCTCGATGAGCGCGTCACGCAGGCGATGAACGTCTTCCTGAAGATGATCAGCGAGTCATCGCAGCAGGTCGACCTTCTGGACAAGAGCCTGCTTGATTCCCATATCGCGGACCTTGACCAGCAGATCAGCGCGCAGCTCGACGCGATAATGCACAACGAGACGTTCCAGAAGATCGAATCGGCCTGGCGCGGCCTGAAGTTCCTGGTCGATCGAACCGACTTCCGCAATAACATCAGGATTGGCGTGCTCGACGTGTCGAAGGAGGCGCTGCGCCAGGACTTCGAGGACACCCCCGAAGTGATCCAGAGCGGCCTGTACCCGCACACGTATATCCAGGAATACGACACGCCGGGGGGGGGGCGAGCCGATCGGCTCCATTTCTCGCACTACGAGTTCGACCGCAGCCCGCGGGACATTGCGCTGCTGCGCAACATCTCGAAGGTATCGGCGGCGGCGCACATGCCGTTCATCGGTTTGGTGTCGCCGAAGTTCTACGGCAAGGAGTCGGCGGAGGAAGTTGCCTCCATCCGCGACATCGGCACAATTACTTCGACCGCGCGGAATACCTCAAATGGAAGAGCTTCCGGGAGTCGGATGACGCCCGCTATATTGGCCTGACGCTGCCGCGCTTTCTCGCGCGTCTGCCGTACGGTCCCGAAACCGTGCCGGGTCCGTGCATTCAACTATACGGAAGGCGTGAAGGGCCCTGACTACGCCTGACGGGCAGACCCGGCTCACGTTGCTTTGGGCTTGGCTCAATCGCGACTGATGGTCCACACCACACGGAAACGGAGAACCGATTATGAAAATGATGGCAGTAAAAGGTAACCGAACCACCACCGGCGGCTATGTGCTCGACGGTGATGAGACGTCGCTGGACAACGGACAGCCGGTCGCCCGTCACATGGATCTCGCCTCCTGCGGACGCTGCGGCAAAAACGGACCGATCCTCGGAACGGCAGGAACCTTCGGCATCGGCAACACGGAAGGCGTGCTCGACGGGGACATCGTCCTGTGCGACTGCCCGAAAGGCACCAACCGCGTGATTGCGCGCTCGACCCTGTATTACGCGCAGTAAGCACTGCCCCGTGTCGTTGCAGCCCTGCGGCACGACCGCATTGGAAAGGACATCAGTACATGAGATCGTATCGGGAACTTCTCGCACAGCGTGCGCAACTGGATGCCGATATCGCGGCAGCCCGCGCATTGGAGCGACGCGCCGCGATTGCACAGATCCGCAGCGCGATGACAGAATATGGCATCACGGTCGCCGCACTCGGGCGCTCTTATGGCCGGCGCAGGACGCGAGTCCCGCTTGCCCCGAAATACCGCAATCCGGCGACTGGCGCGATCTGGTCCGGCCAGGGCAGACCGCCGGGCTGGATTGCCGGCCAGGATCGCGAGCAGTACCGGATTGGGGCGAGCATCGACGCGAGCGGATTCAATGAGCAGAGGTAGCACGACGGGTTACGCCGCGTACGCCAGAAACGTTCCGGCGCGCACGCGTCTCCGTGTGCTGGGCGCGCTATCAGTGCTGCCCGGCGAGGGGTACCGCGCGGCCTGGTTACCGTGCCCTCGTGCTGGCCGCAGTCCACTGCCCCACGCGCGCGTGGGGCGGATGCTGCCTGTCGGGCTCGTATGAGGGCTACAGGGTGCCGGTTGAATTCGCGTGCGCAGCGCAATACCGCTTTGCACTGCCGATCCGGTTGCTGCGCCTGGCGGCGTGGTGTCCCGCCTGTGCACACGGGCGCACACCCCATACGATAGCGTCGATACCGACGGCACCAGAAGCACGCATGGTTCCGACAGCCGCTGGTTCGCGCGAACCTTGGATGGGTTGAGACGGCTACTGCATTGTCGCTGTGTGCGGCGCGATCACGCATGCCTCGATGCTCTCTTCTTCCTGCGCCGGCATCCCGAGGCCGGGCAATACGTCGTCGTAGAGTCCCCGGAAGCGCTCCAGGTCAGACAGCGCGCTCGCCTCGGCGCTCTCGGCAACTTCCCTCAGCGCCCCGATGAGCGTCTCCCGATCCGTCTTTGATTCGTGGCATAGCTCAAGTTTCACGGACGAGCGAGGCGAGCCTCGCAAACACCATCGCGTACTGGTCGCCGATGTGGAGCGTTGCTGGCCATGTTTTCGAGCGGGGCGATGCGAAGCGCGCGCCTGGAGAATCGCGGAGAATCCTGGCTCATGTTCTGGTTCCGATAAACGATAGCTGCGCGTGCGGTTAGCCAATGACGGCTTCGTCATCAGCTCTTGCGGAACGCTTCGAACGGGTTCCAGTCGTGGCGGCCTTTGACTTCCTTCAGGTAGTAGCAGTAGTTTGCACATCGCCCAATGACGTATGCGATTGCACCGTTAACGCCGTAATCGACCCCTCGCGGAATGTCTACTCCGGACATCATCTCAAAAACGGCTTCAAGTACCCCAATCACAACGACCAGGGCCAGCAGTGACAGCCCCGGCTTCCATAGTTTGAGCGCGAGGAAATAGAACGGGCCGAAGAAAAAGGCGAACCAGTTCAGGCCGAGCAGCATTTTCTGGCGAAACGGTAACGCTCCGATCGCGGTCAGGAACTCCTGAGACATGGGTGCCCCGTAGGTGTCGAAAAACTCGAAGCGCTCACGCCACTTCGGTTTGAGACTGGAATAATCCGGCGAAGCGTAAAAATTCAAAACAATACTCCTCAATAAAAAGCCAGCTAGAACCCGCGAATCAGTATAGCTGACAGCTTTTGAGCAAGAGAGGCAGACATGTCCGAAATCATTCCGCTAGTCAGTCCGGTCGATGACCTGACCGAGATCACGCTGCGCGAGCCGACCGTCGATGAAATCGCGAAGGTCAACGACGACGCGACGAAGTTCGACAATGTGCGCGCGATGAAAAACCTGATCGCATCGATGGCGAAGATCGAGGTCGCCACCGTCGGGAAGATGGGCGCGCGCGACTTCAACGCGTGCAACAAATACCTGTCCGGTTTTTTCGTGTAGTCCCCGCCAATCTGCGCGACATCGTGGCCGATGTGACGCACTTCTCTGGCTGGGGACCGCGCGACGCAGGCGCGCTCACGTGGACCGAACTGGCCGAATGGCTTGCGCAGGCGCAGCAGTCGAGGCACGGGTAAGGCGCGGCTGAGGTGCGACGATGGCTAACCCGACGATCCAGTTCACCATCTCGACGGTGGACAAGGCCACCGCGACCATCAACCGGATCAACAGTTCGGTCGCGAAGATGACGCGCCCGTACGCGAACCTCGCGAAAAGTGTTCAACGGTTTTCGAAGGCGTCAGGGCTGACCGAAGTCGGCAAGCGGCTCAATGTCGTCGCGCAGAAGGCCGGCAAGGCCGCATCCAGTCTCACCAAAATGGGCGCACCGCTGCTCGCGCTGGTGGGCGGCGGCACACTCGGGGGACTCACCGAAATGGTGGTCCACTGGGAGCGCATTGGCGCGGAGACCGAACGCACCTCACGGCTGCTCGGCATCACCGCCGCGCAGCTCACGCAGATGCGCAGCACCGCGACGCTGATGGGCGTCTCGGCTGACACGATGACCTCAGGCTTCCAGGGGCTCGCCGACGCCTTGCAGGATGCCCGCTGGGGACGCAACCAGGCGGCGTTGGGCACCCTTCAGGCGCTCGGCATCGTGCTGCACGACACGAAGAGCGGCACCATCGATGTCCAGCGCGTGATGCTCGATCTGGCCGACCGGATGAAGATGTTGCCGCGGCGCGACCTGGCCCGGTCGCTAGGCGTCGATCAGCTTCTGCCGGTCCTGATCCAGGACCGCGCGGGCAGGCAGGCGTATGCGGCCGAAGCGCGCCGGCTGCGCGGGGACTTCACCCCGCAGATGGCCGCTTGTGCGCAGGCGTTCGCGCTCTGGCTTAACAAGATGAGCACCGCAGCGGATGGCCTGAAGGCATCGATCGCTGACGGTCTCACGCCGGTACTTGGCCCGCTCATTGACACCTTTACGGAATGGATCGCAGCGAATTTTGAACTGATATCGCAGCAGGTCGCACAGGTGGTCAAACAGATTGCCGACATGCTCAACGACCTAAATTGGCCCACTTTCAGACAGGGTGTGACTGATGCGGTAACGGGGCTTATCCACTTCGTGGAATGGGTCGGCAAGGTGGTGAATGCGATTGGCGGCTGGAAAGTCGCCGCCGTCGCAATCGCGGCGTAAACGGTCGGCGGCTTCGCGTTGTCGGTGGTCTCAGCCATCGCCAGTATCGGGATGATGATTGCGCGGCTGGTACTGCTGAGAAAATTCTATGTCGATGCCAACATCGCGGCGCGCACGATGAGCGGCGGAGCCGCCCGGCTCGGGTTCCTGGCAAAGGTAGGGGTCGCTGGACTGGCTGCGGAGTCGGGACTCGAAGTGGCGAAGATGCTCGGTCTGCCCGACGTGGACAAGGCAAAGGGTCAGCGGGACCTCGCGAAAGGTAACTGGCTGGCGCGTCCGCCGATCTGTCCGCCGGGGATTTCCTTGGTGCGCTGTGGCACCGGATGCGGGGCACAACGGGACCGCGTGCGCCGAACCCGACAGGGACCGCGCCGCAGGAAACACCGGGCGCGACGACGCCAGCGAACGTGACGGGGTTGAGCGGCCTGAATACGGACCCCGACGGTGGTCTGCCGGTTCACGTGACTAACTTTGCGGATTCGCTGAATCAGGTCGGTGGAGGCATCGGCGGCGCGGGAACAGCTACTGCCAGCGCGGCAGGCGTCGGCGCATCTGTCAGGCAATGGGCAACCCGGCTCGACTTCGCGGGCAAGGAAGCCCGCTACGGCCCGGTAACAGGCCTGCTGTCGGCCCTCGCGCAGCAGAAGTCAGGCGGTTACGCGCAGGCCATCAGCCGGGCCGGTGCACGCGGCCTGTTCCAGTTCATGCCGGCGACCGAGCGCGAGTACGGCATCAATGCGTTCGACCCCGCGCAGGCCGCCGACGCCGCCGCGAAGAAGATGGCCGGGCTGATGGGCCGCTACCACGGCAATCTCACGGCGGCTCTGTCTGCGTACAACTGGGGCGAAGGCAACCTTGAGCGGCGCGGGCTCGCGAACGCACCCGCCGAGACACGCAACTATGCGCCGTCCGTGATGGCGCGCATGACCTCGCTCAATGCGGGCGCAATGGGCACAACGAACGTCGCATCCCTGAATGCGCCGATGCCGCAGAGCGCCGCACAGGCACCGGTCGTGCAGGTGCATACCACGTGCACGTTGCGCGCGATGGCAGCGTCACGGTCAGGACGCAGACACCCAGCGGCCTGAAGATTTCCCGCCCGATGGAAACCGTATGAGCACGGTTCCCACGACTGGTTCGGGCGGGATTAACCGGCCGTTTTTCAGCCAGCTACAGCCCGTGTCGTGGCGCGGTGTGCAGTTCGCCGTGAATGGCGCGACGCTGAGGGCCGGACGCCGTAACGCGGTGCATGAGTATCCGTATCGCGATGACATGTGGGTCGAAGACCTGGGACGCGCGGACCGGCGCATTTCCATAACTGGCTTTCTGGTCCAGGATGCGGCCTATGGTGGCGGTGACGTGATCGCGCAGCGCGCCGCGATGATCGGCGCGTGCGAAACCCCGAACGACTATGACGGCGAACTGGTTCACCCGTCACTCGGCCGCCTGACGGTCTCGCCGATCGACTTCGAGTGCGAGAAACGCTCAGAGCGCGGACGTGTCTTTGAACTGCGCTTTTCGTTTCTCGAAGGCGGCGCGCAGCAGTTCCCGACACTCGTAATCGCTACCTAGGCGCAAACCGGTCTGTCGGCGCTCGCCTCGTTCGCGGCGGCGGCGCAGGACTTTTTTAACGGCATCACGGCACTGACGACCACGCCCGCCATCGTTGGTGAGATTGAACGCACTGCGCAGAACTTCGCGACCGAAGCGCAGGCGATCACGCAGCGGGCGACGAGTCTGGTCGCGATGGTCGCGACGCTGCCCGGTGAGTTTGGGCGCGTTGTCGGCCAGTTCACTGCGGGCGTGATGCAGACTGCGACGACCATCGAGGGGCTGATTGGCGCGGGCGCGCAGGCAAGAGAATCGGTTGCCGCAGGCAGTACCGGCTTACTTGCGGCGGCGTCTGCGTCAAACTGGTCTGGGATGTCAGACGCGGCGTAATCGCTGGTCACCGCCGTGCAATCGCTGCTCGCGTTGCAGAACAGTATCGCCACTCAGGCGCGGGCCACCGCTGCGCTCGCAGCGGCCAACACGCTGACGACACCGCTATACCGGCGCAATGCGGTGATTGCGCTCGCGCGAAGCACGGCAAGCTATGCGCTCACCTCCTATGACGATGCGCAGAACCTGCCCGCCACCGTGTGCGATGCGCTTGATACCGAGATCGTCAATGCGGGCGACGCTGGCGATGATGCGACGTATAACGCGCTGCATGCACTTGAGGTCGCGGTGGTTCAGGACATTACTGCGTGCGGCGCGACGGCAGCGGCGATGCAGACCGTGAATACGCCCGGACCGATGCCGCTTATCGTGCTGGCGCAACGGCTGTATCAGGACGTGAGCCGGTACGACACGCTGCTGCAACAGGCCGCCCCGGTTCACCCGGCATTTGCGCCGGTCAGTTTCAGGGCGTCCGTGGGCTGAGGGTTCAGAATGGGTCAGAACTGACCGGGCAGCAGATGAAAATGCTCGTTGAGCATGTCGGCCAGCCTCCATGCCTGACACGGCCTGCGGCATAAGCCGTCGAAACCGACGCGCCGGAGTTCGCCAGGTGACAGCTCGCGCCAGTTGCTGGTCAGGGCAACAATCAGAACGCTACGGAATGCCGGATTGACCGCTGCGTCCCGGATGAAGCGGAAGTTGCTGCGCCGGCCAAGACGTGTATCCATGAGTAACGCACTGGGCCACCAGTGCCCGAACATCAGTTCCACGGTCTCCATATCCGGTATGGCAATCGCGTGAAACTCATTCAGACGCAGCAGCAGCGCAAGCAATTCGCCGAGGGCGATATCCGCGTGCGCAACGACCACGCTGCGGAATTCGCGCGCGCTCATCATGCGTTTCGAATTCCACAGCGCGAACTGGCATTCGTCGTCGTGAGGCGGCCGATGTGTCATGGCACCACGGGATTTCCTTTAGCCTGTTCGGGCTGAATCGCGCGCCCGGACCCACAGGCCGCGCCGTGGTCATCCCTATGGCCCGGCACAGTTCCGGCAACTGTGTCACATCGATGAACGGGTGCCACGGCTCAATCGTAGTATGTAACGGTCGGTTTTCGTCGATTGAATCCTGGCGCGTTCGGACATAAAACGACTCAGGTGGCGGATGAAAACAGGCCGTGTTGCATTTTGGCAACGCTGTTGCCGGCAACCTAAAAAACCCACGTGGCAACAATCCGGGCATGTAAGATAAGGCTACCGTGGCTGCCCCTCGGCACGGCGTGTGTATTCGGGCCGCAGAGAAATCTGCGGCTTTTTTATGCCTTCGCCAGCGCAGACCCTGCCTCAAGTTGCCCGCCTTAGCTTGGCAGCAAACAGCGGGTTGCCCCTCGGTAAGTAGCCCATCCGCGATATTCAGGATGAGCAGCCGCTACCCCTGTTCATCCAGCACCGACAGACGTGAGCGACGACGTAACACTGACCGCGCATGGTTCGACCATCGGCGGATGGATAAGCGTGCACATCACGCGTGGCACGGAGCGCATTCCGGCTGACTTCGATGTCTCGATGACCGAGCGCTTTCCGAACACCTCCAACGTGATCGTCACCGAGGGCGACCCGTGCACTGTTTCAATCGGTGCGGATGTGGTGATTACCGGCTACGTGGACCGGGTGTCCGAATCGGTCGATGCGACCAATCACACACACGCGATTTCGGGGCGCGGCAAGTGTGAAGACCTGGTGGACTGTTCCGCGCAGTTCGATTCGTTCCAGTTCATGAACACCACCACTGCCGACATTGCTGCGCAGCTCGCGCAACCGTTCGGCATCCACTTGAAGGCGCTCAGCGCCGGCATGCTGCACCCGCAGGTATGCCTGAACGTCGGCGAATCACCGTACGCGGTGATTGACCGGCTCTGCAAGCTCGCGCAGGTGTTGTGCTATGAGGATGCCAACGGCGATCTGGTCATTGGCCCGCTCTCGACGCACGAGGCCGCAGGCGGCTTCCAGATGGGCGTCAATGTCGAGCACGCCAGCTATACCCGCGACCTCTCTCAGCGCTTCAGCGAGTACCGCGTGTTTCTGGTCGGTACCGGCATTTTTACGGATGCTGGGCAGCAGCCATTCGCCGAACACGTCGTCCCTGACTCCACGATGCCACGTTTTCGTCCGAAGGCGTTTATCGCGCAGAACGGCGACGCGGGCGCGGTCGTGTCGAACGCCCACGCACTATGGGAATGCAACCGGCGCATCGGGCGCGGCAATGTGGTCACGGTCACAACAAGTTCATGGCGTGATAGCGACGGCGCGCGCTATGCGCCCAATACACTCGCCGCATTGTCACTGTCGCAACTGAAGGTGAGCGACGGCGCGAAATGGACCATTGGCGAGGTGACGTGGCGGCGCGATATGGGAAGCGGCGCCGCGTGCGAACTTACTCTCATGCCGCCTGAAACCTTCCAGCCTGCACCAATCCTGTATCTCAACTGGCTGCAGGTTTTTTCGACACCTGAAATTGGCTGGCAGCCTTTGTGGGCCTGGCTCTTGCCTCCATGATCAAATTCGCTCGACTCCCGATCCTTTGGGAGTCGAGATGGCGAAAAACCAGCTGCGGCATGGGATTCCAGTGGAACTAACCGACGCGCTGTTCGACGAATTTGTCTTGCCTCTTCTCACACGTGGGCGTCGTGGACCGGTGCCCAGGATTGCCCTTGTGCAAGATATTCAACTACATCTGAAGGTGCTCTATCTGGGCTGCCAATGCAAAGCGCTGCCGATCGACAAGGACCCGGCTGGTCTGCCTGAAATCCACCCCACCAGTCTCTACCGCATCTTCCGGCGCTGAACGGCCGATGGCTGTCTGGACGCCATACTGCCCGGTTCGGTATGCCAACTTCACGAAGATCAACTTCTCGATACGTCTGTCGTTCACCGCGACGGCACGACAACCGCAGCGAAAAAAGGTGGCGACAACCTCGGCTTCCGCGGCCACAAACACATCAAGGGCGACAAGGCTGTGGTTTTCTGCGATCGCAACTGCAACGTGATCGCGCCGTTCGTTTCGGCACCCGGCAACCGCAATGAGTCACCGCTGCTACGCGAGGCGTTGCCCCGGTTCACGCAGACCGCCCGCGCGATTGGCCTGGTGGGCGGCGCCATCGTCAGCCTGGATGGCGTCTACGACTGCCGGGCCAACCGCAAGGCCATCTTCAATCGGGGCATGACGCCCAACATTAACCCCAACCCGCGTGGCCGGAAGACCCCGAAGCGAGGTCGCAAGCCGCTGTTCGATCCAGTCATTTTCGACGAACGCTTCAGCACCATCGAGCGCGTCTTCGCTTGGGAAGACAAGTTCCGGCGCCTGCTGCTCAGGTTCGAGCGCATCAGCGCTGGTGCACTACGCATTCAAGATGCTCGCCTACACGACGATTAACCGGCGGCACTACTGCCGCAACTGACGATATCGTCGATGATCAGGTCTTCCCCCGGCGCTGCGCACCGCGATTGCGCTCGTCCGCACCATGCCGAATTAATTCGGCTACCATCATAAATGATCACGAGTCTCTCCATTTCCGGCCTCGTTCACCCAGTGGCTCCGCCCATCGACTGCACTATTGCCGGACACAATCGAAACCTGCAACCAGTTGCTAGAACAAAGCATGTTATGCCGTCTCATTGTTCAACCAGTATCAGTGCGGCAGCCTCAAACCGGATAAACTGGGGAGCTGATTCCCCCAGCCCGTTGCTCCTGACCTGCGACTCAATGTCCTTGCATTGCTGCGCAAGCAATGTTTGCCCAAATACACCAAGAGCACCATGCAGCGAATGTAGTTGGGCGAGCACGGTCGCCACATCACCACTCTCATACGCAACGTGGATCGCCTTAAGCGAAGCCGTGCATGACTCTGTAAAGATACTACGTAGATGCTGGGGAATTGGCCTGCTCCCAAGCACCGATAGGGGCTCATTCTCGGGTCTGGTCAAACTCGCGCGCGCTGCATCTGCGACATTGGCCAGCACGTCATACAGTTCCCCTAGTGAGAGAGGCTTGAGCAGCACTCGATTCATTCCCGCTTTTGCGCAGCGGGCGTGTTCCTCAATAGTGGCGTAGGCAGTGACCGCCATGATCGGCAGAGACGGCCATCTCGCACGGACCGCTGTCGCCAGTTCAAAGCCGCTCATTTCTGGCATGTTGAGGTCGGTGAGCAGGACATCCCAACGGCCTTCAGTTAGCGCGTCCATTGCATCCTTCCCGCACCCAACGACAAGGGATCTGCAACCAAGCATCGCGAGTTGTTCAGTAAAGAGTTGCTGGTTGACGATGTTGTCCTCGCACACAAGCACACGTAGCTCGTTTGGCACGATCAGTCGTGCACCCTCTGAGTCAGCCGCATGGGCCGCTGCCTGCGGGCTCGCAGTAGTTTCAGGATCTTCGTCCCGTAACACCTTACGTAGTGCCATTTCAAGGCCCTTTAGCGAATAACACGAGACACTCGTGATCCGCCCCGTGCGAACCGGTAGCGCGGGACCGTCGAAATGGCAGTCAATAACGCTTGCAGCGTCTTCGACGAGGTGGTTTTCTTGCGACGGGTCCCATGCGTCATGCTCGCCGCAGATGATAAGCACGCAGGCTGCGCGTAGACTGTCATCCGCGATCCCCGCCGGATGCCTGAAGACGGTAACCTGCAGGCCCCACGCCTCAAGATGCGGGACGGCAAACTCGCGCCATTCGTCCATGGCAGACAGGAAAATCACGGACTCACCGGAAAAAACGGCCGGCTCGCGCGCCGCAATACGCATGGCGCCGGAAGACAACCGTACCGTGAAGCAGCTTCCGGCTCCTGGCTCGCTTGTTACGGAAATCGCCCCCCCCATCGCGGTTGCAAGCCGGTGAGACAGCGCGAGTCCGAGGCCGGATCCGCCGAAGCGCCTGTTAATTGACGCATCGGCCTGAGAGAACGCCCTGAATAGCTTTCGCTGCTGCTCGGGCGACATCCCGATTCCAGTGTCCTCGACCGTGATGAAAACGGTGTCATCTCCGTCCGCGACCGACGCTATCGAGAGCCGTAACGTCACCTTGCCCGCCTGCGTGAACTTGATTGCATTGCTGAGCATGTTGTTTACAATCTGTCCAACGCGAATCGGGTCACCCCACATCGGCGCGGCACTCGCCATGTTGAATACCCCATACAACTGCAAGCCCTTCGTTCGTGCGACCGGTGCGAAGAGCATCAATGCACGCTCGGCGAGGCCAATAACATCGAATTCGATCTGTTCGAAAGACATCTCCCCGGCCTCGATCTTCGAGAAATCCAGAATGTCGCCAATGGTTGCCAGCAACCCATCGGATGATGTGCGGATCGTCTCCAGCCGGCCCATTTGCACGACATTGAGTGGTGAATGGGCAAGCAGTTCCAGATTGCCGAGAATCGCATTGAGCGGCGTACGGATCTCATGGCTCATCGTCGCGAGAAAGGCGGATTTTGCCCGGTTTGCTTCATCGGCAGCTATCCGGGCTTCCTCGCGCTTGCGCTCAATATCCTTGCGCGCGGTGATATCCGAAAAACTGCACAGTAGTGCCTCTGCTTCATGGTATTTTGTTCTGACTGCGTTGATGAGCAGATCGACCTTTCCACTGCCCACGACTTCAAATACCATTTCGCTATCCGCTAGGGTTGCATCGCCAGATGCTTGCTGCCGGTAGGCAGCAAGCATCTGGCGATGCAACGGCGGTGCGGCAACACGAGCCATCGCAGCGTAGCGCTCCATCATCGCGTTTTGCAATAGCACTTCCTCGCTGACCAGCGACACCAGGCTCACGCCAAACGGCGAAGTCATCATAATCGCCCGGTTCAGATTCTCGCTCTCGAATACCCGACGGGATCGCGAGTAGACAGGCACAAACACCTTTCGATTGAACAGCAGCAGCAATATCCAAAGGGTGCCAAGCATGAGCAGCGTGGTGGCGATATAGCGCAAAAGGGTGGGCCACAATGCGATCGCGATGGTGCGCCACGAGTAGGAGTAAACAAGTGCCCAGTCCGTATCCGACACGCGGTCACTGACGGAGAACACCCCGTCCCGGTAGCTGTCGTCGAGCCGAACGAACCCTCGTTGCCATGACTTTGAAGCAAGTGACTCACGCATCAGGGCATCGCCGTCGATCGAAGCTCGCGTCAGGTCCTTGCTCAGGAGAACCCTTCCGGCTCGATCGACGAGCATGATAGTCGCATCGCCTGGCCCCTGCTCAAACCGGGCCATCAGTATGTCTACCGGAAAATCCGCTGCGAAGATGATGAAGGGCTTGTTGTTCTTGAATCCTGGTTCGACCATCTTGAATACCCTTTCGCCGGTCAGAGGATCGACCGCCGCAGGTTGAAGGGCTATATGCCGCGTGGCATCCCATCTGGCAGCAGTGGCGACGTTGGAAAGATCGCCGATGTCAAATGCAAGGTAACGGATGAGACCGGTGACATCATGCGTGCCAGTCGACCTGAATACAGCGTCCCCCCCCCCTTTCGGCGCAGGCACGATTGCGATGAAGCGGTAGTCGGGACTGTACGCATAACCCGTCGCAGGGCGACTGAGCGTGTGTGTGCCCGCGATCGCCGTGTACGCCTGTTGCTCGACCAAGCCGAGGTATTCGGCCGGCGGAGGTGAGGATTGCGGTGCGGACATCTGCCCCATCGCCAGTATTGGGCGGAAATTCGGGTTCGCCTGGACGATCACCCGGCCATTGGCAGCCTCAAACGCTTTCAGCAAAGAACCCGTTGGTGCTGGATGCCCACTCCATAGCAGTTCGGCGTTATTTACGGCGCGGCGAAGTTCCGCCTCTTTGCTATCGATCTCGAGTTGCACCAAGGATTTGTGAACCATGAACACGGAGCGCCGCTCGGCAATGTAATCCTTTACTGTTCCGTACAAGACAAGACTGGTCGCAAACACAATCACGATTGAAAGCGCAATGCCGCCGCCGAACAGCAGTACGCGCTGATAGCGCCCCAGTAGGCTCAGATCACCCGATTCCTGCCCGATCACAGAAACACTCTTGTTGGATTGGGCGGGTGGGCCCGGTACACTTTCTTGCGTCATGTGGGGAATCGCAAAATTTGAAACCATCAATCTACGGAGAGGGGCGATTGGCGTGACCTTTCCTCCTGCGCATACCTCCATGGAACCCAGCTTCCGGTGACTTGCTGCGAGCCCCTGGAGCTAGCGTCATTCTTACGTTTTACGGCACGCTTCACTTATTGAGATGAGGTTCGCGCAGTGCCGGCGTTGCGGTCGCTCCAAGCCTCGATTCGTCAACTAACCCATTCTGCTCGCCCAAAGTTTGGACCCCGGACCAACATTATCGGTTGCACATCCAATGAAGGCCTACTTGACGTGTCCGTATCGCAGTTCAGGGCAACGCGTGTCGGGTCGACAACATCGTTGCCTCTTTTCCCCGGCACTACTATCACTGCGACCAACCGGCCCGCCCGCAGATCGGCGACGTTCCGTCGAGGCGAACTATTGAAATCAGCTCTATCGGCACCTGCGCCGAAAATTTGGCGACCGGTCGAAAAATGGCCCACCACGGTGGAAAGTGGCACGACATGACGCATCGCAGCATTCCATTGAGTGAATCACTCGTTGGCCGACGAACCACCGGTCAGCGAGGTTGCCTGCAAGCGCCCAGATCGAGTGCCAAATTATCAGGTGAATTGCGGCAGCGGGGGAAAAGATCAGACCCAAAAAGGTTACCTGACGCACATATTCAGACCTATCCTAGTATTGTTTTCTTATATTAGGACTGATCTGATTATCGGTTATCCGGAATTGTCATACATTTCTCTCTGTTGCACCGCTACCAGACTGCGGCCTGGCACCCAAGGACTCAAATCCGTAGCCGACATGAAAATCAGACTAATACTAGCAGACGATCACCCTGCGGTGATCGCCGGAATCAGGCACACACTAGCAGGAATCTCTACTGTGGATGTAGTGGGCACCGCACGCAATTCAACCGAGCTCGCCGAGCTTCTATCGCAAGTGCCATGTGATGTCCTCATTACCGACTATGCGATGCCAGGTGGCGAATACGGCGACGGATTGGCGCTCCTGTCGTTTCTGCGGCGCCGATATCCCGAGTTGGAGATCATCGTCTTCACAACGATTGACAATCCGGCCGTGGTGCACGAGATCGCTAAACTCGGAGTTAAGTCGGTACTTAGCAAAGTCGATGACATGAAGCATCTGATTTTTGCCATTCACACCGTCCATTCGGGGGCAGCTTACTTTTCCTCAGGCACAATGACGCAGCACGACCTTCTCCAGATCGGCCGAGCAGACAGCAAACGCGTGCAGGAGTTGTCCAAGCGTGAAGCAGAAGTGGTTCGTCTGTATGCGTCGGGGCAGTCAATCAACGAGATAGCCGGACAATTGCACCGCAGTAAGAAGACCGTTAGCGCACAGAAGATGAGTGCAATGCGCAAGCTCGGTATCCAGCGCGACGCCGATCTGTTTCGCTTCGCCTACGAAGTTGGGCTCACCGTCTCAACTGATGCACGGCCCGATGCATGAGGCTCCTGCCGAAAAAATGGTGTTCCAGGAGGTCGAGGTAAACCTCGACTGAAAAGGAAACATAAGAATGTTGAAGGTACCGAACAAGCGGTACACGCCGGCTCAAATGCTTACGATCCGGCGCCGTCTTGACTATCTAGCAACTGGTTGCAGGTTTCGATTGTGTCCGGCAATAGTGCAGTCGATGGGCGGAGCCACTGGGTGAACGAGGCCGGAAATGGAGAGACTCGTGATCATTTATGATGGTAGCCGAATTAATTCGGCATGGTGCGGACGAGCGCAATCGCGGCGCGCAGCGCCGGGGGAAGACCTGATCATCGACGATATCGTCAGTGGCGGCAGTAGTGCCGCAGGTTGATCATCGTGTAGGCGAGCATCTTGAATGCGTAGTGCACCAGACTGATGCGCTCGAACCTGAGCAGCAGGCGCCGGAACTTGTCTTCCCAAGCGAAGACGCGCTCGATGGTGCTGAAGCGTTCGTCGAAAATGACTGGATCGAACAGCGGCTTGCGACCTCGCTTCGGGGTCTTCCGGCCACGCGGGTTGGGGTTAATGTTGGGCGTCATGCCCCGATTGAAGATGGCCTTGCGGTTGGCCCGGCAGTCGTAGACGCCATCCAGGCTGACGATGGCGCCGCCCACCAGGCCAATCGCGCGGGCGGTCTGCGTGAGCCGGGGCAACGCCTCGCGTAGCAGCGGTGACTCATTGCGGTTGCCGGGTGCCGAAACGAACGGCGCGATCACGTTGCAGTTGCGATCGCAGAAAACCACAGCCTTGTCGCCCTTGATGTGTTTGTGGCCGCGGAAGCCGAGGTTGTCGCCACCTTTTTTCGCTGCGGTTGTCGTGCCGTCGCGGTGAACGACAGACGTATCGAGAAGTTGATCTTCGTGAAGTTGGCATACCGAACCGGGCAGTATGGCGTCCAGACAGCCATCGGCCGTCCAGCGCCGGAAGATGCGGTAGAGAATGGCGGGGTGGATTTCAGGCAGACCAGCCGGGTCCTTGTCGATCGGCAGCGCTTTCCATTGGCAGCCCAGATAGAGCACCTTCAGATGTAGTTGAAGATCTTGCACAAGGGCAATCTGGGCACCGGTCCACGACGCCCACGTGTAAGAAGAGGCAAGACAAATTAGTCGAACAGCGCATCGGTTAGTTCCACTGGAATCCCATGCCGCAGTTGGTTTTTCGCCATCTCGACTCCCAAAGGATCGGGAGTCGAGCGAATTTGATCATGGAGGCAAGAGCCAGGTCCACAAAGGCTGCCAGCCAATTTCAGGTGTCGAAAAAACCTGCAGCCAGTTGCGTGAAATATCAACTTCCGACAGACCATAAGTGCATAGATTATCTGTCGCGACCAGTTACTAGAACTCATAACCGACCTGAGCGCGCACGCCTCCATCGCCACTCAACGCGACAGACACGGCACCGTTAATAAGCCACTTGCCGTTCTGCGAGCGGTATGTTGCTCCCGCAGCCGCAGCACTGCCGCCCTTATAGTTCGCAGCACCCGCTGAGACAATCGTGCGGCCAAGGGTGCCGATGGTGGCAAAGAAAGAGAGCATAAGCGGCGCTTGAAGCGCTGTATCGAAACGCACGTCGATTTTTAAGGTACTGCTTATCGCAAAAACCAGCAGCGCGACAAGCAGGCCGCCGACCACCGGTTCGGGGATGGTGTAAGTTCGCAGTACGCGTACCCGGGCAAGGATCTGCCGCCCGAGCAGAAGAATCAGGGAAGCAGCCATCAGCGTTTCCAGCGTGTCGAGGTTCACGATGCCCTTCTCCGCCTCAGAAGTCGATTAGTTAGCCACGCCCGACGGGGCAGTCCTGGAATGAGCCGACGCAAACCTGAGAAACAGATAACCGGTAACGCCCGATAGCGTTGAGCCCGCGATCACGCCCAACCGGAGGGGCGTGAAATATTCGGGGCCTTCGAAAGCGAGGGAGCCGATGAACAGACTCATGGTGAAGCCGACACCACACAATGCGGCGACGCCAACCAGTTGACGCCAGTTGGAGCCCTCAGGAAGCCTGGCCAGACCGAGCCGAACCAGCACGGCGCTCGCCCCGCAGACGCCGACGAGCTTCCCGACGAAAAGACCTACGGCGATGCCGAGCGGTAGCGGCTCTGCCAGCGCTGTGAGCGTCACGCCAGCGAACGAGACGCCGGCGTTGGCAAAAGCAAAGATCGGCAATACGGCGAAGGCCACCCAGGGGTGGAGGCTATGTTCAAGCTGGTGCAGCGGAGCGTGGCCTTGCGCGTCCGTCGTCTTCAACGGCACCGCGAAAGCGATCGCAACGCCTGCGAGCGTTGCGTGAACGCCGGACTTCAGAACGAATACCCACAGGATCACGCCGACAATAACGTAAGGTGCGATGCGCGTGATTTTCAGAAGGTTCAAGGCAATCAGCACCGCAACCGCCCCGAGCGCGAAAAGAAGCATTGTGATCGAAAGGTCGGCGGTATAAAACAGCGCGATGATGACGATTGCGCCCAGGTCGTCAGCAATCGCCACTGCAGTCAGAAATATTTTCAGCGACACCGGCACGCGGTCGCCGAGCAGCGAAAGAATGCCGAGTGCAAATGCAATGTCAGTGGCCGTGGGAATGGCCCAGCCATTCAGGGCCGCGCCATTTCCACGGTTGATAAGGAAATAGATGAGTGCGGGCACTACCATTCCGCCCACGCCGGCGACGACAGGCAGCACGATCTGTGCGGGAGTCGATAGTTCACCTTCAAGAACCTCACGCTTGACCTCCAGTCCGACCAGGAGGAAAAAAATAGCCATCAAACCGTCGTTGATCCACAGTAGAAGCGGCTTCGCAACGATTAACGATCCAAAGCGCACCTCCACGGGGATCTTCAGCAGATCGTCGTAAGCGTGTCGGAGCGGTGAATTGCTGAAGATCAGCGCGAGTACTGCTGCGGCCATGAGCAGCAATCCGCCCGCCGATTCCATTTTCAGGAAGGTGGAGATTCCGTCGGTCGTCTTGCGAAGCGCGTTGTCGATCACGATGCCCGTCCGTTGTCTGCACATCAACTCTTGAAGGTCTCAGCCGGCGCCAGGGATCGTACCGGCGCAGTCACGAGTATCTGACGCTGGTCGCCGACATGCAGGCGCGGCGGGTCGTGTTCGTCACGCCCGGGCGCGACGCGAAGACGATTAAGGGCTTTGCGGCACATTTGAGCCATTGTTCGCTTTGTCTTGCAGTTTATCTACCCCGCACACGTCAAGGGTCCGTTTCGCCGGGCCCGCGCCCGCCCTTGACGCCTCACGCCACCCACTCGGAATTCGAAAGAGGCAAAATGACATGACGATATGAAAGACATTCCCGCCTCGAATTCTTCCCGGTCCATGTAAATAGTGGAGTTTGCGGCCCGTTAAAACAATTGGACTTTGGTCCAACAGTCGCTTCGCAGCCGCTTCACGCCGCGACCGCGCCATGTTCTGGGCGCCGGACCGATCGCCGTACGCACCTGATTAAAATTTTGATCCTGACCATGTGCTCGCGAGTGAGGGCGCTGGGCATTTCGGGGCCCGACGTCAGCAAGGACGTGATGCTCAAGGAGACCGTCGATGGTGAGTTCACGACGGTACAGGATCGGGCAATGCGCTCTTGCCGGGTTCGACCGGCATTGAGGATGGGTGTCAATGGCCGCGCTCGTGCACTATCATCATGTGAGAGGTTTCGTCAATTGCCACCGTGGTCACGCCCGACAGGTTCAACGACGCGAGCGCGAGTTCCACATACCACGAACAGATGGCAGTCGGCCAACTCGACGGCTTCACGTTGCTGTTCGAAGCGCTGGTGCTGATGCTGGCGCAGCAGATGCCGTTTGCCGCGGGGGCACGCATTGTCAATCTGTCGTGGCGTACCGAGCCGTCCGGCAAGCGCACGTGCGGCACCTGTAGTTGACAGGCAACTGGTGGCTCAGCTTCCGCAATGTTCGGATCAAGACCAATAAGGTGAAGACAATGGTCACGCAACATCACGACGACCCTAAGGCCTCTGTCGAGAATCACGATCCTCTGTCGATCGATCTTGCCTTGCAGGGTGGCGGTGCTCACGGTGCCTTTACGTGGGGCGTGCTTGAGCGGGTGCTCGAAATACCCTGGCTGAAGATTGAAAGCATCACTGGTACCTCTGCCGGAGCGATGAACGCTGTTGTGCTGGTGCATGGATATACGCTGGACGGGACAGAAGGTGCAAAGGCGGCCCTTGAGCAGTTCTGGCGACGGGTGAGCGATGCGGCGCGGTACAGCCCATTCCAGCGGACGCCCGTTGACGTGATGATGGGCAACTGGTCGCTCGATAATTCTCCTGGCTATATCTTCTTCGATCTCGTCAGTCGCCTGTTTTCCCCTTATCAAACCAACCCGACGAACTTCGATCCGCTGCGGACCATTCTGGAGGAGAGCATCGATTTCGAAAGGTTGAAGCAATCGCCGATCAAGCTGTTCGTCACCGCCACCAATGTCCGCACGGGTCTGCCGCGCGTTTTCCGTAATGCGAATATAAGCGTCGAGGCAGTTCTCGCTTCGGCATGCCTGCCATTGGTACATCAGGCAGTCGAGATAGACGGCGACCCCTACTGGGATGGCGGCTTTTCCGGCAATCCGTTGCTAACGCCGATTATTCGCGAAAGCAAGGCGCGCGATATTCTGCTTGTCCAGATCAATCCGATTGAGCGGCCCGGCGTGCCCAAAACGGCGTCGGAGATTCTTAATCGGCTGAACGAGATTTCATTCAATTCAAGCCTCAAGAAGGAGTTGCGTGGCATTGCCATGTTCCAGCGTTTGTTTGTCGACGAAGGTCCGGGGCACGCAGCGTGGGCGGAACAATGGGCTGACGCGCGCGTTCACCGAATCGCAAGCCCACGCATGGTCGAACTCGGCGTGTCATCCAAGCTCAACGCAGAGTGGGAGTTTCTCGGCATGTTGCGAGAAGAAGGGCGCAAATGTATGGATCTCTTCCTAAGGGATCATGCGGCAGATCTTGGCAATCGATCGACTTTTGATCTTGACTCCCTACTCGATACGGTTCTTGAGCAGGTATGAAACGGTCGGATTTGCGGTTGGTCCCCTCGCGTGCGTGGCACCGCTTTGAATCTCGATGAACTGTTTGTGACGCCGTGCAGCGAAACGTGGCGGCTGCCGACCAACGGCCGTCGATCGGGGTACGTAGAGGGGGGCTGACCTGGATGGTAATGGGTTCGCCCTCGGTGCTAGCATGCCTCCCACCATTCAACGTGACAGAGCCCTCGCTGGAGTACGACTATGGGCGCAGTGGCACTCACTCCTCTCGCGCTCGGCCTCGGACTGACCGGCATGCTTGTCAGTCTCGGCCTGCCGATCTGGCTTGCGTATCGCGGCTGGAGCGTGTTGCTGCTCGCGCCGCTTGGCGCGATGCTGGCGGCGGGCATCTCCGGCGAGCCGGTCCTCGCGCATTGGACGCAGACCTTCATGGCTAGCGCGGCGCGTTCTGTCGGGCAGTTCTTTCCGCTGTTCCTGCTTGGCGCACTATTCGGCAAGCTGATGGAGGATAGCGGTTCAGTCCAGGCCATCGCGAGTTTTATGACGCAGCGGCTAGGCGCACGCCGCGCGATGCTGGCAGTAGTGATCGGCGGTGCGCTCGTTACCTACGGTGGCGTCAGTCTATTTGTTGCCTTTTATGTACTGGCGCCGATGGCGCAGGCGCTGTTTCAGGAAGCAAACATTCCGCGCCGGTTGATGCCTCCAGCCATAGCGCTCGGTACGTCGACCTTCACGATGTCGGCGTTGCCGGGTACACCGGCGATCCAGAATGCGATTCCGATACCGTTCTTGGGCACGACGCCGTTCGCCGCACCCGGGCTCGGGGTGATCGCAAGCCTCGTGATGGCCGGATTCGGACTCTGGTGGCTGGACAGACAGGAAGCTCGGGCACGCGCTCTCGGCGAAGGCTTTACAACCCAGGCGGCTGAACACCCCATGCCGGAAATTGGGGCTGCGCACGACGCTGGCCTCGTGGGTGAGCGTGCGACTGTCTCGCAGAGCTTTGATCCGGTGGAGATCGACCATGGCCACGTCTCCCCGATCATACCGTCGTTCGGTATCGCCATTGCTCCGCTGGTGATCGTCGTGGGCGTGAATTTCATCATGAACGTCGTCGTATTGCCGCGGCTCGACGCGTCTTATCTGGCTGAAGTCCGTTGGGGAGCGACGTCGCTCGGAGCTGTCGGTGGGGTGTGGGGCGTTTGCGTTGCACTCGGGGTGGCCATCGTTACACTCGTATTGCTGAAACAGGCGAGGCTCACTGCGCTGCCTGCGTTCGCGCTCGTCCGCGAATGGGTACTTGGCATCGGCAGCGGCCCGCTGGTGTCGCTAGCGGTAGCGACTAACCTGTTGGCTGCACTGACAGGTTCGGCGTCCGGCGGTATGACGATCGCGCTCGATGCGCTCGGCAGCACGTACCTGCAACTGGCTGCCCAGCATCACATTGATCCGGCGTTGCTGCATCGTGTGGCGGTGATTTCTTCCGGTACGCTGGACAGCCTGCCGCACAACGGCGCGGTCGTCACGCTGTTCGCGGTGTGTGGCTCGACACATCGCGAAAGCTATCGCGACATTGTGATGGTGGGTATTGTTGGCGCGCTCCTTGCGCTCGTTATAGTGATCGCAATCGGGTCGGTCGCGGGATCGTTCTAGGTTGAGGTTGTGTGCACCGATATGTGTCAATCTCGATCGGCCGACTTCTCCTCGATCAATTCGCAGGCCGCTTAACTCACCTGATTTCATAAGGGCCATAAAGATCATGCAAGACGCACATGTGCTGTTGCCCGACGCGCTGGTAGTGCTCGCGATCGCGATCGCCTCCCGGGTGGGAGACTTCTGCTCCGAAGCAACGAACCGGCGTCTTGCTTACCTCATCGCGCTCCTGTCGTCGACCGCGGCGGGCGTGTGGTTCGCGATCCAGTCATTCGATTCGCACCAGTACTATTTCTTCTCGCGGATGATCGTGATCGATTCATTCGCCAGCGTGATGAAAGCGGTCGTGTCGCTTGGCTTCGCTGCCTCGCTCGTGTATTCGCGTAGATATCTCGAAGATCGCGACCTGTTTCGCGATCACGTGTTCCTGCTCGGCATGTTCTCGCTGCTCGGCCAGCTGATCATGATCTCGGGCAACCACTTCCTGATGCTGTACCTCGGACTCGAGTTGATGTCGCTGTCGCTGTACGCAATGGTCGCGGTGCGGCGCGACGTCGCGCAATCGAGCGAAGCGGCGATGAAGTACTACGTGCTTGGCGCACTGGCTACGGGTTTCCTGCTGTACGGTATCTCGATGCTCTACGGCGCGACGGGCTCGCTCGAACTCAACGAGGTACTGAAGGCGGTTGCTTCGGGCCGCATCAACGATGCCGTGCTGCTGTTTGGCGTGGTTTTCATCGTCGCAGGCGTTGCATTCAAGATGGGCGCGGCGCCGTTCCATATGTGGGTGCCGGACGTCTATCAGGGTGCGCCGACCGCGATGACGCTCTTCGTCGGCGGCGGTCCGAAGGTCGCGGCGTTCGCGTGGGGCCTGCGCTTCCTCGTGATGGGGCTGCTGCCGCTCGCCGTTGACTGGCAGGAGATGCTCGTGCTTCTCGCGGCGCTATCGATGATCGTCGGCAACATCACGGGTATCGTCCAGCGCAACATCAAGCGGATGCTGGCTTACTCGGCGATTTCGAACATGGGCTTCGTGCTGCTCGGTCTGCTGGCGGGCGTTGTCGACGGCAAGGCCGGTGGCGCGGCCAGCGCGTACGGTTCGGCGATGTTCTACAGCATCGTGTATCTGGTTACGACGACAGGTACATTCGGCGTGATCATGCTGCTCGCACGCCGCGATTTCGAAGCCGAAACGCTCGACGACTTCAAGGGTCTCAACCAGCGCAGCCCGGTCTTCGCGTTCGTGATGATGGCGATGATGTTCTCGCTCGCGGGCATTCCGCCGACGGTCGGCTTCTACGCGAAGCTCGCCGTGCTCGAAGCGACGGTAAACGCAGGTCTGACGTGGCTCGCGGTGCTGGCCGTGATGACGTCGCTGGTCGGCGCGTTCTACTACCTGCGCATCGTCAAGTTGATGTACTTCGACGCGCCGCAGGACACGACGCCGATCTCGGCCGGCGCCTGCAACCGCACGCTGCTTGCGCTGAACGGCGTGGCCGTGCTGGTGCTCGGCATCGTTCCGGGTCCGCTGATGACGGCCTGCCTGCAGGCTATCTCGCACACACTGCCGCTGTAATGTCGGCAGCAGGCTAGTACAACATCCCTCAAATAGGTTTAGTAATTGTCTGGCTGCAAATAAGGCTGCAGGAGCGTGACAACCAGTTGGGCCATTTCGGCGAGCGAACCTGAGCCAGGTAGGGGTTCCCATCGCCCGCTATGGCTTCGAAAGGCCGCACCATAAAGATTGCGGCTGAGTTCACTCAGGCGTGCCACAACGGTCGGCTCCTGATTGTCCAGACGCTTGATCAGCAGATGACGCCCGTAAGCCTGCGTGACGACCTGGTCGTGGCCCAACAATTCGCGCAGCTAACGCTGCAGTTCGCTTGCATGATGTTCGCGGGTAAGGCAGGCATGACAGCTCCGGTTCAGGACGCGCCAGTTTGTAACGGGTAGCCCCGGAAAGTCCATCTGAAGGGACGTGCCGTCTGGTTGCGATCGCGGATGAACTGCTCTGTACGCTCGCGAAGATGCGCCGTGCTGGTGTGGCTGGCGTGACGCAGCACACGGCGCGTATAGAGCCCAAACCACAGTTCGATCTGGTTCACCCAGCTCGCGTGCAAAGGGGTGAAATGGAAATGAAACCGTCCATCGTGCCGCGCATTGAATGCCTGCCACACGGCCTAGGCGCGATGCGTGTTCAGATTATCCCTGATCACATGCACTTGCTTGCCCGGATACGCGGTTGCCACACTGTCCATGAAAGTCACCAGGTCGTCCTGGGTACGCCGGTCGCGGCAGCTTCCCAGTAGCCGTCCGGTATGAACATCCAGCGCGGCAATCAGCGACTGGGTACCGTGACGGATATATTCAAATTCCCGGCGGCACAACCGTCCGGCTGCCGGGGCGCGCCCTGGATGCTTGCGCTCGATGGCCTGGATGCCGGCCTTCTCGTCAATACTCAATACCACCGCATTCTTCGGCGCCTTGCGGTACAGCTTGCAGATCACGTTGACCTTCTCGCGAAAGGCCAGATCCGGACTATGCAGCCACTGTTGCACCCGATGCGGGCGAACGTCGCCAGCCTGCAGGATGCGCTACACATGGCTGCGACTGATCTGTTCGACGATCCCTCGCTCGACTGCACGCGTCACAATCTCATCGAGCGTCGGCGTGGCCCGACCTTGCGCTTCCTGCACTTCACACGCCAGTGCGATCAGCTGCAGCCGCGTCTCCTGCGTGATACGCGACGGACGACCACTGCGCTCTCCCTCCCGAATCCCCTGCGCGCCTTGCCGCGCAATGCGCTGGCGCCACTGGCTGACGGTCTGCACGGACACGCCCAGTTCCTGTGAGATCACCGCACTCGTGTAGCCCTCGTGAGCCATTAACGCGATGCGCGCCCGTGTCACATCGCGCTGTGCGGCCGTCGTGCGTCGGATCAGCGACTGCAGCTCCTGTCTTTCCTTCCTGGCCAGCTTCACTGGCGTTGCGTGGCGTCCTCGACTCATACCGCCAGGATAAACCATGCAATTAATTATTAAAAGTAATTGCGGGATGTTGTACTAGTTTATCGTGCTGTTGGCGCGCGTCGGCGCCAACGTGCCGTTCCTGAATCAGCGGCTCTTCAGTGAAGTGAACCCCGTGCGCTGAGCAGGAAGCCATGCGGGTGGAGTGCTAACGACAATACCGTCCCTAAACAATCATGACCACCACACTCATCAATAAAAATGCGCCGCAAAAAGCGCGTCCGCCCACGCCCCGGACGCGGCATCAAGGTGCGCATTGCCGCTTGGGTGCATGGCCCGACGCTCGCGCGCGACATCACCGTCGTGCTCGCGATCAAGCTGGTGCTCCTGATGGCGCTCAAATACGCTTTCTTCAACCACCCGCAGGCAGAGCACATGTCGATGTCTCCAGCCGCAGTTGCACAGGCGCTGCTCGCCGTGCCGGGGCCCCACCCGTCCCAAGGAGATCAACATGCTCAGCATGTGAAGTCGTCGACCTGTCGCGACTGCAGTTCGCCGTCACGGCGCTAAATCACTTTCTGTTTCTACCGCTGACGCTCGGCCTTTCGTGGCTTCTCGTCATCATGGAAGCGGTCTACGTGATGACTGGCAAGCAGGTCTACAAAGACATGACCCAGTTCTGGGGCAAGCTCTTCGGGATCAACTTCGCGATGGGCGTGGCCACCGGCCTCACGCTCGAATTCCAGTTCGGCACTAACTGGTCGTACTACTCGCACTACGTCGGCGATATCTTCGGCGTGCCGCTCGCCGTCGAAGGGCTGATGGCCTTCTTCCTCGAGTCAACCATCTTCGGCCTGTTCTTCTTCGGGTGGAACCGGCTGTCGAGGGTCCAGCACTTGATCGTCACGTTTCTCGTGGCGCTCGGCTCCAATCTGTCGGCGCTGTGGATTCTCGTCGCCAACGGCTGGATGAACAATCCGGTCGGCACCGAGCTCAACTACGAAGCGATGCGCATGGAGCTCACGAGCTTCTTCCAGGTCGTGTTCAATCCGGTCGCGCAGATGAAGTTCGTGCACACGGTGTCGGCGGGCTATGTGACGGCGTCGATGTTCGTGCTCGGCATCTCGTCGTGGTATTTGCTCAAGAAGCGCGACACCCAGTTCGCGCTGCGCTCGTTCGCGATCGCCGCGGGCTTCGGCCTGGCATCGACGCGGTCCGTGATCGTGCTCGGCGACGAATCCGGCTACAACACCGGTGAAGTGCAGAAGATCCAGGAAGGCGACACGACCGACGCCACGCGCGCGACTTTCGCCAAGTACAAGGACGACCTCGGCTTCGGCCTGATGCTCAAGCAATTCACGGCGAAAGTGACCGACGCGACCCCGGATCAGATCCAAGCGGCGGCGAAGAAGAAGATTGCGCCTGTCGCGCCGGTATTCTTCTCGTTCCGCATCATGGTCGCCTTGGGAATCCTGTTCCTCGCGGCGTTCGTCGCGGCGTTCCGGTTCTGCGCTCGGCGCACGCTCCTGCAGGAAAACAAGCTCTGGTTCCTGCGCTGGGCCGTGTGGGCAATTCCGCTCCCGTGGATCGTCGCCGAATTCGGCTGGGTCGTGGCTGAGCTCGGCCGCCAGCCGTGGGCGATCGCCGGTATCCTGCCGACCCGCCTTTCCGCCGGAGACTTGTATCTGAGCGTCGCCGGCTTCGTGGTGTTCTATAAGGCGCTCTTCATCGTGGAGATCACGCTGATGTTCAAGTACGCGCGCCTCGGCCCGTCGTCGCTGCATACGGGGCGCTATCACCACGAACTCGGCGAGCGGGATCGCGCCGCCCTCTCGGGCCGCAAGACTACCTGACGAGACATGCTCAGACACGCGAACCCGCGACTCTAACCAAGGGAAAGAATCATTATGGATTACGCAACCCTCAAGCTGATCTGGTGGGTGCTGATCGGCGTGCTGCTGATCGGCTTCGCGCTCACCCACGGTTTCGACATGGGCGCCGCGATATTGCTGCCCTTCATCGGCAAGACCGACGAGGAGCGCCGCATCGTCGTGAATACGGTCGGCGCCACCTGGGAAGGCAACCAGGTGTGGCTCGTCACCGCCGGCGGCGCGATGTTCGCCGCCTGGCCGCTCGTCTACGCGGCGTCGTTCTCGGGCTTTTACTTCGCGATGCTGCTCGTGCTGTTTTCGCCGTTCCTCCGGCCAGTCGGCTTCGCCTATCGCAGCAAGCGCGCCGATCCGCGCTGGCGCAGCGCATGGGACTGGGCGGTCTTCGTCGGTGGCTTCGTGCCCGCGCTCGTGTTCGGCAATCTGCTCGAAGGCGTGCCGTTCTCGTTCGATAACGACTTGCGGGTGACGTATCACGGCAGCTTCTTCTCGCTGCTCAATCCGTTCGCGGTGCTGTGCGGGCTCGTGTGCGTCGCGATGCTGGCCGCGCACGGAGCGGCGTTCGTAAAAATGAAGACCGATGGCGTGATCGCGCGGTGTGCGTCGATCGCACTGCGCAGCGCTTAGCTCCCCGCAGTCGTGTTCTTCGTGATCGCCGGCGTGCTGGTGGCGACGCTCATCGGCGGCTATCAGATCACGAATCCGGCGCGGTCGCGAACCCGCTGTTCAAGACCGCCGAAGCTGGTGCTGGCATGTGGCTCGCGAACTACTCGCACTATCCGTGGATGATCGCGGCGCCGGTCGTCGGCATCGTGGGCGGCCTGTTCGCGCTCGTCCTCGCCGGCTCGCGCCCCGAGAAGACCGCGTTCATCTCGACCGGGCCCATGATCGCAGGCGTGATCCTGACCGCGGGCTTCTCGATGTTCCCGTTTATCATGCCGTCGTCGTTCGATCCGAAGAGCAGCCTCACGGTGTGGGATTCGAAGTCGAGCCGTCTGACACTCGGAATCATGCTCGGTGCGCTCATCGTATTCCTGCCGATCGTGCTGCTCTATACCGGCTGGGTGTATCGCGTGATGCGCGGCAAAGTCACGCACAAGGCGATCGAGCAGAACAAGCATACGATGTATTGATGTGGTCCTTCAGAATTGGTCGAGGGTAAGCGTGACAAGGGGTTGCCGGAGGAGCGTATTTTCAGAGCGCCCGGAAACAATATCGATCTGAGTGGCTTTCTGGGTGTTGAGAACCTTGCCAACGAGCACGCCCGCTTTCTTTTGCAGCCGCCTGGACGCCATGACCGACCTACGCCACCCGTTGGCTGTGCTGGCCGACCGCATGCCCTGGGCGCGAGTGGACGACCCAGATGCAACAACTCATTATCGGTCGCAGGCTGACTGGCGTCAGTGCCTTTTAACAGATATACCCAAGAGGGTACTTATATGCGTATTCAGGACAAGGTCATCGTTATTACCGGAGGCGCTTCCTGACTCGGCTTCGCAACCGCGCTACATGCTCGACAAGGGCGCGCGCGTTGCCGTTTTCGATCTGAATGCCGCATACGCAGTCGCGCTGGTCATCGCCATCACCATCGGTGTGGCATGCTCGTCGGCGCTACCTGCTTCTGAATCCTAGATGCTATGTGGGAGGGCAGCGACAGAAAGCCCGACTGGAGTAAAACGGGAGTTGCACACTCGTTTTCTCCGAAGGAGCACGCAAATGGATACGCCTGACACAGCCCT
>NZ_CAJNBO010000033.1:0-72109 GCF_905221015.1 Paraburkholderia nemoris | reverse complement strand
GCACTTCCGAAACCCATACACTTATCCACAACCGGTCCTTCTTCAGACCGGTCTCCACCCCGGCTCAAAGCTCGGTCGGCGCGGTGGCTCAAAATTCACTCGGCGCGGACAAGCCACCGTTCAATCATCGATTCTTGAATGCAAAAACGACAACGAGGACCGCGACAAGTGCTGCAAGCCATTTCAAACTGGCGACAAGCTTGCCGAGCTTATCCACCAGTGCATTAATCGAATTCGCCTCGCCTACGTTTGTTTGCTGTTGCCCCTCGTGTGATCTCTCGCTGTGGTCGAGCGGGCCGAAGTTGACTTTTCCGAAATCGAGTGCGAGATGAACAACGTATCCGCTCGCGATTTCCGGCGATTCCGCGGCGCTGCCTTCCTTGCCCGGCCGGAGGAACAGAACCGCTTGCCCAGGGAAGTCAGCAAACACCTGCCCCAACGTATAAACGTTCCTTAGACACAGGCCGACCTTGACCGCAGCAAGCCGGCCGGCCTCAACGCCCTCGATGAGCGCCTTCATGCTGCTTTCCGGCACGTGACAAGACGCCCACCACTGATCGGGTTCCTGCATCTCCCTGTCCGGGCGGTTATAGCCGAGCCTTGCAGTGCCCAGTGGGACGTCCGAGAAAGTTGTACCGAGTGCGTCTTGCCATTCCCGAAGGCCATGCCGGTCTGCCGATCGGATTTCCCTGGCCGCAAAGCAGATCTGGACCACGCGCGTGCTGTTCACCGGTTCCCCAATAATTGACAGGCGAACGTCATCGAAGGAAGCCGTCCCACGGACACAGGTAGTAAGGGTGGATTGCGTTTCTCCCTCTGCGGGTTCCAGTTGCTGAACGACCTGGAGATCCTGCAAGGTAAGCCAGAGTGAGCTTGCAGGGTAAAACGTCGTCGCGTTGCCATCAGGCCCGACGTGTTCGAGCGAGTGGCCACTGCCCTCTCTCACGCCAATTCCACGGCTCCCCTCGCGATTGGCCACATGTACTTTTTCATCGAGGCGCGGATGGGCGCTCACCGCGAGTTGCTCCGGATCAGGCGGTGTCAGGTAATTCCTTGTCGCGCTGTTCAGGCTATCCAGAATATCGCCACGCTGGCGGATCTCCACGATGAGCTGCCGCTCGCGATCTGTCGGTGCCGCACGTGTGCCTGACAGGATCTCGCCAAAACGATCGGCGAGTCGAAGCGCGTTGGGTGCTGCGGTTTCGGCCGCCCCCTTCGGAATCTGCCTCGCGGTAGGATCGGTGCCAGGCGGCGGCTGCGGAGCAGCGACCGCCACGAGTGAAGGCAGTAACCGGGTTAAGAGGCTCGCATAGAGGGGAAGTATTGGCAGGAATACACCGGCGAGAACCAGATTGAACAGCGTGTGAAAATCCGCAACCACGCGTGCGTTGTCCGGTTCCATGGTAACCATGAAGCGGCCGATTGGTCCGAGCGCCGCGAGGGCCGCCACAACGCCGATCAATCGCGTGAGCAGGTTTCCGACCGGTAGCCGCTTCGATGTGGGATCGTATGGTCCTGTGCCCGCCAGCACGGGGTTGATGGCGGTGCCGAGGTTCGCGCCCATCACCAGTGCAAAAGCCGTATTGGGAGGAACCACGTTCCGCGCACAAAGCGAGGTGATGAGCAGAACAGCCGCGACGTTCGAATCCGCGGCCCAGGTCAAGCCCGCAGCGAGCAGAACATCGACGACCGGTACGGTGGAAGCAGCGCCCAGCAGCATGCGCAGGCTGGGGGCATCCTCGTAGTCGGTCATCAGTTCAAGCAGATGGTGCAGCGCGAGCAGCATCAAGCCCAGACCAATGAACATGCGTCCCAGGTCGTGTGCACGTGTGTTCGATACCTTGCGGAACATCAGCGCGCCGACCAGGATCAGGGCCGGCGAAACGGCTGCCGCGAGGTCGAACGACAGTACCTGCACGATCAATGTCACGCCGACGTTTGCGCCAAGCATTACCGCAAGCGCTGGCACAAGTCCGACGCTCCCCTCAGCAGCGAGGCCCTCAATCATGAGTCCGGTTGTCGTGCTGCTTTGCAATACCGCGGTCGCACCCGTCCCGGCCAGGAAAGCGCGGAAGCCACCGCGCAGCGACCTGCCGAGGAGTGATCGAAGTCCGGCACCGAATGCCCGGTGCATGCCGGTTTGAACCATCTGGGTGCCCAATAGCAGCAGAGCAACGGAGCCAGCGAGATCGATCAGCGTGAACGTCGTTATCATGATTTGGACTCCTGGCGTCCAACCGTTGCTCATGCGACTTCGCCACTGCCCCGCCCCTTGCGTGGCCGAGCGTTGCGGCGAATCGATGCCGGTTGCCTGAACCCCTTAAGCATGGCTGGCACTCAACTACCCCGGCGCGTGGTCAGCACGCTAGAGTTGCATAAGCAAAAAAATGCCCGATCGCGTAGTGAGCCAGTCTAACGCGATATCTTCCCGATTGTTGGAGGGGAAAACAACAATTCTTCACGGATTCTCGCATTCGGCATCGGGGTGTCTGTCGGGATAGCACCTGTGAGATTGCCGCGCCGTATTTTGGACAGCATTTACAATGCCCGATAAAGGTCTGCCGGCGTTACATCACCGCCGGTTTCGACTGATTCTCAGGAAATCAAGCGTACAGGGAGAGAACGAAAGACAGAGCGACCGTCGTGTGTGTGCGGGAAAACCGGATTCTGCTGGTTGCCAGAGAACGATCAAGATGGGCGTTACCCGGCGGGAGAATCCGTCGGGACGAGACGCCCCTGGAAGCTGCGCGACGTGAACTGGTGGAAGAAACAACGCTTGTTGCTGGTGAGTTGACATACCTCTTTCAATTTACCGGTTTCAACACCTTGCACTATGTCTTTTTCGCTGACGTTGCGCACCATGCAAGCGTACAGCCCAGCAACGAGATCGCGAAGTGCAGGTGGTTCGCCCCGGTCAAGATAGCGACGCTTTCCGCCAGCATCCCTACTCGTGGAATCGTAGAGCTTTTCTTCCGGTATATCCGCACTCTGGTATCGGACGACGTCCAGCGGATTTCGCAGCAGGCGGAACAGGTGAGTCCATGAACCGCACTTATCGCTATCACGGATTCGATGTTGAGGTGGCCGTCGAGGCTGACTTAAGCTGGCGGGTCGGACGCAGTGGGGGCCATGTCGCGGTCGTGAGAATCTGCAAGGCCGGTGGCGCTCTTGCCGTTTTCTCCCCGTTGCGTTTTGGCGAATCTCAAGGCAAGCCATTTTTCAGCAAAACTGACGCGCTCATGGGCGGCTATAGCGCGGGACGACGGATCGTCGATGATTTGTTCAGTTCATGACACGCGTCCACGCCGTCCCGGAAACATAGCCTTCCATCTAAGAATGAATCAATGACGAGTGACTGTTGTGGGGCCGATGACCCGTCATTTGTCGGCGCTCCGCGATTGTCTCTTGTTGACCGAACTCGGCCTTGCTGAGCTCGCTTTGCCGACCTACTGCGCCGCTTCGCTCGATCAGCGAGAACGTCTATTGCCCACATCGCCAAATCTGCCAGCTTTATCGGCGGCGTCCTCTACTCGCCCGCATTGGCGAGATACACTTCTCTGAGGATGGCGCTTCATCCTATGGATTGATCAAACATTTTGCGAGGACACGATGACATCAGACTTCGAGCCAACGGTCATACCGGCTGGAGAGTCGGCCGGGCTATTCGACACCGCATGCACCCGCGTGCGAGACATGACTCGCGCGCGCTGCGCAGTCGTGATCGTCATTGACGGCGAATCGGGATCAGGGTATTCCGTGGTCGGCCCACTTGAGGCGCAGGTTCTTTTGCCAGACATCCTGCATAAGATGGCAGACACCTTGCGCGGGCAGCTCTCGAAAAATCTGCAGTAACTTGCCGTTCGTCTCGCCCTACGTGTCCAACAGGCGGCCTATCATGAATGGCTGGCAAACGATTGTCGACGTGCCGAAGCACTGGCGTAGGTCTATAACAGTATTGCGGCCGACGACGACGTGCTGCCTGCTTGCCGGCCCCGACGCTGGTAATTCAACCTTGGAGGGTTAGCGAATACAACCTGATGAATCCATGCTTTGTCTGTTGGAATCCCGATTGGCTAAGTATCGGAGGTGATCATGAAGTACGAGTACCGCGGTTGGGTCATTGACGCGACCCCGGAATTTGCGCTTGGACAGTTCTTCGCACATGCGCGGATCATCCAGGCATCGCCTGACGATGATGCGGACACTGAAATGCACATCGAGCGCAATCTGGCCTGGTTCGATAACGAAGACGAGGCGATCGAGCTTGCGCGCCAATGGGCGATTGAATGGATCGACGCGCGCGACGATAGCCTCGCCACCACGGACGTTGATTCATCGACACAGCAGGACGATATGTCGGAGAAGGCCTCGGCCAGGTGAAAGTCCAGATACGCAGCCCTGATGCCGAACGACCGGCGATGTACCCATTTCGCAACGGCTGCGTCAGCGGTTGAAATAAACCTAGCTAGCGCAGATGCGCCAATGCGGCGTCTCGCAAATATTCAGACGAGACACCCGATTGCCAGGCAACCAGGGATGTGTAGCATGGAACCACGTCAGCGCCTCTTGCGCGACGTGTGTGTTTGGGCCGCAGCAATGTCTGCGGCTTTTTTATACTTCAGCCCCTCTTCCGCATTTTGCGCAAGCCGCAGCGCCGCGAACTTCGACGGCAAACGACTCTCGCGGACTTATCGAAGGGAAAACGGCGGCTTCGGACGTCGCCGACCGTCGATATGGGCCTTGGCGTATTCAATCGCAAACCTGCACGCCGCACCCTCGGATGCGAAGTAACCAAGGATGCCAAATGTTTCACGTTTGCCATTCGGGTGCGTAACTATCACTGCTGCTGCGTAGCCTGAGATGGAAACCGGGGCCAGAGGCATGATCGTCGATGCCTTATATTCCACGGGATCAGCGTGCATGGCATGTCGCTCCTTGTCGTCGTTCGGCGAGCCAACGGTGACGCCTTAAATGTCCTATCCTAGGACAACCGGGCGACCATCAAAAGGTGCGGAGTCCAACTGGCGTCGAGTGCGGTTCGGCGGTCCTCCGCAGGCATATAAGACTGCTTCAGACGCGGGGCGGGCCTCAGGTCCTGCCGGGTTTTCGTATGCTAGTTCAAGGTTCGGCACGGGCTTGCCTTCTCTCAGGTTCTAGCTGCCCCTCGGAAGCTAGACCTTTTCAAAGCCGGCTTCGTGCCGGCTTTTTTTGCAATACACACGCATCGACGGCTGTCCCAGGTCACGAGATAACGATTCTTAAGATTTCCTTCAGCAGCCTCCGATAAATTAGTTCCACGCGATCATGCGCCACTGATTGCAAGCTCGGCAGTGGATGTGCGCGTACATAAAAAATTGACAGACGTGATGCAACGGGGAAAACAGATGGCGCCGCCATGGCGAATGCTCGAGCAGTTTACGTGCTTGAACTGGCACAACGTTGTTCGTACATCAGCAGCACCCTGAATCCGGACACGCGGAACAGAGCTATCGCTGAAGTTCGCGGCGAATTTCGCAAACAGCACGGCGAACGGGAAGAAACACTCTTTCAGAAACTGCTTGCAGAGGATCTGCAACGTCGGGGCAAGCCGGATGCCGCAGCAACAGTGCTCGACTTCAAATTTACCAGGCCGTAAGCGTGGACTGCATGTCTCCGCTGAACGTCTGTAATTGCTGCTGTTGACCTCAGTCGAGCACTCCCGGATATCGCAGACGACAGAGAAGCAGAGCCATGGCTACGGCTACTTATTCAATGGAGATCAGTGATGCGACTCCCCAACAGTAGCTTCTGCGTCGACAGCGTTCCCACGTTCTCCGTCGGTCGCTTTTTTGCGCAAGCGCGGATTTCTCAGGTCCACCCCGCCACCCACGAACAGGTCGCGATCTTCGCGTCCATAAACCTTCCAGATTTCGCCACTGAGGCTGAGGCCATAGCGTTCTCGAACAAATGGGCGATCGAGTGGATTCATGAGAATCTTCTCGAAATCACTGCCGCCAAAGGTGCATACGCCTAGCGATCGATAGCGCAGGTCGCCAATCGCGCGCTTACCCACGATCACCGTTTGACTGGTAGTCAGACAGGCTATCCGGCCTCTTCCCCCGCGATTTCTTCGTTCGACGCAGCGCGGCTCAAATCTGAGCGAGGCGTTTCAGGCGTAAGCGTCTCATAATCTATTCCGCATACCATGCGGAGTTCTCAGGTTCTAGCTCACCCGGACGCTAGTTCCTTTCAAGCCGGCTTCGCGCCGGCTTTTTTTCGCCGCGTACGCTCCCCACGACGTGCGTCACATCGCGCTGGAATGATGCTTCCCCACCTGAGAAGACCCGTCAAAGTGACCTTGAACGGCTCAGGAGGATTGCCTACTGCGCAAACGTCTTGCAGAACTGGAAGCGTCCCCGGGCGCGTAAATGGGCAGCAACGTGACCACCGCACCAGATTGATACGGCGCGATATCCGGCATCACATACTCTCGTCGAGGCTCCAGGCGGCCAGACCGCTCCATGCACTGGACAGGAGGCGTGACGTATCACTCCACAGGCGGCTCACCTTCGCCACGCGTCCTGACGCGCCTGGCTTCCGCTTCGTCACGTCGCGGCATCTTGCTTTTCTCGTTATCGCTGTGCTTCACCGGTTGCGGAGGCCTGAGTTTTTCGTCAACGTCAGTCATGACTTTCCTCCCTAGAATTTCCTGGTGGCCCGGCGGTAATCGTTGGGCCTGTATTGCAATGTGGAAAACGTCACGCGAGTGCGGCTTTACGGGCGTCGATCGCCTCATCTCTCCAGATCAGAGCCGCGATCGAGGTCATTACTGGGTCGTGAAATATCTCACATCTTGATGTTCTTCCGATCTGCCAGATTCGTCAAGAGGACCGTTCTCCTGTGCTCCCGCTAGTAGCGGAGGAGGTTGAGCGAGCCCATTCATCCTCATTCATCCTCATTCATCGTACGTTTCCGGCAGCGACCTCGATCACCTCGCTGTTGGCAGAGCAGATGACCCCATATATCACGGCGTGATATATAATTGGATCAGGCGTTCGCATCGGAATCCGGGTTGCATTGAAAATGCAACCGGTGCCAGAGAAAACCTGGACCCGCGACAGCGGCCACGGTTTGCCGGCAAAAAAACTTCACTCGAGGGTTTGACGACGCAGTCTCACTGCTACATGAAGGAGAAGGCGCAATGGTCATTAATAACGATTTTGAAATCAGCTACCTGCTGATTGCGTTTGCACTGCTTGGCACGATCCTGGTTGGCGAGCTGCTCAGCACGCTGCAGTTGCAACGCTGGCATCCCAAGCTACTGGGTGCAGCAGTGGGCGCGTTACTGGGTTTCGTGCTGATCGAGGCCGTACCGATGTTCACCTGAACAATTTCGTGGAGGGCCAGTCCGATCGCTCGACTGGACGATGCCGCGAAGGTTGGCAAAGGAATTCACCATGGCCCCGTTCAACCGGATCCTTCTCTGCTACGACGCCACACCCGAAGGGCGCCTCGCGCTGCGTTTCGGTGCGGCCCTCGCGCAGCAGTTGCAAGCTGAAACCCATCTGCTCTCGGTCTTCGACTACACCTACTGGTCAAACGGGTTCGACGTTATGTCGTCGATGAAATTCGAAGTCGATGAGCAGGCGGCACGAGAGACCCTGCGTGAGGGAATTGACTGGCTGCGGGCATGGGGTGTGACTGCAACGGGACATTATTCGGTCGGAAATGCGATTGACCAGATTTCCCGCCTGGCGGACGCATTGAAGGTCGACCTGATCGTCATTGGACATCATCCGCACGGTTTCTTTGCGCGCTGGTGGTCGGGCGAAAACCACGCATTGCTGCTTGATCGCGTATCTTGCGGCGTCCTGTTCAAGGTGGCCGCCTGACGGTCCTGCGCGAATTTGAATCGTGGCGGCCAGGAGCTCTTATTGAACGCACAACCCTGATGGAGGCGAAGATGATAATGGATCTTCTGGTGCAGATTGTTATTGCGGGCGCAGTGCTGGTGCTGGTGGTCCTTTTTGTCATTGCACAGGCTCCGGGAGACAATCCTCGCGAACGGATCTTCCGGCATGCCGCCGGCAAGCACTGGTGGAACCGCACGCTTCACGGACCTCGACGGTGACGACGGTTCGTCTACAGTGCTGGCCAGAGAAAGATCACGTGCTGGTCGTCGCCAGTGTGCTTGTGACGCATGTCTCCCGTGTGCCATCGTCTACTGTCGGGGCAGCAGCCGTTCGGCCACTTCACCAGCATAAAGGGTCCGCTCGATAGCATATCGAGCGTCGTACGGCCGTACGCGCTGACCACCCTCATCGGAATATCAGGGAAATAAGGCGCAGCCGCTTCATTGGCTGGCGCAGCCCCCCAAGTCCTGACTGGCTCGCCGACGTTCCGGTTGACGCACGATCTTGAGCCAGCATCTTGTGATTGGGCGCAGGGATGCGCGCCTGCCCAAGCCGGCGCACAGATGCCGCACGCGGCGAAAGTCGCTGCGAACAGGCGCGGTGCAATCCATCGTTTCATCCGGGCGTCCTTCAGCGGGCGGTGCGGCACGCAACCGGCATGAACTCGCGCTGCTATGCGGCGTCTACAGCCCCCAGATAATGTCGGCATTCTGTTTGCTGGCTTCACGCATCATGTCGAGGAATGGCCAGGCCCGCTGCGAAAGTCCACTGCCGGATTCCTGACGGCGTTCGTGGGAATACTGCAGTGATTCGAGGGCGATCTCCGCTTTTTCATCGTCCGAAATCGCCGTTTCGAGACGACTGATTGCACGCGGCAACTCATCGTGGAGAATGACCCCGCGCGTATCGAGCCGCTTGCCCACGAGACCCAGCAGATATTGCGCGAGATCTCTGAGCATGACGACATCGGGCGTGGCGGGCGATTGAAATGTGATCAGCATGATGGCTCCTTGCTTCGATCTATATTGCGCTATCGCACCGAAAAGCCATTCGGGCTTGCCCCCGCAGGCTCATGCAACGCGTCTTTGCGCTGTGACGCAACACGCCGGGCGGAACCGGTGATCGTCATCCTGTGATGGCGGCCGGGGGCCTTCACGATGACTGGCTTTATGCATCGGAGCGAAGCACGGCATCCCCATGGGCGCATGCCATCCAGACAAATCATCCTTGTTGTTTCATCCGGACTGCTCCTGTTCAAGAGTCCGTCACGAGAAGGCCTGCCTTCATTTTATATCACGATGTGATCTATTCAAGCTGCGAATGCCGTCAGCAGGACCAATCTGAACCATGCACAGTACCAGGCTTAACCCCTGGCCAGCCCGGTACTGCTGGGCGTTGACGATCCGGAGCGCACCTTTATATCACAATGAAATATAATCATGACGACGCGTTCTTTCGTTTCGCGAGGATTTCGCCGTAAGGTGTGGCCTCGTCCCATGTGATACCGCCCCCTTACTTTCCTATTCGAATCTTGTCCCGCTACGCTCTTGTTCGCTGGTTTTCCAGCTTCGCTCCCCATCCCATCGCCGTCCGGTGGCCGGAACGCCTGAGATCGTGTCTCGGCGCATTGCTTGGGATTGCGTTCACCGGCGGGACAATGCACGTCCTTCTCGGGCCGGCAGCGAACATTCCGCTCCTCGTGGCGCCAATGGGCGCTTCGGCCGTGCTGCTGTTTGCGGTTCCCGCCAGTCCGCTTGCGCAACCGTGGTCCATCATCGGCGGCAATATCGTCTCTGCGACGGTCGGCGTTGCCTGCGCAGGCTGGATTGCCGATCCGGTAGGCGCCGCCGCTTTGGCCGTTTCGCTGGCGATCTGTGCGATGTTCGCGCTGCGGTGTGTTCACCCTCCGTCGGGCGCGGTCGCGCTGACCGCGGTTCTGGGCGGTCCTGCTGTGCACGCGCTCGGCTATCGATTTGTGGCTGAGCCGATTGCGATCCAGTCGGTGATGCTGCTCTGCGCGGCTATCGTCTATCACGCTGCGACCGGGCATCGATATCCGCACGTCGCGCAGGGTCCGGGCAAAGGCGCGGCCGCGTCTTCTGCGGCGGCGAACGAAGGTTTCACGCGCGCGGATCTCGAGGCGGTGCTGAACCGGCGCGGGGAATTGCTCGATATCGACACGGACGATCTGGAGTCCCTGCTGCGCGACGTTCAGTTGCAGGCCTACGCCCGCACGTTCAATGAACTGACGTGCGCGGACATCATGTCGCGCTCGCTGGTCGCCGTATCGGCGAACACGAGGGCGTCGGCCGCATGGAGTCTGCTGAAGCAGCGCCATATCAAAGCACTTCCGGTCACTGACGAAAGGCAGCACGTGATCGGCATAGTGACCCGCGCCGATCTTGTCGACAAACGGGCGTATAGCAAAGGGACCGGTTTGTCGTCACCCATGCAACGCTGGTTCCGGCGCAGCATCACGCCGGCGCCGCTCGTCGGTGCGTTGATGAACGTCGACGTTCACACGGTCGACGCTGCGACGCCGATCGTCGAACTGGTGCCGGTGTTTGCGAACTATGGACACCACCACATCCCGGTTCTGGACTCGAATCAGCGGCTCGCCGGAATGATCACGCAGGCCGACCTCATCGCGGGACTTTATCGTCAGGCTTACGCGAAGCAGCGACGCGCGGCATAGCGCTATCACAGACGCTTGCGCATGCTCACACGCATAAATATCACGGCGCGATATAATTAGAGTTTTACTTATTTCTCCACGGAACGCCGATGAAAACACTCGCTCGCGGCTTGACCAAGACGGACTTCGAGCAGTTGTCCGAGTTTCGCTACCAGATGCGGCGCTTTGAGCGTTTTTCTGAGCAGGCCGCCCAGGGCGAAGGCATCACACCGTTGCAGTATCTGCTGCTCCTGCATATCAAGGGTTATCCGGAGCGCGACTGGGCGACCGTCGGCGAGCTTGCGGAACGGCTTCAGGCGCAGCATCACGGCGTGGTCGCGCTCGTATCCCGTTGTGAGGCGCTCGATCTGGTCCGCAGAAAAGTCAGTGAGACGGACCGCCGCCAGGTCGAGGTTCATCTGTTGAAAGCGGGCGAGCAGGTGCTGGCCCGTCTCGCCGAAATGCACCGCGCCGAACTGAAGTCGCTTGAGGGCGCGTTTAATGTTCCCCGGATTGATTTCTGAGTCACCTTTTTGAGTCCCCATGAGTCTCGATACCCATAAGCGCGATTTTTCCACCAACGCGCGACTTCCCGGCATTTCCGCACTCGCTGCGGGGATCGGCGCCCTGAGCACGCTCGCGGCATTTGTGCTGTTGAGCCTGATTCATCTGTTCACCAATCTGTTTTTCTTCCAGCAATTTTCGTTTGCGGACCGCTCGCCGGCCCTCAACACGTTAGGTATCTGGGTGGTGGTCGTTCCTGTGATCGGCGGCCTCATCGTGGGTTTCATGGCCCGTTATGGCTCGGAGAAGATCCGTGGCCACGGCATTCCCGAAGCGATCGAAGCCATCCTGTTCGGCAAGAGCCGCATGTCGCCGAAAGTGGCGATTCTCAAACCGCTGTCGTCCGGCATTGTGATCGGCAGCGGCGGGCCGTTCGGCGCGGAAGGCCCGATCATCATGACAGGCGGTGCACTGGGGTCGCTGATCGCGCAGTGCGTGAAGGTCACGTCCGCGGAGCGCAAGACGTTGCTGGTCGCCGGCGCGGCGGCAGGCATGACGGCGGTCTTTGGTACACCAGTGGCGGCCGTGCTGCTGGCGGTCGAACTGCTGCTGTTCGAATGGCGTCCGCGTAGTTTTCTGCCGGTCGCGCTCGCGTGCGCCGTCGCGGGTTTTGCGCGTGCGGCATTCTTCGGCACGGGGCCGCTGTTTCCGCTCGAGACTGCGCCGCCCGGCGCGCTGTCGCTGGTGTCCTGCGTCATTGCAGGCCTGATGTCCGGCGCGCTCGCGTCGGGCCTGTCAGCCGCTTTGTACAAGACTGAAGACCTGTTCGGCAAGCTGCCCATTCACTGGATGTGGTGGCCCGCGCTCGGCGGCCTCGTCGTCGGCATCGGCGGCTTTCTCGAACCTCGCGCGCTGGGCGTCGGCTACGATGTGATCGGCGATCTGTTGCACCAGCACATTGCCATTCAGATCGCTTTGGCGATCCTGATCGTGAAGGCGATCATCTGGGTCGTGGCGTTGGGCTCGGGCACTTCAGGCGGTGTCCTGGCGCCGTTGCTCATGCTGGGTGCGGGGCTCGGCGTCGTGCTCGGTCACGTGTTGCCTGGCGGTGAACCAGCCCTGTGGCCGCTCGTCTGCATGGCGGCCACACTTGGTGCCACGCTGGGCGCGCCGTTGACAGCCATCGTGTTCGCTTTCGGCCTCACGCACGACAGCAACGCATTGCTGCCGCTGCTCGCTGCGACGCTGATCGCGCACGGGTTTGCAACGGTCGTCATGAAGCGCTCCATCATGACCGAGAAAATTGCCCGGCGTGGCTATCACATCTACCGGGAATACGGCGTCGATCCGCTTGAGCGCCACCACGTCGATGAGGTGATGTCGCGTACGGTCGAGACAATCGATGGCGATATGTCCGTGAGTGAAGCGCTAGCGACGTTCTTCGGAGCGACCCAGACACATCGCGCCTATCCGGTCGTGCGTCAGGGCCTGCTGACGGGTGTGGTCGATCGGGCGCTACTGGAAAAAATTCGTGATGACGAGGCCGCGGATTCGCTCGAGTCGCGCCTCGCTGACGTGTTGCGCCACCGTTCCCCCGCATTTGCATTGCCGAGCGAAACCTGCCGGCTCGTCGCAACTCGGCTTGCGGTGCACGGTCTCGAACGCTTGCCCGTAGTCACGGACTCCGAGACGTTGCAACTGGTCGGCATTGTGTCGCGCAGCGATCTGGTCAAGCCGTCTCTTGCCCACTTCGACGAAGAGCACAAGAAAGAACGCTTCCGGCGCTTGCCAATCCACGCCGGCAAGCGGCACTTTCCTCCGGTTCCGTAGGTCAGCGGCTAGTCGGCTGCCAGGCACAGATACGCGCTTCTTCCGTGCCCCTTCGGGGGCACACCTCGCCTGCCTTTCCCGCCCCTCCTGCATTTCCCGCTGATTCAGCACCCGTTCTCTGGACAATATCGTCCCCACGTTGCGAAGCCATGTCGCGCTCCTCATGGCCATTCCGCAACCGTGTCAAAGAAACGCGCATCGCGGGCCGTGTCCGTAAACGGGAACGGGATTCGCACACGTGACATCCAATACCGTATCCAGGATCGAATCGGCCCCGGATCGCGTGCGGACCGACTCGGACTTGCCATGATTACTCCGGAGATGCGACATGAAGATAATCAGCGCAGCACTGTTCGGCGCACTCGCCAGCGCACTCACGTTTACCAGCCTCCCTGGCTGGGCACAGAGCGCTGGTCCCACTGATCCTCAGATCGCCGCTATCGTCGTGACCGCCAATCAGGTGGATATCGACGCGGGCAAGCTCGCGGAATCGAAAACGAAGTCGAAGGATGTCAAAGCGTTCGCGCAACGCATGATCACCGATCATAGCGGCGTCAACAAGGCCGCCACCGACCTTGTGCATAAACTCGGCGTGACGCCGGAAGACAATCCGACGAGCCAGAGCCTCAAGCAAGGCGGTGACGGGAACCTCGCCAACCTGAAAACGCTGAAGGGCCCACAGTTCGACCGGGCGTATATCGACCACGAGGTGACTTACCACGAGAGCGTCCTCGACGCGCTGGACAAGACGTTGATTCCGAATGCGCAGAACGCCGAACTGAAGGCGCTTCTCGTCAAGGTGCGTCCGGCCTTTGTCGCGCATCTCGAGCACGCGAAGCATCTGCAGGCTGAGTTGGGCAAGAGCGGTGGGTAATCCGGCACTCTGCGTAGCCGGACAGCGCCGGGGCAGGTTACGCACCAGCGCCTTTATCCTTGCCTACGCTTTCGTTGCGATCATGGCGACTTCGCTGGCGGGCTTTTGCGAGGCCGCAGGCACAACGTACCAGGTCGTTATCGAACAGATGCGCTTCGATCCGCCGGTGCTTACGGTGCACCGCGGAGATCGTGTGGTGTGGGTGAACAGGGATCTGTTTCCTCATACGGTGACTGGAATGTCGAAGGCGTTCGATTCACACGAAATCTCGCCAAATGCATCGTGGAGTTACGTGGCGCGCCAGACGGGCCGTTATCGGTACTTGTGCACGCTCCACACCACAATGCGTGGCACACTGATCGTGCAATGAGGGATAAAAGATGAGTGAGGGCGACCCGGCGAGGCGGCCATGACAGACATCGCTGAAGCACATTCAACGTTTGCCGCAGGCGACGAACGCGAGGTGGTCCGCCGCATCGTCGCGGGAGATCGATCAGCGTTCGAATGGCTGATGCGGCAGCACAATCGGCGCCTGTATCGTCTGGCACGCGCCACCTTGCGTGACGGAACAGAAGCGGAAGACGCGCTGCAGGCCGCGTATCTGTCAGCCCACAGATCGATTACCCGGTTTCGCGGAGATGCGACGCTCTTTACCTGGCTGTCCCGCCTGGTCCTCAACGAATGCTATGGACGCCTGCGCCGGGCGGCACGCCGGCAGAACGTAATTCCCATGGTGGACGCGAACACCCATGTCGATATCGATGCCATGACCGCGCAAGATTCCGACTCCCCAGACAAGGCGGTAGCGCGCGCCGAGTTGAGAGCCTTGCTCGAGCGCAAGCTGGATGAACTGCCGGAAGTCTTTCGCGTTGTGTTTGTGCTGCGTTCTGTCGAGGAATTAAGCGTCGAGGAGACGGCACAGTGTCTCGACATCCCGGAAGCGACAGTGCGCAGCCGGCATTTCCGCGCCAGGAGCCTTCTGCGCGAATCGTTGGCACACGATATCGATCTCGCCGAGCGTGACGTATTCGAATTCGGCGGCGCCCACTGCGACCGGCTGGTCGCCAACGTCCTTTCGCGAGTAGCTGGCAAGGATGACCAGAACGGTAGCGCACCGGCGATATAAATCGCCTCTTCTCGTCGGCGCCTGTCGCTGCATCTGGGCGATAGCGGGCATTCTCGCCGTGACGGCAAGCTCGAGCGCGGAAGCGCGGGCGATCAGGATCATATCGGGTACCTATGGCACGAACTGCGGAACGTCACGACGCGATGCGACTCATGACCTCGCGCGTCAGTGCGACGGATTGCAGACCTGCCCGTACATCCTGCAAAAGGCACTCCCCGGTGCGCCATCCAAAGGATGCCACGGGGACCACATGGACTTTCGTGTCGAATGGCGGTGCACCGATACCGAATTCCACACTGCCACGCTCAGCGCCGAAGCAGGACCTGGCAGTCGACTCGTGCTGAGTTGCGTCGAAGCGACCGGCCCTGGCAGATAGACTTCGCCGTGCCACCGGCCACGTTCGACGTGAACGCGTCAGGATCAGGGACGTTGATCATCTGGCGAACGGTTCACGAACGACATCAGGTGTGCACGCATAACGACGCGATCCGCGACGAGGCATCCTTTGCCTCACTCAACAGCCGATCGATGACCTCAGCAACGCTAGCGACCCGATCGACGAGCGATGCCGATTCGCCGGCATAGAGCGCCATCTGCTCAAGATCTCCCGCCGTGCTGCGCAATGGCGAATCGGTGCTGAACCGGTAAATCGGCCGCCCGTTGTCGTAGGCGATCAGATCGCGCGGCAGCCTGTCCGGGTGGTGTCCGAGCAGGTTATTTCCAGCTCTCCCGGTCACGCTGTTTGCCAGGACGCGCACGGGAGAGTGAGGCGGCCAGTTAATCGCAAACAGATCGGTATAGACCGTATCCCCAGCCTGGGCGGCGAGAATGCGCTGCTTGTGATAGTCATGCGCGAAAGACTCATGCGTGGCAAGAAAAAGCGTACCGCAGTGAATTCCTGCCGCGCCGAGCGCGAGCGCCGCTATGAGGCCTGCGCCTGTCGCGAACCCGCCCGACGCGACAACCGGGATACGCACATGCCTCACAATCTCGGGAAGTAACGTCAGGATCCCCGTACGCCCCCGCACGTGGCCGCCTGCTTCAATACCCTGTGCAATCACGACATCGGCCCCCGCCTGTTCAGCGGCGAGCGCGCCCTCGAGTGAACCGACCTGATAGAGCACCAGCACGCCGGCATCTTTCGCTCGGGCGACCACGTCAGCTACGACGTCCCAGAAGAAACATATCGCGGGAACGCGGGCGGCCAGACAGACATCGAGTTCTGCCGCGAGGAGACTTGGGTCCGTCGCGGATGGGATCAGATTGACGCCGAACGGCTGATCCGTGGCAGCCCGCACCGCAGCAATCTCGCGGGAGATCCGCTCAGGCGATTCGCGCACCATACCCAGCAGGCCAAATCCGCCTGCATGGGAAACGGCGGCTGCAAGCCCGGAACGCGCCGGACCGCCCATTCCCGCTGAGATCACGGGATACCGACACCCCAGCAGCCGGGTCAGTGGCGTAGCAAACGACGTCATCTCTATAGCCATCGGAATACCTTTTCGATAGAGGATGGAAGTGCCCTGAAGATCGACGAGTTGACTCCCGCCAGCGCCCACCAGTCCGGTGACGGGCACCGCCATTTGTGCAATCCGGGAACAGCTTCCGTCACTTCATATCATGACATGATTGTTTCGAAAGACGGACTCATACCGCTCCTGCCCGAACCAGTCAGGTAGTCAGAGTAAAACACAAATACATCACATGATGATATATAATGATCTCGAGGTGATGTGATCTCCATCGTTGTGCTGCCGCGCTCCTGAGCGACGGCCATTCGAACGGTTGCACATCCGCCGCCCGGCTGCTGGATAGCGGGGTTTCCTGAATCGGAGCGAGTGACGATATGTCTGCATTCGGGCGCATCCTGTTGTGTTATGACGCAACCCGTGAAGGGCGGCGGGCGTTACGTCATGGCGCCTCATTAGCGGAGCAGCTTAATGCGGAAACGCACCTGCTTGCCGTTCTGAATAGCCTGGCGTGGACGCAAGGGGCCGACGTTGCGTCGGCCGTGCCGTTCGACGCATTGGAGCAGTCTGCGAGGGAGATACTCCACGACGGCATCGAGACGCTCGCTGCGCGCGGCGTCATCGCAACGCCTCATTTCGCGATTGGCGACCCGCTGGTCCATATCCCGTTTTTTGCCCGTGAGTTGAAGGCCGATCTGGTCGTCGTGGGACATCGCCGAAGCGGCCCGGTGCGGCGATGGTGGAGTGGCAATAACGATAGATTGCTGCTGGACAGGATTTCCTGCGCAGTACTGGTCGCTATGGACCCAGAACACGCGAACGCTCACGATCCGGTAGAGACACTCTCCGCTCATGCATAAGGGCATCGAAAAAAGCTCGTAGCCGAACGATCCGACAGCCGTGGTTTTCACCCCTCGCGAATACTATGGAACATGACCTACAGAACCATTGAGGCCGTCATTGGCAACACCTCACTCGTCGAACTCGTTCGTCTGCCAGATGAAACGATCCGGGCGCGCAACAACGTCATCCTCGGCAAGCTGGAGGGCACCAACCCTGCGGGTTCGGTCAAGGATCGCGCGGCACTCTCGATGATCAGAGGGGCCGAGCGTCGCGCACGCATACGGCCTGGCGACGTGCTGATCGAAGCGACCAGTGGCAACACTGGCATCGCACTCGCCATGGTGGCCGCGCTGCGGGGCTACCGGATGGTGCTGCTCATGCCGGAGGATGTCTCAGAGGAACGGTGTCGCAGCATGGCGGCGTATGGCGCCGAAATAATTCTGACGCCTGCCAAGGGCGGTATGGAGTGCGCGCGGGACATCGCTGCGCAGATGGAACAGGAAGGCCGCGGCATCGTTCTCGATCAGTTCTCCAATCCCGACAATCCGCTTGCACATTACGAAGGCACCGGTCCGGAGATCTGGCGTGAAACTCAGGGACGCGTAACGCATTTCGTTTCGGCCATGGGGACGACCGGAACCATCATGGGTGCAAGCCGGTTTCTGAAGGAACAGAATTCCGCCGTTCAGATCGTCGGGGTGCAACCTGACGAGGGCTCGCGGATTCCAGGCATACGCAAATGGGCCGACGGATATCTGCCGGCATTCTTTGAACCCACGCGGATCGATCGAACCGAGTCGGTGGGTCAGGCAACGGCTGAAGCCGCAGCGCAACGTCTTGCCGCGATCGAGGGGATTTTCTGCGGGATTTCAGCGGGCGGCGCATGCGCGGTGGCAATGCGCATTGCCCGGGAAGTTGAAAATGCTACGATCGTGTTTGTTATTTGCGATCGGGGCGATCGTTATCTATCGACTGGCGCGTTTCCAGCGTGATGGACATCGCGAGATGCTTGTCTGGCACTGAACGCGATCTCGGAAGACGGAGCCGATCGTGAGCGCCGACGAGGGCTGGGCATTGCTAGTTCCATTGGTGGCCGGATGCTGTGTCCCAAGCGTCGCTCTTTCTTAAGTTCATGGCAATAACGACTACCCACCCAATTCCAGAAGCGCAACATGTTGGCGGTGTCGATGCCGAAACTGGCGACGGCCTAAGCGATGGACGACACCGCGACAAAGTGCCGGTGTATCACGCGCTCGTCGCCCGGCTTGCGCAGGCTCCCCGCGCGGGCCAGATGGGCGTTGGTCAGCGTCTCCTGCGTTGTGAAGGTTTTCGGACAGACGAAAAACAGTGTCTCCTTGGGGTTGAGATCGCGCGTGGCTTCCGAGAAATCCGTATCGTCGACGTTCGAGGTAAAGCTCGATGTCATGTCGCGCTGGTTGTAATGACGCGGCGCTTTGTGAGCCATCGCCGGGCCGAGACCGAAGCCTCAGATGCCGATATTGCACTACTGGAGCGCAGCGCGTCGCTCAGTCACATTGATTGTTGCGCTTCTGAACATGGCATCGATCGGCTCCGCGAGGCTGCATTCGCCAGCAAGCTTCCCGAGGTGCGCGGTCGTCCCGTCGATCACCCTGTTCTTCAGGTAGTCGAGGTAAAGACCGGCTGCGTCGACGCTCAGGCGCTCGCCCCACCGGGGTCGTTGCCGAAGAGCTGCCGCAGACGTAGGCGAGAGTGAGCCAAACCGTGGGAGCTGAATTCAAGCCGCTCGGTGCGCATTCGGTGAGTTCGCAGCTACAGAAGCCCTGGCTAACTCGGCAAGTCTCTCAACCGAAAATTCTTCGTTGAGAACTGCAACCCTAACCAGCGCTAGATAGTGGGCTCCCTTGTCCGTCCATCGCATTTGCTGCTTCTTCGCCATGCGGTGGCTGACCACCAGGTTCACCGCGGACTCGGCAATGCTGCTGCTGATTGGTTGCCCCTTGTGATAGCGCATGCCATAGTTCACGAGCGCACCGGCGTTGTTCTCGATGTAAAAAAACAGACGGCGCAGGTTCCAGTATAACGTCGAATACTCATAGCCGTCGTTCACCATGAGCGTGGCATCCAATGTTTTGATACGGAATACTGATTGCTGGCCCCTTCCATGCCAAACCAGCCACTTGGCGTGATCGATCGCTGTCTCTACTGCAATTCGGTCGTCGGGCTCGATCGTTTTGTTTCCGAACACCGAACTCCTGGCAGCCTTGAACTTCATCGCTATGTGAAACCAGTCCAGGATCCTTGCTCTGGCGAGCTGGCTGCCGTCCACAGCCTTGCAAAATTCGCCGGCGTCATCGCTAATCACGGTTACTCGCTCGTCTTGACCCACGCCACTTTCAAAGAGGAATTGGTCTAGCCGTGCGGGCGCCGATGGCACCATCTTATGCACATACGCAAAGAGACGCGGGGTGTGATCAGCGAGAGTTGCTCGGCCCGCGACGACGTTGACATGTCGATCCTGAGTCAACTTCTGCGCCCAGGGCGATTTCAGCTCGGCAAGGTCGCGCGCCGCTTTGCGGCTCCTGGGGCTGCTGCTAAAGCGCAACCACGCCGAGTCAACGCTCACGCAACCCACGGTGGTCGATTCTCGAACCTGCACTGTGCTCTCCACTTTTGGTCCAGACGCGATATCGCGCTCAATCTGCGCGTCCAGCGCGCTACCAACGGTAAGGATCCGACGACGGGTGCTACCGAAGGAGATCCCTTTGTCCAGCGGGAGGACCTCCCGAAGCAACTCGGTGGCTTGACGGTAGGGTAGATGGGCGGCCCACCTGGCCTGCAGGTACTCCAATTCCGGCGTCACACGTTGACGTACAGCCTTGCACAGCGGACTCACAGAGCGGCGCGGTTGCCCCGGCTTTGCCGCGCAGCTACACGTCCACAGCCTCGGGCTCGGCACTTTGACCTTGCCAAACACGGTTCGCAGCGCGATCGACCGGGCGTCCTTGTGCGCCAGCATCGAGCCACAACGGTGGCAAGCCAATTGGCTCTCCATCCACCCGGCAGTCTGCTCTGACACCAGTAACGATTGAACCTCGGCGAGCAAGGCGCGGCCTTCGGCAAGTGTGAGTCCCAGGTCGGCGACGCTCCGGTCCTTTCGTTCCACAACAGCAACGGTCGTCGCTTCAGTCTCACTCGTTTTCCCACCCTCCAGGCGGGCCTCGATGATCAGTCGCATAGCAACTCCGATCGGTTGGCAACGTCGCCAGCGTAGCTGATACAGCGAGGTTGCCGGGCGGGCTCGCTGGGCCCTCTTCGTTAGAAACTTCGCAGGTTCCACGCGCCGCATCCCATCGGGTAAGGCGCCGTCGCGCCGTCTATGACGGCGGTCAAGTCGACGGAAATGGCCTCCCACGGTTTGGTTCACTCTCGTCTACGCCTCCGGGACGAGATCTTCAGTACTACTGCCGAGCAAGATCGTCACCGATCAGTTGCGCTGCTATTCGGCGACAAAGGCTGAGATAGCCCAAGTGGCAAACGTCAAGACTGTCTTCGTCAATGCCAATGCGGGTTTGCAACCGGACCAAAAAAAGCCATCTGCCCCGCACCAAGGCGAGTGCCGTGTGGCTTGCGCAAGCATGAGAGCGCTCAGGTCTTCCCATCGAGTCGGACCCATTCGTCAACGTTTCGCGCGCAGGTGACATCCGCAGGGACATTTGTTACGGGCTTCGCTTAACTGCAAACGGCTCGGCGAGCGCTTTGCAGCGTGGCAGGCATTCTGCCGGGCAGGCTTCTTGCTGTCCTTCTCACGGGTCATTGACTAACGCTTATCGCTGGGAACAAACATGCGTCTGCTATATCGTCTGACTGCTTCGCTGGTTTTGCCGCTTGCCGCCTGCGCCCTCGGACCATCAAGTTCAAGCGATACCGGTTTCGGCAGCTCGCCCGCCATGCCTGCTCCACAATCGACGTTCATTCCCATGGTCAACATCGCGCCCGTTCAGGCGCGCCCCGCCGGTTTCGTACCCACCGCTCCCAACGGCTTTTCCGTCACCGAGTTCGCCGGCGGCCTGGCGCATCCGCGCTGGCTTTACACGCTGCCTAACGGCGACGTACTGGTGGCGGAAAGCGATGCACCCAAAGAGCACGACGAAGGAAGTGGCATATTTGGCTGGATCAGACGACAGGTCATGAAGCGCGCTGGTGCGGGGGTGACGAGTCCCGATCGCATCGTGCTGTTACGCGATGCAATCGGCAGTGGCATCGCCCAGACGCAAACCGTGTTTCTCCGCGGCCTGCGCTCGCCGTTCGGAATGGCGCTCATTGGCAATAAACTCTACGTTGCCGATACGGACGCCCTGCTGCGTTTCGACTATGCGACGGACGCCACCCAGATAACCAGCCCTGGGCTTAAGGTTGCCGACTTGCCAGCCGGCCCGATCAATCATCACTGGACAAAGAATATCCTCGCGGATCACTCAGGCAAGCATCTATACATTACCGTAGGCTCAAATAGCAACGCGGGAGAAAACGGAATCGACGCCGAACAGGGCCGCGCACGTATCCTTGAGTTTGACGTAGACACCGCTCGCTTGCGTCCCTATGCAACAGGATTGCGCAATGCCAACGGCCTCGCGTGGCAACCGGACAGCGGCGCGTTGTGGACGGCAGTCAACGAGCGGGACGATCTCGGTAACAACCTTGTACCGGACTACATGACCGCCGTAAAAGATGGAGCGTTCTATGGCTTTCCCTATAGCTATTACGGGCAGCACGTCGACACACGCGTCAAACCTCAACGCCCTGATCTGGTCGCCACGGCCATCGCTCCGGACTATGCCCTCGGCAATCATACGGCGTCGCTAGGTCTTGTCTTTTACGACCAGACGCTGTTCCCAACGCACTATCGGGGCGGCGCATTTGTTGGTCAGCATGGATCATGGAACCGCAAGCCGCGCACCGGCTATAAAGTGGTATTCGTGCCATTTGTCGGCGGGAAGCCTGCGGGCGCCCCGGAGGATTTTCTGAGCGGCTTCCTGACGGCGGATGGCCACGCCGTGGGACGACCTGTCGGCGTCGCGCTGGATGCGCACGGGGCCTTGCTCGTGGCGGACGACGTCGGTAACACCGTCTGGCGAATCGCACCGGATAGCAGCATCAACTCGGCGCATATTTTGTCGCCGGGAAAATGAATCCGTGCTCAAGTTCAAAAAAGAATAGTTGAAAGTGCCGTGCTACACATCCAGCGCAAGTGAATCGCATATAGCACGCGAGCAGCATGGCGTGAACCGGTCGCTCTTCGCCTTCTCCAGTGGAGTCAGATCGTAGTCCCCGTGCGCCGGCGCGCCTTCAAGTGACATGACACCGTCGCCACGGGCGCATCAGGAAACTGGGCCGGTTATAGTTACTTTGCTAGATTTCGAGCGACGCCATTTCGGGGGCCAGGCGCAAGGCCTGTCAGCTACCGTCTGAAGCGCCGTTCATATCCAATGCTTCCATAACTTTCGACAGCAGGCCGGTTTTTTTCCACTCTACCCATTTGATGTACCAGGTCTGCGTCGGCGGGTAATGCGAAGGGAGGTGATGCCATTTCGCTTCGGTCTCCCGACATTCTGTTCGAATTGCACGAGACCGTTGTTCGTGACCGTCGAAGGGAGGCTCTGCGCGCTCGCCTGCAGCGTACCAGGCTGATCCACCGTCACGCTGCCAGTACGCTGCGCGCCGCTGCCGTTGAGCACGAGTGTGCCCTGTTGCACCTCCGCAGCGATCGGACCGACGAGCGAGCCGTCGATCGTCAGCGTGCCGGACCCAGTCTTGAAGAATGATCCCGTGCCCGTCGCGTCCTGTGCGACCGTCGACTGGAAGCCCTGCGTATCAATGGTCCCGCCGCCTGCTGCAACCGACAGCGCACGCGTACTGGCGAGGTCAAAACTGCTGCCGAGCTGCAGCGTTCCGCCGTCAAACATCACGCCGCCCGCCGTGCCACCGAGCGCATTGTCCGCGGACACTGAGAGTGCCCCCACGTTCGACTGCGCGCGGATCGCTGCCCGTGGTCGCCGGCAATCTGTGCGCGAAATGCGACGCGAGCTGATCGAAGACGCGCTTCATCAGCGCGCGTTCGTTCTTCTGGCCCAGTGGCCCGTTGTCGGCTGTGCAGCCGATGACCTGGGTCAGGCGCTCAAGTGTCGCCTTCGCGAAATGTGCCTTCGCAGCGTCAAAGCGGAACGTGCCCCAGCACGCCCTCGCGGTACCGGGAATCGCTTCGGACGGGAAGCCTCCGCCGGGTCTGACCGCCAGCGCCGGAATCTTCGAAGCGCGGGCTGTATGTGGCATCAGGCTCGCCTGCAAGGCCGCGGCAATGTCGTCCTTGTTGTACTCGCGGCCGATATGCGCAAGTTAGGAACGATCTGCCGATACTCGCAGGCTGTGTTAAAGCAGACACCTCCACAAACACAACAGAGGAAAATCTGGGCGATGATCGCAAGACGAACCACCATCCGGCAACTGCCACTGAGCGAGGTCGTTGATAGCTACGCTCCCGGCGCGTCACCGATCAGCATCACCACGCCCGAGGGCGTCACCATCTATTACACGATCCCGCTCGCGGACCCCGACACCGGCAAGAGGCGCGACGCACGTCCGCGGTGGATCGCAGGCACCTTCCCTCTCTTCCCTGTTGTCCGACTCGCTGACGGCGCGCCGTGGGCTGAGGCAAACGTCTGGCTCATCGACATGATGGAGTCGAAAGCGTCGCCCAATATGCTGACATTCGCCAGCATCGCAGACGACCTGGTGGCGTTCCGTCGTTATCTGGATGATGAGGGCGTTGACTGGCTATCGTTCCCCGTGAACAAGCGGCAACGTCCAACCTATCGCTATAGCGCATCGATCAGGTTAGCCGTGCAGGCAGGCGAACTGTCTCCGGGCGTCGCCAGGCGTCGTATGGGTGCTGTGGTGCGATTCTATCGCTGGCTCATGACCGAAGCGGACTTCAAGCCTGCGAACGCGCCGTGGATGGAATCTGACCGTTTCATCGAGTTCAAGGACCAGAAGGGTTTCAGCAATGTGATTGAGGTCAAGACCACGGGCCTGTCGATCAGCGGTCGCCACGCGGAAGACCCGTGGGAAGATCGCATTCAGGACGGCGGTCGCCTGCGCCCGCTCCCTTCTTCCGAGCAGTCGGTTATGCTCGAATCGTTAGCTGCGCTCGGCAATACCGAGATGACGCTCGTTCATCTGTTCGCACTGTTGACGGGCGCTCGCATCCAGACGGTACTAACCGTGCGCGCGAAACACGTGATGCGCAAGCCGGGCGAGTTTCACGGAGACGACATCCGTCTCGCCTGCGGGCCCGGTACAGGCATCGACACAAAGAGCGGTGTCAAGGGTGTGTTGCACCTGCCGCGCGGGTTCTACGAGCGACTGTACATTTACGTGCACAGCGATCGTGCGTGCAAGCGCCGAAAATTGGCAGAGGGCGGCGATCACCCCGGCCAGCCGCTTTTTCTGAGCCATCGCGGTGCGCCGCTCTACGAGGATCGCGCATCGCGCGGCCCGGTCAGCAATGGCCCGCAGGTGCGCCGCCACGTCAAGACTGGGCAGGCGGTGCGCCAGTTCATCAAGGACGAACTGTTGCCCATGATGCGCGCGCAGCTCGGCAACCCCAGGTACGAGTTCAGCTTCCACGACCTGCGCGCGACCTTCGGGCTGAACATGGTCGACGCGATGACAGCGGATGAGACGAAGTACACGCGGGCGCTCGATCAGTTGCGGCAGTTGATGTGGCACGCACGCCTGTCCACGACCGAGGGATACCTCAGCTACCGCGAGAACCGCAAGCTGTTCGACGCTGTGCAGGATAACTGGGGCGCACACCTATCGACACTGGTCACGCGCACCCTCGACACTGAGGCGGCAGCATGAGCCGCCAGTACGAGGACGTGTGCATGCCGCTCGCGGAGACCATGACGCTGCTGCACCCCGAGCGCGCGCTGCTCAAGTGGGAAGGCTTTCGCAACCGTTCCGATATCGGGCAGATCTGCTACCTGACGCGTGACACGTCGAGCGCGCAGCGTACGCGACACACTTTCGACCACAGAAGCTTCAGCAGCGAACGCACCAAGGTCGTACGTCTGCTGGTGACGCAGCTTTCCGAGCATATGACACTTGGCGCGCTGCGTCCGAGTACGATCTATTTTGTTCTGCGCGTCGTGCTTGACTTCGTCAACTGGGCCGACAGGCATGGCTTGCATCAGGTGCTCCATGACGAGATGGCTACCGCGCAGGCGGTTGATCGCTACTTCCGTGAGAAGCGCGAACAGGTCTCGCTGGGCAACCTGAATCACAATAACGTCGCCCAGATCCAGCGTAATCTGTTGTCGGTGCTACGTGCGTTCTTCAGAAACGACGACTTCTGCACCGATGCGAAGGTCCTGCGTCACCAACAGGATGCTTCTGTACCGACTATTGTGCCTGACACCGCGGCACAAGCAGTCTTGCTCGCGTGGGCTGACGCGCTCTTCAGCAGCATCAGCTCGCTGGTGCTCGACTTCAAGCCGTACCCGGTGCGCGTGACCACGGCGCGAGGTGAGAGTTTTTGCATTGTTCCGCACTCATATGACCGTAGTGAAGGCGACGACTCGCCCGGCCTGCTTGGCTGGAATCTGGAGATGGGAGTGCCGCGCACCCGGGAGGAACTCAGGACGCGCATGGCTGAGGCCGGAGCCAAAAATCCTCGTCACCGTTCGTGGGCCATCGCCAGGTTAACGGCTAAACATCTTACGGCGGCGAACGGGGACCCGCAGTCACCGATCCGTCGCTCGCACGCTTCGATGGCGGCCGTTTGCTTTGCCGCGCTGTTTCTGGCCGAAACGGGCGTCAACCTCGCGCAGCTGCTGGCAATGAAGTGGAGCCCGGATCTTGCCGCGAGCCTGCAGGATGCGTCGGTCGTACGTCAGAAGTTTCGCGAGGTCAAATACCGTACAGGAGGGAAGGCAGTTAGGTTCACCGTCTCGCTGGCCTTCATGCCAAAGCTCAAGGCCTATCTGGCATTGCGCGAATATCTGGTGCGCGACGCAGACTGGGACACCTTGTTCGTCGTAGTCGGGCATCACGCACAGCAGCGGCGGCTAACGGGTCTCTCAACCCAATTCCTGGCTCAGCTTTACAGTCGATTCGACACGCTCGGGATTGTGCTGCCGCGCATTAGCGCACGTCAGTGGCGTGCGGCGAAGCAGGATTGGGCGGTCAGCAATCACGGCCCTGTCGTCGCAGCCAGGCTGATGGGGCACTCGTTGGACACGGCGCTGCGCTCGTACTCAAACGGCACGGACGCCGCGCACAAGGCTGAGATGGGCGCGTTCCTCGCTTCGGTCGAGAAGACCGTGCTGAAGCCCGGCAACGACCCGGCGGGCAGCATAAAGAGCGCGGTTGGCGTCTGCATCGAGTTCCACAAGCCGTTGCCGATCGCGGCTTCGGTCACCGTACAGCCTGACTGCCGCTCGACAGAAGGGTGTCTCTTTTGCGAACAGTACCGCGTGCACGCTGACGCCACCGACATCCGCAAACTGCTGAGCTGCCGTCACTGCGTCAGGCTCGTAGGCGGGCGTGCTGGCTCGATCGAGCAGTACCACAGCTCGTTCGGCGCGATGCTGCGACGGGTTGACTTCCTCCTGAATGAACTACGCAAGCGCGACGCCGCGCTGGTCGATCAGATCGAGCAGGACGTTGATCTTGATGGAAATCTGGACGCTTTCTGGTTGAGCAAGCTCGATCAGCTTTACGAATTGGGAGTTGCATGAACAATACGCTGATCGCGCCGCTCCCCGAGCGCCCCGGCTGGTATCGGGTCGAGGACGATGCAGTCGTCACGCGCGACAAGGCTGGACACCCTGCTTCGTTGTTTGGTGACGACGCCTGGGACATCCGTGCATATACGATTGGACCGCGCCGCACCCATATCCATTTCAGGGGGCACCTGCCTGACGGCGTGAGCCGCGCCCTTTCAGATGCGAGTACGCGTCAGTGGAAGCAGGTCATGTACTTTCTGATGCATGAAGCGAACGATACGGTACCTGCGTCCAGTACGCTTCAATCTTGTTCATTTTATGTGAAAGAATTCGCCCTCTTTGCCGCCGAACGCCAGCTTACGCTCTACGAGGGGCTATCCAACGTCGCCGTTGTTCTGGACTATGTGGCGCAAGCGGGGATGGAGATGAAAGCCCAACGCCTTCATCCGATTCTGACGAAGCTTCATCGGCTGACCGCCGAGACCACAGGGCTGCGCGTGCCGTTGGCCCAACTGCATAAGCCTCTGCTCGAACGCTCCGCGCAACGCGCCGGAAGCTCACAATACACGGTCATCCCGACGCGGATCTACCAGCACTTCCTGTCGAGCTGTGAGGATGACCTCGGCATCGCTGAGGGCGTCGCTGACGTGCTGCCGGACTACCTCGCACGCGCATACGCTGGCGAGAGCCCTGAGGTCTCTGTCGCACTGGTGACGGCTGCTGCCCACTTCGAGTGTAAGAACTCCCCTTACATCGTGTTGTCGCTTGTCGCGTCGATCAACGCGCTATGCCAGCTTGTCATCCTTTCGCTCACCGGCATGCGCGCGATGGAAGCGCAGAACCTGGCGTACAACTGCCTGAACGAGACCCGTCTGGATGGCGTGACGCACTACACCATCGAGGGCGTGACGACCAAGCTGTCGGGCGGGCGCCCAAAACGCGCGTGCTGGGTGACCAGCCCACTCGCGGCTCGTGCCGTCAGACTCGCGCAACGGCTGTCGGGCGAGGCGCACCGCGCGCACGGCGCACAGCGCTACGCCGAATCGACGGACGGGTCGCACCTGCTGTTCTGTCGAATGGGTCTGCGTCTTGAGTACGTCGCAAACCGGCCGGCGAGTACCATACATAAAGATGTCGAAGCTTTTCGTGAGCGAGTCTTCCCGATGATCACGGTCGAGGACATCGCTGAACTAAAGCGTGTCGACATGCACCGCGCATGGGAGGACGAGCCGAAATACGCGGTCGGTCGGCAGTGGCCGTTCACGCGTCATCAGCTTCGCCGTACGCTCGCGCTGTACGCGCAACGCAGCGGGCTCGTAACGCTGCCGACGCTCAAGCGTCAGTTGCAGCACATCACGCAAGAGATGAGCATGTACTACGCTCGTGGTTCAGCGTTCGCGAAGGCCTTCATCGATACCGATAAGGCTCACTTCGCGAAGGAATGGGTTGAGACGAAGGGCCTGTCCGAGTATCTTGCGTACGCCGAGCAGGTGCTGTTCTCTGACGAACGACTGTTCGGCGGGCACGCAGCATGGACGCAGAGTCGTGCCGTACAGGCGTCGCCTGTCTCGGTCTACTCGCGCGAGCAGACGCTCAGGATGTTCGAGAAGGGCGAACTGGCATACCGCGAGACGGTGCTGGGCGGCTGTGTCAGCGTCGAGCGGTGCACGTCGACGCCACTCGACTGGATGCGTCTGGACTGCCTTGAATCGGACTGCCGTAACCTCGTGGTCGTGCCGTCGAAGCTTCAGCGCGTCATCAAGGCCCAGCAGACTATGGTCGACAAGCTGCGTGCGGTCGATGAGGTCAGCGTCGAATACCGTATCGAGGCGCAAGCGCTGCAACGACTGCTTGGCGCGCAAGAGAAACTGATCAACCCGGAGGCAACATGAGCGACGCCATGACCGACTACTACGCCGCCCTTGAGCGGCTGAAGAAACGCAAGGGTGCGCGTATCAACAACGACACCGTGGCGATCGAGGCGGGCCGCAAGAAGGGCAGCATCAAGAAGTCGCGCCCGCAGTTCGCCGGTCTGATCGAAGCGATCGACGCGGCCAACGCTGTGGCCGAGTGCCCGAAGCTCGAACTGACCGACCGTCTGAACCGCGCGAAGGGCGACGCGAAGGATCTGCAAGGTCAGCTTGACGAATCGCTGGCTCGTGAACTTGCACTGCTGCGTCAGGTGTTCAGCCTGCGCAAAGAACTGGCCGCCCTGCGTTGTGGTAGCGTCCTGCCCTTGCAGACGCGCTAGATCGGGTCGGGCGCCTTTGCCCGAAATTACTGCATTCGAAACTTGGAACGGAAGATGGACATCTCCGACCGTCTTTCTGTCCACTTTTTCTTATAATTTGATGGACACCACGCAGGCTGGCGATTCCAATATTTTCAAGGCTCCGGCTGATGTCCATCGTTTTTCTCTTGCGCGTAGGCCCAGCGCGAGCGAATAGCCAATCACTGCACGGGTTGCCACATCGAGCACCAGCAGGATCCAGATCCTGTACAGCACGAGCAATGTTTCGAAACCGAACGGATCGTCGATGCGCAGGCCAGGCGCACGTCGATCTTGTGACCGTCGAATTCGACCGCCTCAAATGGACGGGTTGCGGGTTTGCGAACGGCTTCAGGATCGTCGTTCCAGCGATGGCTGATCTGCTGGGCGCCTGCTGCTCGAGCCGCCGCGTCGAAATTACGGTTCGACAGCGCGCGAGCGTGACTGGCGAGCGATCGCTCGCCAAGATATTTCTGGTTGAACGGATATTCGTGCGCCTGGATGCCCGCCTGCCGGCATTGCGCAAGAAAGCCTCCATGTAGGCGCCACAGGTGCCGGTGAACTTCGGTGAGCTCCGCGTGCTTCCTACTGCGCTCGGCGACCTTGCGTTCGATCCAGCGAGCGATGTCCGGATAGCGCCGCAGCAACTGGCTGAAGGCGCCGCTGGCATTGCTTGCAATGCCCTCGCGGGATGGCTTGACCGGCGAGCGTCGGTCGTACGACCGCGTGTGCTGATAAGGGATCAATGCGCGGCAGCCGAAGATTCGGCCGTCCTCGTGCTGCGTGATGCATCGCTCGAAGACGCGATAGAGGTCGTTGAAGCCAACTCCCGTTTCCCGGCTGATTTCGCGAAGGGGTGTATGTCCATCCACAAACAAGGTCATCGCCCTGATGCGGCGCTTCAGCAGATCGCGCCCCTCGTCAGACAGCGCGCTGTCGTCGGCGCCCGGCCTTGCCCGATATCTGTCAGATCCGGCGGAATGGAGCGGCGGTCGAACCGCAACATCCCAAAAGCGATCTTCTTCATGGCCGCTCCAGACGGGTACGCAGCCCGAGTGGTTCCAGTGCAAGCGTAGGACATCGAACCTGTCCATCAAGCACCAGTCTGAACGCCGCGGAACGGACCAGCATCGGATCGGCCGTCGGGAATTGCCGTTCGAGTTCTGCCAACGTGGTGCCATTGCCGCACGCAATGAGCAGGCCGTGCATCAATCCGTCGACCGGGAGGGCGTGACCGCTCACGAGGTAACGGAGCATCATGATCCGGTTCTCGCGTAGCACAGGTGGGTCGTCGAGATCTTGCGGATGAATCATCTGCACCTGCATCGAACACGCCCGGCTCCACGACTGAAAAGCCGGGAACAGGGAATGTCCTCGCTCCACAGAAGTCCATTCCGCCGTCCGCAGTACGACACACAATCTCTCGTCGTGATGCGTGCGGATCCAGAAGTCGACAACCCGGGACGGCTTCGCGTCCGGGATGCACAGGGGCCGCTCGCAGTAAGTGACTACGTGCGGGTCTGATTCGAGACGAACCCAGAGATCGAAGGCGAGCCGCCCGAACAGGGTTAGCCGGCGCCCGATCTTCGGACCGAAGAGGTCATATCGATGCGCGCCGTGCGGACGTGCGTTGTTGACTGCCCGCAAGAAACGTGGTGGTATCATCGACAACACTCCGGTTTGCCCGACCATCATGTTTTAGTACAAAACGACCCGGACATCGGCCCCTTCTGGCAGCGACGTGATTGCGGTTTCGCATGCCAATACAATCACTACAAAATACGTGTCATTCGCTACGTTTTTTCGCATCCTTTGATGTGCATATGCACATTACAAAATTTGGGCGATCTGACTGCTCGTTCACCGCGTCCAGCCGTGAAACAATCCAACGGAAAGTCGGCAAAACTGGCCGCAAAGCCCTACCGCCATTGCTTCTTCGGTTGCTGAAGTAGATCAGCCCTCTGTTTCACGGACATGCCGGCCGGGCAGTACCAGGGCATGTGACATTTCAGACATTCTCTTCCTTCGCGTGGCGTTTTCGACTTTCGCTTCTTCACCCGCAGAAGCAAAAGTTGTTATGGCACAGACAGCAACCCAGCCCTCGCCGACTGCCGGCTGACCGGAGGTGCTGCAACTTTTCCTTCAACCGACGCTGGCGCTCGCGGTGACGCTGCTCTATGTGGTAATGCGGTATCACCATTCCGATGAAACCCTGCGGGAGCGTGCCTACGTCGCCGAGCGGTTCCGCGAACTGCGCCGCGTGGCGACGATCCGTCGGATCGAATCGGCGGTCCGACGGTATTTCCTGCAAGGTGTGGCTGTCAGTTTCTTCGATGACTCCGCCGAATTCCTCGACGGTGACATCGAGAAGCACATGGCACGGGATGGCCGGGCCAGCGAGGTGGATGACCTGCAGATCGGCACCGCCGAACCGACCGCCGGGCAGCCGTGGTGGCGGGGACGGGTCGGCGTGCAATTCCACGCAATCTGGCCGGGTGGCGCGTATGGCCGGTACGGTGGCAACCAGCCGGCGTACACGTTGCCGCGCGCCGACCGCATACGGGTCAGCGCAGTGGGCGCGTTGCAGGCCGCGACCGCCTCCCGCGCCGGCGTGGATATCGGGCTGCCGTACACGATGGCCGCACTGGCCGCGCTGACGAGCCTGTACAAGGTGGCGTACTTTTTTCCCCTATGACAACACCTTCCATCATCCAGCCAGCGGGTGGCCTGCCCTCGAACCGGCTTGCGAGCCCGATCCTGCCGCCGGGGCTCACCGACGAGGCGATCGTCGGCCGCTGGCTGAAGGCCAAGGCAACCGGTCGCGGGCGGCTCGCGGCGACCACGCTCGCGCAGTACCGCATCGAGGCGGAGCGCCTCTTCTGGTACGCCCGTCAGATCAAGGTGCCGATCTCGGCATGGACGCTGGACGAGTTTTCCGCCTACATCGGCTTCCTGCAGGCGCCAGCGCCATGGGCGGTGCGCTCCCGCGGCGTGCGGCGCGGTTCGCCCGACTGGCGGCCGTTCCTCGGGCCGCTGTCGGACCGCTCGGCCGGCCAGACCCAGAAAATCATCACGAGCCTGTTCGACTGGCTGCGCGACACCGGCTACCTGCAGCTGAACCCGGCGGTGGGCCTGCCCACCGTGGGCCGGCGCGAGCCGGAAAAGCAGTCACGATTCCTGTCAGTCGACGACTGCGTGCTGCTGCGCGAGGCAATCCGCGCGCGTGACGAGCCTTCCACCGAGGCGCGGCTCGCCAAGGCGCGAGACCTGTTTCTGGTCGACCTGTTCGAGCACACCGGCGTGCGCACCAGCGAGGCGGTTCATTGCGCGATGGGCCATGTGCGCATCGAGCCGGTACCGGAAGGGTTGCGCCGCGAGTTTCCGGGTGCCCCGCCCTTCCAGTGGCTACTGCGCATCGAGCGTGGCAAGGGCGGCAAGGCCCGCTGGGTGCCGTGCGACGCGATCGCGCTATCGCTGCAGGCGTACCGGCTCGCCTTCGGCCTGCCGCCGGTGCCGGCGCCGGACGAAACCCTGCCACTCGTGCTGTCAGTGCGGCGCACGAAGTGGGGGCAGTGGAAAGGCGTGCGTAGCCGCACTGCGGTCTGGCACCTCGTGACTGGTCTCTGTCGCGAAACAGCTGACTACGCCCGCGGGTCGGGCCGGGCAACGGACGCCGCCCGCCTCGAACAGGCGTCGACCCACTGGCTCCGGCACAGCTACGCCAAGGGCCTGGCCGAAGGCATGAAAAACGGCCTGGACGCCCGCTCGGCGCTTGACAACATGGGACACGCCGACGCGCGGACCTTCAACCAGTACGTCGACGACGAACCGCTGAAACGCGCTCTGGCGACCACCCTCGCCCGACAACGCCGCTAACCGGAGTTAGCGGCATTGAAGTCGCACAAAAAACGGCCCGCACGTCGCGGACCGGTTCTGGCGGAGCAGCGACGGGCGGCCAGTTTGCCCGCCAGCCCCGCCGCTGCTCCGTGGGTAGTCACGTGCCGTGAGCACGGACCACCTCTACATGATAGTCGCTGTTCCGCCCCGCCGGGCCTGTCTGCCAGTACCAATTAGCAGACACGGCCCTGGCGGTAAACCGGCACATTGGGGCCGGAAAGGCCCACATAATTAGTTGTGGCTGGATTTCAACGAATCTGGTCTTCATCTGCCGTCGACCGCGCGTGCGCCACCTTCGACGTTGGTTTCCGGCGCGATGGCGGTGACCGGCTCATCCGGGCCCCCTGTCTAATCGCGGATTGGCGGCCACCGGCGCGCGGTGTGAACCAGTGCAAGCACCCAGACTGTTTCGCCTTCGACCTCATACACCAGGCGATAGCTTTCGTGCAGTACCAGCTCACGGGTGCCGGCAATTTTTCCGGCCCGACCCATCAGGGGGAAGTCGGCCAGCTGCGCGACAACATCGCTGAATAGCTCGTCCATCCGGGCAGCGGCGGCCACGTTGTCGGTCGCGATGTAGTCCCACACGTCATCGCGGTCCTGTTCCGCTTCTGGCGTCCAGACGACCCTCACGCCTTGCCTGCCACACTGGCGCGCCGGGCGGCGAACCTCGCTTCAACCTCATCATCCGGACGGCCGCGGCCGGCACGCATCGAGGCGCGGCCGGCTTCGACCTTGCGACGCAGGAACTCATCATATTCGCGCGCCTCGCGCTGGCGCTGCACGAAATCGCGCATCAGCTCGCGCAGCACCTGCGACGCCGGCCGATGCGCGGCTTCGGCTTCGGCCATGAACTCGGCGCGCAGCTCCGGTTCGAGCTTCATTGTGAATACGGCTTCTTTCGACATGGGGGCAATCTCCGGCCATAAATACTAACCAAGTATATACGTTTTAATTACCATATGCGGTCGCTGCCCTGCAAGGTGTTTGACTGATGGGCGGGTTTGCCCATGCAGATCTTCATTGTCGTCGCGCGCGGTCTGCAGCGCGAGCTTCAGCAGCATGTCCTGTACCGACTCGAGGACAAACGTCGCGACGCCCGGCCGTCGGCGGCCGGCTCGGAAGGCGTTACAGATTTGGTTGAAATTTGCGAGCCGATAGACACAACGTTAGTTGTGCGAGCACCGTCCCTCTGCTTTCGGGTGGTTGCTGGATTTCGAGGGCGCCGAGCGTCCCTTTATTCACACGAATTCTCGGAACGACTCACGAGTCGAGCCCGGAAACAACAAGATTAGATGGTGCCGAGTAGCTATCCGATACCCAATTGGTATCCACCATCGAACCTGCGCTGCCCTGCCCTACTACGGGACCGGAAGTAAGGTAGCCGTTTCCCGTTGTTGGTAGCAAGCTATCGGATAGCTACCATCGCTTTTGCATCCGACGGGCATCAACCGCTCGGCATCAACTAACTTCTATAGTAGCTATCGGATACCAAAAGGTTATCAGCTACGGCGAGGATACCGATCGTTTTTGGGAGCCCGAAGGGTGCGGCGAGGGAAACAACTTCCGCGAGTAGCTATCTGATACCCGATTGGTATCTACCATCGAACATCCGCTGCCCTGCCCTTCTACGGGGCCGGAAGTAAGATAGCCGGCTCCCGTTGTTGGTAGCAAGCTATCGGATAGCTACCATGTCGTGGCTTTGACACCCGACGGGCATCAACTGCTCAGCATCAACCAACTTTTATAGTAGCTATCGAGTAGCTACCAAACTTGCGGGGCAAAGATCTCCAGTTTCCCCTCAAGTGAACGCCCCTCGAGATATGCGTGCCTTCGTGCACTGGTAGCTACTACATAGCGCTCCAGTAGCTATCTAGTAGCCAACTATTCACTCAACGTCGTGCGCTACGCAGCGTGGTCCCTAACGTTCCGACGGCCGGAACAAACCACCAGGTAGCTTTCTTGTTAGCTACCAGATAGCTACCTGATAGCTACTTGATGTGAAGTCGCAACAAGTGACTGCAATGTATTGGATACTATGTAGCTATCCGGTATCCTCGCCGTAGCTGATAGCCTTCTGGTATCCGATAGCTACCCTCAACATATCGCGAGATAGTCTCCTCTGTCTCGCTCACAACGGAGAGTTGCATGCCAACAATCGTTTTTGTGAGCCCGAAGGGTGGGGCGGGGAAAACAACTTCCGCGCTCGTACTCGCAGAACAACTTGCCCGAAGCGCCGATGTGACGGTCGTGGACGCCGACCCGAATCACCCGATCCATACATGGGCGAGCGGTGAGAATACGCCGAAGAGACTGCGAGTCGTGTCCGATGCGGACGAAGAAAACATGATTGAGATCATCGAAGAGGCTGCCGTCCAGACCCCGTTCGTTATCGTCGATCTCGAAGGCACCGCGGCCAAGATCGTTCTGTTGGCCGTGAGCCAGGCAGATCTCGTCATCGTACCTACCCAAGGATCGCAACTGGATGCGAAACAAGCGTCCCGTGCGCTGCGGGTCATCAAGCAGCAAGAGAAGATGTCGCGGCGACCGGTGCCCTACGGCGTCTTACTGACCCGTACCAGTCCGATCATTCGAACCCGAACCATGGCTCACATCAATACAGCTTTCGCTGACGCCGGGATCACGGTCTTCGCAACCGAACTCAACGAACGGGAAGCTTTCAAGGCCATGTTCTCCTTTGGGGAACCGCTCGCGCACCTGAATCCTCGTGAAGTTTCAAATCTTGACAAGGCAATTGCAAACGCGGAGGCCTTCGCTACCGAGGTAGTATCCACGCTGCGGCAGAACAAGACGGCGTCTGCTACGGAGGCTGCATAACATGACCCGCGTAAACCCCCTCGACGATCTCGCCGATTTCGCTCCGAAGACTTCCGGGGAGCGGCAGAGTAAGGCTCTCCGGCCAGACGTCATCGATAGGATCGCCGCGGACAACAATTTTCCAAGTCGCCAGCCGGTCGCACCGATTCCTCGCGGAAAGCAACCCCGGCGGTACATAACCGGTCGGAACCAGCAAATCAACATAAAGGCTACTGCCGAGACAATCGCCAAGCTTTATCAAGTTGCGGACGATCTCGGCGTGCCACTTGGCGAGGTGTTGGCTCGGGCGTTGGAAGCGCTAGAGCAAAACGAACGGAGGTAACTGGTAGCTACCAGTTACCTAATGGCTACCAGTGTCACGTGGCGACTGCGCGGAAGGCTCCGTTCATTGCTCGGCAGTATCTCCCGGGGACTCAGCGCGCATCCGAGCTCAGCATACTTGCTGCGATCCGGCCCGGCCGGTTCCGACGGTTGCGACGTGACCAGGATCTCTTCGTGATACGTCGCGGGCATCTGCCTGACGACGGGTTCAGGGCCAAGCGTCTATACGAAGAACAACAACAGGTTTGTTGTTGTGTTTAAAGAAACAACAACTTTAAAACCTTTGACGCGCTGGAAGCCTTGCTGCGTAAGGTCGACAGCCCAGCAAGGTCAGGGTTTATGGGGCGACCGGTCAGGGTTTATGGGGTGCGACCAGGCCGAGAAGTCAGGTTCTATGGGTTAAAGTCAGGGTACGTGGGGTCACGTGATCTAAAGAACTAAAAAGACGCTCTAACTATCTGATTTAAAGACTATTTTCAATCACCGTTTCGCCACAGCGGAAGTAGAAGGTCGTAGTTTGTGGGGCGAAAAGTCAGGGTCTATGGGGCTCGGACTGCACACACGGTAGCTAGAGCCCTAGGAGTTCCCCACACACCATGACTTTTGTCTCTCGAATACCGGCGTAAGTGAGTGCTCGCATACTCAGAACACCAGTCAAATAGCGCCTTCCGCTCGTTACGCTCGACCGTTTCCTTGGCGGACCTGCGCGCGAAACCGCGCCGTCGAGTGGGATCCAAGGGAAAGGTCAGGGTTTGTGGGGCCGCCGGAGCATTGACCTGCAGCTTCGCCGCGAAGTGGCTTCGGCCGCGAAAGGTCAGGGTCTATGGGGCGAGCACTGCGGGTGCTTCCGACGAAAGGTCATGGTTTATGGGGCGCTTTCTCGATAACAAAAGCGGAAAGGTCACGGTTTATGGGGTAAGCCTGGGAAAGCGGCCCGCGTAAAGTCATGGTTTATGGGGCGCTTTTGGATCAACTGAGGCAGAAATAGGGGACCTTTCGTCGCCGTATCGCAGGGCAGCCTGGGCAAAAGTCATGGTTTGTGGGGAGGCAGTTCAACGTCGCTCAGGTCAAGATCGTCCTGCAATGACCCGAAAGGTCATGGTCTATGGGGGCGCCTAGCTAAAGTCATGCTGATCGGGTTGAAAATATGACTTTTAGCTTCTACAATCGTCTCCAATCTCGGAGACAGAATGCCGAATATCAAACCCGTTCTCCCTGCAAGCGAGCTGCGAAAACACGTTGCGACTGTGCATGTGAGCGGCGAGCTCTCGCTCCTCGAGCGCAAGATTGTTAACGTCTTATTGCTCAACGCCTTCGATGAACTCCTGACGAAGAAGACTCACAAGCTACCGGTTGGCATCTTATGTACGATGCTTGGGTTCGACAGCAAGAACACCGATGCGCTGAAGCGGGCTCTTCTCAAGGTAATGTCGACCCCCATCTCCTTCGACCTTCTGCACGAAGGTGGCAAGTCAGACTGGGACGCTTCTCCGTTGATCGGTTATGCGGGCATCAAGAACGGCGTCTGCTCGTATGAGTACAGCGATTGGTTGGCCCAAAAGTTAGCGAACCCCGACATCTATACGCTCATCAACATCAACGTTCAGCGGCAGTTCAGTGGCGGCTATGCCCTCGCGCTTTACGAGAACTGTTTGCGCTTTAAGCGCACCGGTTCTACAGGGTGGATTTCGGTGGATACCTGGCGCCGGCTCTTAGGTGCAGACGCAAGCATGTACGACGAGTTCAAGCACTTTTCGAGCGAAGTCATAAAAAAGGCTGTGCAGGAGATCAATCAGGTTTCAAATATCATTGTTACTCCAGAATACAAACGCGAAGCTCGGCGGGTAGTACAGATCCGTTTTCTTGTGGAGGACAATCCGCAGCGGTCTGTGTACGACGGCAGTGAAGATGAAGACCAGAGAATAATTCGCGAGTCCGATGCATTTAAGCGCCTCACTGCGTTAGGCATAGGCGATCGACTTGCGATAAGTTGGATTCAGCAGGAGCCCGAGAGGGCTCTGAAGACCGCGATCTATGTCGAAGAGCGTGCTCGGAAGAAGCAGATAAAGGGCAGTGCTGGTGGTTACGCGCGGACTGTATTCGAGAAGGGCAGCGACATTGACATGACCCAGGTTGATGGAGAGCAAGCGCAGAAGAAGAAAGAGGCATCAGCCGAGCGCGAGAAGGAGAGGGCGCGCGAAGACGCAGCGGATGCACGAGCCAAACAGACGACGGCCGCCATTAAAGCGCTTTCACCCGACGAGCGACGGCAATTGGCCGAGGCATACCTCGCTGATGGGGGCAAGGGCAAGACCTATCAGAAAGAAACTGCGACGTTCAAAGACGCAGTCGAGCGCACGGCATTCACGGCCTGGTTGCGCGCCACGATTTCAAGCCGGGCGAACGCGCAGGCGTGACGACGAAGTGCCCAGTCGGCGACGGGCCGGCGACACGCGTTTCCTTTGATACAGACTCGTGGACTACGAGACAGTCCTGCAGAATGACCCAGACGGTTAACCCATTGCGCCGCCCAAAGATAACTTGCTGGGTCTCTTCAGAGTTTTATTGCCAATCCGGACCTGTTGCACAAGCTGGCTTATTGTTTGCGTTGTGCGTTCGATATTCAGAAAGCATTATGCCGGTGATCTGGTTAATGCTGTATGCATTGCGGCGCTGTAACAGTTCGTAAAAACTGTCCCGTTTAATCCGTCAGACAATTTATCTTTCGCTGATGGATCTTCACGAACACGAAGCGATAACCTTATTTCGGGCAACGTTTGAAACGTTGAGTCCGCGCTGGCAACTGTCTCACGATAGTAATGCCCTCGAACTTAGTCCGATCACCGGACCGGTCGCTGCCGCCGTAGCGCTTTCTGCTGAGCAGGCCGCAAAAATCCGCGCACTTACTGGTGTCACGTCGAGCGTGACTGTGGATGCAATACTGTTTGAAAAAAGGTTTCGCCTGCACTTGGTGGGGCGGAAGGTTGATCGGACACGGTGGACCGGAACGGCCTCTCCGAGTATTAATGCTGAAGCCGTTGCAGGTGACCTGGCGCGCGGGCTGTCATTTGCCGAGACGATCCTGTCAGAAGTCAACTCGCTTGTTGTGATATTGAATCGCGACGGCGCTATTCAACGTTTTAACAGGCTCGCCGAAGAGATCTCTGGCCTCAAGGAAGCTGACGTTATCGGGAAAAATGCGTGGGACCTGTTTATGTCCCACGAGGATGGAAGCGAGTCACGTCAGAACATCGAGGGGTTTTTCCGGCGCGGCGAGGCGTATGAGGTTGAGCGGACGGTAAAGACAATCAGGGGCCCGCGGCTGTTCTTGTTCCGCAACAAATTCGCGCGGACAGGTGATCGTCCTGACGATACCTTTTTGATTTGTTCGGGCGTAGACATCACAGAAGAACGCCAGGCGCGCGATCGCCTCGCCGAACTTGCCAACACCGACATGCTGACTGGCCTGCGGAACCGGAACTATCTGATGGATCGCTTGGGCGCCCTGACGATGACCCCGGAAAGCGTTGGGCGGCTCTCTCTTCTCTTCATTGATCTTGACAACTTCAAGCGGATCAACGACTCCCTCGGGCACAAGGATGGGGATCAACTGCTCAAACAGGTGGCCAAACGCCTGCAGCGCGTCGCTTGTGGCGAGCAGGAGGTCATGCGGGTAAGTGGCGACGAATTCGTGATCGTCATTAGCAGTGATTTTGCCCGCTTCGCGGCGCAGGAATTTGCAAACCGTGTCGTAGAAGACTTTGAGCTTGCCTTCGTGCTTCGCGCGAATAGCTACCGGATGCGTGCAAGCATTGGTGTGGTCGAACATGTGAAGCATGGAGACAGCGCTTTCGATCTTCTAACGCGCGCTGATCTAGCGATGTATGCCGCCAAGGCAGTTGGCAAGAGCAAAGATATCAGCGCGTGTCATGTGTATACGTCGGAACTGTCCGAACGCGCTGAGCGCGGACTGGAGTTCTATCAGACGCTTCAGTATGGATTTCTCAGGAAGGAGTTCTCGCTGGACTATCGAGACTGCTACACCGTCGACGGGACGGCACGCGGTCTTCTTGCCGCGGTGCAATGGGATAGGCGTGATGCAGCTTCCATCGAGGGCCGCGAGCTTTTCTCAATGATCGAGTCATCGGGCTTTGGGGTCCAACTCGGCGAGTTCCAGTTGACTGAGGCCTGTCGGCAGATGCGTGAGTGGCGTGCCGCTGGGCAGAGTGTTCAGCACGTCACCCTCAATGTGCCGTACGCACAGCTCGTTGACGGCGACCTCACTGGTTGCGTATCCGAATGTTTGCGTGAGCACGCGTTGGAGCCATCGGCACTACGGCTCATCGTCCAGCACCGCCTGGATCAGGCCGCATCGCATATTCTCGACAAGCTGAAGACGATACGTTCCACAGGCGTTCAGATTCTTGCCGCTCTCACGGCAGATTCGGTGTTTCCGAATCTAACGAAGTTGCCTGTTGATGGCCTTTGCATTGACGAAGAGCTTGTGGAGCGCGTGCCTTCTGAACCGGTTTCTCGAGCGCTCGTCAAAGGCATAGTCGGTGTTTGTGGCGACATGGGATTGAGCGTCTTGGTTCATGGTGTGGACAGCCAGGAGCAGTTCAAGTGGCTGACGCAATTCCCCGGAGCTGAGGTGCAAGGTCGTTTCGTTACCGATGCCTTCTCCGCGACGAATTCATCGATGTAGAGGTATGCGTCGATGCGGGCGAAAGTGATCGAGCCGGTTACACCCACTCCACTGCTTGAAGACGGACACCACATTTTCAATGAGCGCGTGGAGCTGAGTCTGTCGCAGGACTGCATACTGACGCGAAGGTTGATTCGGAGCGATGGCGCGTCGTTCAGCCAGATTCTCGCGATAAATGGCGTAGACGATCTGTCGGACTTTGCGGCTGCTGATCCATATGAGACTCGCTTGCAGGGAAGTTACGATCGCATCCGACAGAAGTATGCTGCAGCGGTGGAGGGTGATCGGCCAATGGCGGACGGAACATGCGACCCAGTCAGATTGATTGGCGAGCTCTCAATGTGTGCAACTGAAGGTGCGCTGCTGTCCACGGTACGTGCAATAGTTGCGGGTCTGGGCGGAACTCAGTTCACTTATCAATGGATCCGTTTTGACGGTGCAAATCCTGCCACGGGCGACCCGCTAGAAACACGTTATCTCGTTGGTTGCAGGCTTGGCTGGATGCAACAGTACATCGCGAAGCTGTGGTACTTGAATGATCCATGTGTGATGTACGCCCGGGCGAATGTTGCACCTGCGCTTACATCGCATGTGAATGTGCACCGCGCCGATCACTGGCTGATTACAGAGGCGCGCAAGCACGGCTTTGCAAGCGGAATCGTTGTCCCATCCCATATGCATGGTCATGGTCTTGTCGGGCTGCTGCATGTTAGCAATTCGCTTCGAGCGCCAAGTGGCGAGGAGGTACTGTGGGATAACCGAGTGCTGTTCCGCGCCCTGTCGTCAGAGCTGCTGGACTGGCATGTATCGCAGGTGCGCCTGAACGCTTTGGCAAAATACGATCTGAGCGAAGAAGAGACGCAGATCCTGCGCACGCTGCGGGATGGCGGTAGCGCGTCTCACGTGGCCGATCAATTGGGCGTGTCCGTACACACGGTCTATAAAACTATCTACCAGCGAATCACAAGGAAAACGGGCGCAACGAGAATTACAGAAGCCGTCGAAAAGGCGGCCGCCCATGGGTTGCTCGATTGAAATCATTGGCATGCGCGCATTGCGCCGCGCATCGCGTCAATAGAACAAATTCCGTTCTGCATACCAATTCGATGGCTTGAATTCGCCACTACCGCTACGCCATAGTGTCACTACAGGAGCTTCACGGTAGTGGGTCGATCTGATCAGTTCCGCAAACGTTGTACAGGACATGCGCCCGGCGTTCACTTGTGTCGCTTGCCTAGCGCATCGAGAAAGCGAGCGGCGAGCGCGTCGAATTCGGCCTGCGTCATCAACTCTGCCAGCGTCACTTTCGACAAGGCCGCGCGAAGATCTTCAGCGGCCTCATCTGGACCGTAAGTTTGCGGAGCCAGCGGTGCAAAGGTCGACTCAAGCCGCACGACCAGTTCCGTGTTGAGTGGTCGACGGTTCTCGTCCGCGGCTCTTTTGAGCTGATCGTAAAGCGGATAAGGCAGCCGGAACTGTGAGCGGTATGTGTCTTCCATTTGCGTATTTGACACTACGCAGTCACTACCGTATAGTGACTGTAGGTCACTATATAGTGACACGATAGGGGTTCGGATGAAATCGATTGTCAGATCGCAATATCGGTTGCCGCAAGAAATCGACGAGTGGCTGAGGGGCCGGGCCGAACAGGGATTGCGCTCGAAGAACGCTCAACTCGTCGTGGAACTCAGGGCAGTGATGGAAGAAACGGGTGCAGCGCGGAGCCAGCCAAACTGTTCTCCGTCTCGTGATAAGGAGGGGCATCGCACTGAAAATAACTGAGCGGCAGATACCGGTGCTGGTAACACCGCTATCTGCCTGGCCACATTCAAACCTTGGGAGCTTCAAACATGGGTAACGCCATTATAGGCACGCGCACGCGCTTATTTTTCCGGGCTGCTTTCCGCAACTTTCGCGCGCGTACCGAGCTTAGGAATTGCGTAGGCGGCTTGGTTTGTACGCTATTGCTGACAGTGCTGACTCCAGAGTTTGCAAATGCGATGGACTACAGCACCGGCACAGGGTTGGTCCGCGATTTCGTGAGCTGGTTGTTCATCGATGCCGGCCCCTATGTCTTCATGGCCATTCTCGGTATCTGTGTGCTTGGGGTGCCGAAGGGCTGGATTCCGATGAAGGGTGCGGTGATCGCAGTTGTCTGCTCGTTTGTCTTCTTCGCGGTCCCCTCGATCGTCCGCTATGCAGCGTCGGTCGCCTCATCGCAGATATGAGGTGAGGCCATGCGTGAAGTACACGAAATCCCGAAAGGCATGGTGCAACCCTGGATGATATGGGGCTGCCTGGCTGAGCTGTTCCTCGGTTCGTTCGTATTGCCCGCGGTCGTCTTCATGTTCCTCAAATGGTGGCCGGTGATGCTCGCCGTGCCCTTTCTGGTCATCGGCTCCTATCTGATTACCGCGAAAGACATGTTCGCGTTCTCGGTCGCGTATCAGAGTTTTGGCGCGACGGCGAAGCCACGTAGCCTCAAATACTGGGGCGGAGCGAAGACATATGCCCCTCGGTGACTTTCTTGATCGTCATTTCGGCGCGTCGCCATTCGTTCAGCGGAGCGAGGCAGACAAGGATGATGCGGCCGATCTGCACGCATCGCGCGAACTTCCGTTCGGCCTGAACGCGCACTACAACGGCCATACGTTGCGCACGCTCGACAGCGGACTGGTGCAGATAGTGCGTCTCCAGGGGCTCTACGCTGAAATGCTGGATGACATCGGCGTCGATGCTTACAAGCATCAGCGGAACACCGCGCTGGAGTCGATCGCTGACAGCAACGTGGGCATCTACGTGTACGAGATCCGGCGCAAGGCCAACCGGTGGCCCACCGGCAAGTATTCGAACTGGTTTCCGAATTTCCTCAATGAAAAACTGAAAGCGCGTTTCCAGACGCGGTCGTTATATCAGCACGAAATCTATATTGCCATCGTGCGCTACCGGCACTACAGCGGGGTAGTGGGGCGGCTCGATCGCGTATTCAATGCGTTCAATCCTTCTGGCGCCAACGACAAGCTTGAAACGGAGTCGCGGCAGGCGCGTGACCTTGAAGAGAAGGTCAACTCACTGATGAAATCGCTGGCGCACTACGCGCCTCGCCGGCTGGGCCGCGTCGAAACGGAAATCGGACCCTGTTGTGAGATGGCGCGTTTCCTGCGCTATCTGCTCACGCAGGAAGACGGCCCCGTGCTGGCTGACTCATACAACCTGGCCGAGGCGATCGCGAGTTCGTATCTGCATTTCGGCCGCAACCCGATCCTGGGGAAAGACGTTTTTGAGGTCAACGGGCTCAACCATCGCCGCATCGGACAGGTGCTCGCCATGTCGCGCTGGCCTGATGGCGCTGTCGCCGGGATGGCAGACAGATTCCAGCGGCTGCACGCCGAACTGATCGTTACGCAGAAGTTTTTCCCGATCGACAAGCTTGACGCCAGCATGGCGACGTCGACCAGCGAAGCCCGGCTGTCGCACGACCGGACGACAGTCGGCATGTCGGCGGAAATCACCGCTCTGCGCATGCGGCAGGCGGCCAACAAGGCCGTGCTCGGCACGCATCACGTGAGTGTCCTCGTTCACGTGCCGGTAGAAGGGCGCTCGCAGGAAGCTGCTTTGAAGGCGCTTGAGGCGCTGGACGATGCCGTGGGAAAGACGGGCGAATGTTTCAAGAGCTGGGGCGTGAAACCCGTTGTAGAGACGACCGGAATGGAGCGCGCCGTCTGGTCTCAGATACCGGGCGCCACGAAGCGGCACAACGGCCGGGTCGGCAAGGTAGAGACGATCCAGTTTGCCGCCTTTGCATCGCTGCATAGCTTTCCACAGGGACGCTTCGACGGGAACCTTTGGGGGGAGTGCCTCATGGTTCTGCCGACAGAAGGTCAGACCGGCTATTACCTCAACCTGCATGAGGAGCGTGCGGGGATGGTGCCCGCACACGGTAATTTTGGGGCGAAAACGGGGGTAGGCAAGACGTTGCTTGTTGCGATGATCACCAGCCAGGCCGATAAGTTCGAGCCCCGGGTGCACTGGTTCGACCGGGAGAACGGGAGCACCGTGTTCATGCAGGCTATGGGCGGAGCCGACATCGTACTCAGCCTGTCACGGTCCCTTGGCAATCCCTGCAAGATGCTAGACACGGAACAGAATCGCGCGATGCTGCGCGAGCTGCTGCAGATGATGGCGACGTGTTACGGCTATGTGCTCACCGTCGACGACATCGAACGCATAGCAATAGCGGTCAATGACAACTTCGATGACAGCAAGACCAGGTTCGAGGACCGTCGCTTGCGCAATCTCGCGTGGCGCTTCGGAGGGAAGAATTCGGATCTGTATCGGGCGATTGCCGTGTGGCACGGCGATGGCGCGAATGCAGCGGTCTTCGACAACGAACATGACACGCTCGATGTGGCAACACACCGTCACTACCGCTATGAGATGCGGGAGCTAATGAAGGACAAGGAAGCGAAGCCGGAGCTTCCTGTCCTGCTCAACTATCTGACGCATCGTATCGAACAATCGCTCGACGGATCACCCGCAATCATCGTGTGGGATGAAGCCCAGATGCTGATCCGCAACCCGTTCTGGCAACAGAAGATCGAAACATATCGAGAGACATTCCGCCGGCGCAACTGCGCGACGCTCTTCATCACGCCGGAGCCTAGCGCGCTTTATCGACCTGTGGCGGCCGTCAAGAATCAGGCGGTGACGAGCTTCTATCTCGCCAACGACAAGGCCGATCGACGGGACTACGTAGATAACCTGGACTTTTCTCAGAGCGAGTTCGAGTTTATCGAACGTGCGGTGCCAGAGGACTACAAGGTGCTCATAAAGAAGGGCAGTGGAGTCAGTGTGCGCGCCTCGTTTGATATGTCGGACATGCCTGAGCTCGTGGCCGTGCTGTCGTCGAATGACAAGTCGGTTGAGTTGATGAATCGTGTTCGCGCCGAGTTGGGCACAACGGACCCGAGCCGGTGGGTCCCGGTGTTCATGGCGCGCGCGCTATCTGAACGGACGCACAACGTTTGACTTGAGACGTGGGGTGAACCTGTGATCGGACAGATTGCAATCGGTGTACTTGGTGCTGCGAGCGTTTTCCTGTCGCAGGACCGACGCGAACACTGGCGGAGGTGGGCCTGCATCTGTGGGCTTGCAGGGCAACCTTTCTGGTTCTGGATGGCGTGGAAATCGCAGCAGTACGGCGTGCTCGTGCTTTGTTTTGTGTATGCGTGGTCGTGGGCGCGAGGCTTGAGGGTGTACTGGATGGCCAACCAGGAGCGGCGGCATGCAGTTCACGCTCGGTGAAATAGAAGCGGCGATCCACTGGTGGCGTGTGCGCGCGTTATCTGATGCCGGGTTTGCCGGCAGCGCTGTGGGATGCGCGCTGGCGAGGCTTTATGGCAAGACAATCGCTGACCATCGCGTGCTGGCGGATAACGAACTCGACGACGTGCAGCGCGATGCCTTGCGCGTCTTCGTCCGGATGTCAACCGTGCAACAGGAAGCGGAGGTGCAGAAATGAAAGGTATATCCGTAGCGGCCATCGCAATGATGGTCATGTCGACGACAGCTTTCGCAACGGGCGTCCCGGTCGGCGACGCCGGGACGTGGACAGCGCTGGCCGCGCAACTCGCCCAGCTCAAGCAGGAATACGACACGCTCAAGCAGCAATACGGCGCGGTAACCGGTTCGTACGGGCGGGGCGGACAGGGGCTGACCGATGCAATCGACGCGTCGTCCATTGTGCCGGGCAGTTGGCAGGACGTTGTATCGCAGCAGAAGAGCGGCGTCTACGGCAGCCGACAGGCGACGTACGAAAAGGTGATGAACACCATGTCACCCGGCGACTTCGCAGACCAGGGCGAGGGCGCGAACTACAAGATGAGTACGGACTCAGTTCGTTCGGCGCTGGCCGGCGGAGAGTCGCTGTACGACGAGGCGCAAACGCACCTGCGTAACTTCCAGAACCTGTCGCAACAGGTCGACACGACGCAGAACGTCAAGGATGCAGCCGATCTGCAGAATCGCATGTCGGCCGAGCTGGGCATGGCACAGTCCGCGCAAACGAAATTGCAGGCCATCAATGCGAATCTGACCGCGAACCAGGTGAATGAAAGTAATCAGGCGACGGCGGCTCGCACGAAGTTTTTTCAGAACGTATCGAAGTGAGGGACAACATGCGACGCATCGCTTTTTACCTACTGATCGCTGGGGCCACGTGTCTCGCCGGTTGTGCGCATTCCGGCGCGATATCGAAATCGCCGTGCGCGTGCGATTTTCATCTGATCGGGCAGAAGGCGTAACAGGCGCACCGTGGGCCCGCCGGCGCACGGGCAACTGAAACTGGAGACAGGCATATGACTTGGACGGGCAAACTCACTTGGTTCCTTCTCGCGGTCTCAGTCGTTGGTTGCGGCGGCTTGATCGTTTACGTCGTGCATACCAGTGGCACGGGTGGTAGCACTATCGAACCCCCCGCGCAGACTGTGCCGGCGTTCGAGCCGAAGACCGAAGCGTATTACCTCGCGCATCAGGGCGAGATGAAGCAACGACTGGCTGAATGCAAGAACCACGGTATCGGGGTCGGCGCCGACACGCCGGAAGCAAGGGATTGCACGGCGGCGGCCGCAGCGCTTAACGATAGGTTCTTCGGAGCGAGCAAGTGACATGGCCGATCCGGTAGATCAATTTATCCAGACGCTGTTCGACAGCATCCCCTCGCGGACGGAAGCGTTTCTGTCGACCAACTACCCGGTGCTTGGGCACGCGGTCACGCAACCCGCGTTGTATCTCGCGATGATATGGGTGGCGGTGAAGGTGATGCGGGTTCATTCCGGGCGCGATCCAGCGGACGTATGGCCTTTGGTGAGGATGCTGCTCACGATCATGTTCGTGTTTGCAGCATTGAACTGGGGCGGGCTGGCCGGACAGATCTTTCACTCATTCCAGGAGCTGCGTGACGACACCGTAAGTTCGTTGATGGGTGGGCAGTCGATGACGCAATATCTGGAGAACGACTACAACAAGTTTTCAGATGCATCGGGCCAGATGATGAAGCAGTCGATGCTCAATATCGGCATCGTTCTTCTCGGACTGGCTTTGCAGATCGTCAATTCAGCGATGGTCCTGATCGCTCTCGTCCTGAAGGTTGGGTCTGACATGGGCTTTGCGGTCACGATGCTGCTCTTCCCCTTGTTCGTGCCGACGTTGATGTGGAACAGCACGCGCGGATTCGGCATGAGCTGGTTCGCGGCGATGGCGAAGTTCGCCCTGGTCGGAATCCTGCTCGGTGTCATCGTGAAATTCAGCTTCGATATCACCGATCAGTTTGTCTCGCAGATGGATCCGAATGCGATGACGGCAAAGGATGCCTTCGCCGCAATCATTATCGCCGGCGCAATAGCGCTTTTCATGGCCTTTACTATTCGCCCCCTGGCGTCCGCACTGACATCGAGCGGCGCCGCCGGCAGTGGCATGGCGGACATGATCGGCGGCTTCATGATGTCCCAGATCATGTCGAAGTTTTCCGGCGGTGGGCGAGGCGGCGCCGGCGCAAATCCGGGCGCGACGACTGCACTGACCAGCATCAGCAACACACAAACTGCTCACGGCAACCAGCTTGCGCGGATCGAGCGGGCGTTGTCCTCGGGCGGCGCTACGAGCGCTTCAAGCATGTCGAGCCCATCGGGTGCCGGACAACCGGGCGGCCCAGGAGGCACAGCGCCTTCGAGCGGCGCATCTGATGGAGGTCAATGGTGAGCACGATTCTTCAGAAATCATCCAGGGCACGGAATGCGTCAACGCCTGACGCACCGCCAGCCGAATCCTATGAAGCGATTCGCCTATCCCGGAATCGGGCATATCTGCTTGCGATGGTAGCGTGGCCGATCGCGGGCCTTGCGCTGGCTTCGATGGCCTACGACAAGGCTAATCAAGAGTATGTGCCACCAGTGGTGCTCACCCTTGACACGCACAACCACGTTGCAAAAAGCGAGATCGGCACACCTGCGGTGCTCAGTTCGAAAGATGCCGTGATCGAAAGCGAGCTTGCCCGTTACGTGACGGAACGCTACACGCTCGATCGCGCGTTTCGCCAGGACCATATTGATTACGTCAGGCTGCATTCTGCATCGAACGTTGCGGACAGCTTCAACCACGAGATGGACGCTAAGAACAAGGACAACCCGTACTACAGCATCGCCGAGACGACGGTGCGCCGGGTCAAGGAGGTTCGCGTGCGGATTCTCGACCGGGACGATCACAAGGCTGAAGCAACGTTCACGACGTACAACGACGGGAACGGCGACAACAAGACGGTGTACTGGCATGTGCTGTTCCGCTACGACTTCGTGAAGCAGGCGTTGACGCCGCAGAACCGCTACATCAACGGGACGGGATTCATGGTGACCGGCTTCGAGCCGAACACAGAGCCGGGTGCGCCGGCCCCATCTGGAGGTTGAGATGCGAACAGTCAGGAGCGCCTTGGCGGCAGTGGCAGTAGCGGTGGCGCTGTCGGCCGTGGCTCACGCAGTAACGGCTGCTGATCCTGTCCTACGGGGTACGGAAGGCAACGTGCAGCGCCTGCCGTACATGCCGGACCAGATCTACGACCTGACGGTTGCTGACAGGACCTTGCTGGCGATTGACTTTCCGCGCGACGAACACATCAAGGCCGTCGCGCAGAGCACGGCACCGGTCTTTCATGTTCAACGAACGGGAGACACGCTGCAGGTGACGGCCGACATGCCAGGCGAAAAGATGGGGCTGAATGTCACGACGACGCGCGGCACTTACCACCTGCAGATAGTGTCGATTGACGATGCGCTGCAGGCCGCGCACATCGTGCATTTCGTGACGCCCTCGGCGTACTAACCAGGAGAGGGAACGACATGAAAACGATTCACCACGGCATGCTGGCATGGTCAATTGGCATTGCGTGCGTCGTTATGGGTGTGAACGCGCAAGCTGCCAAAAATCCGCGCTGTGTGATCACGGACAACCGGGTATGCCAGCTTCAGTTCGATCCGAATCAGGTCTACGAAATCACGGGTGTCTATGGTTATGCGACGACGATCGAGTTCGCGCCTGGGGAAAAGATCCTCAACAAGGCGATCGGCGATTCAATCGGCTGGCAGGTCCTGAAGTTTCGCAATCATCTTGTGCTCAAGCCAGTCGAACCTGATGCAAGAACCAATCTGACGGTCACGACAAGCAACCACGTCTATTACTTCCGCCTGTCCAGTTCCAAGAATCCGGAACGCGCGACCTATGCGGTGCGCTTCCTGTATCCGGCTGACGGAAACGATGGATGGAGCGACGATTCGGGCGGAGTCTCTGACGCGTCGTATTCGCAGCCCCGCGTGGTTAACAAGAATTATCAGGTGTCGGGTGACGAAGGTTCGTTCGGGCTGCAGCGCGTGTTTGACGACGGGCAGTTCACTTACTTTCTGACCACCATCGGCAAGCCCAAACCGACCATTTACGTAGTTGACCGGGACGGCACCGAGGCGCTTGCGCCCATGCGCAGGGAAGGGCCATACCTGGTGATCGAGCAGATGGCTGACCGCTTTACGCTGCGCGATGGCGATCGCACCTTGTGCGTGATCCGGTCGCAACAGGGTGCGGTGACGCAGGCGCAGCGCTCACCCTGGGGAGGCGGAAATTGAATACGCCTGATGACCCGAATGATTTGCCTCGCGACAGCGGGCAGCCAGGGGGCGAGCCGGGCGATGCAGGCGACAGCCTGAACGAGCGCCGGCGCGCAGCTGATGCGCTGCGGCAGACATCGCTGGCGGCCGATCCTACCCGCGGCCGGCGTCAGACCTTTTTCACGGTCGCCGGCGTGATTCTGGTTTTGCTGTGTGCCGGTGGGTTCTACGCGATGAAGCATGACGCGCCAGCGCCATCGAGCAGCTCCGACAAGCCGAAGATTGACGAAGACACGACGAAGGCCGCGCCGCTGGATGCTGGCCGGCAGAAACTTCCGGCGTCGATGGCGGCAGCTGCGTCGGCACCAGCGGCAAGCTCGGGCGTTGATCCGGACGAAGCGCGACGGGCTGCGGAGCGTCAACGTCAGGCGGCTGCAGCAGCTGAGCAGGCACGCAGAAAAGCCGAAGCGCTACGTGAGGCACGGATGAAATCGGGCCTGTTTGGTTCTGACACGGGTGGCGATGGTTCAGACGATGCGGGCGCGCCCGCCGATGGTCAGCAGGGCGAGGCAGGCCTGGGTCGCCGTTCTGGCGGTGATGGCCCGAATGATCCGAATTCGGCCTTCGCGCGCAGTGTTTCGAGCGCCGACGACTCTACGTCCAAGGCGCAAAAGATCGACAACCTGCAATGCAAGATGGAGCCGGGGGCAATCCTTGAGGGCCATCTGGTGCCGCGCATTATCTCGGACCTGCCTGGTTCCATCACGATCATGCTGGATCGGGATGCTTACGGGGAGCAGGGCAGGATTGCGCTGCTGCCGTGGGGCACGCGCATTACAGGCAAACCGAATTCGTCTGTGCGCAAGGGGCAGGAACGAACCTTCATTGCAAGCGCCGTCGCCTTGCGTCCGGATGGCGTCAAGATCCATGTCGACTCACCGGTTGCCGATCAGCTCGGATCGGCGGGCATCGATGCCGACGTTGATAACCACGTTGGCCAGATCCTCGGCATGAGCGCGACGTTGGCAATCCTTGGCGCGGGCGCATCGAATTACGGGGTGTCGTCCTCGGACCGCAATAACTCATCTGCGATGTACCGCGAGAACGTCCAGTCGTCGATGGCGCAGTCTTCGCAGCAGCTGCTGGGCGGCTACGTCAACATCCCGCCGACACTCAAAAACGACCAGGGTACGCGGGTGCGTATTCAGGTCGAGCACGAACTGGACTTTTCCGACTACTGCAAGCCGGATGGCGAGGTGGGCTGATGGCAACAGATATCTCGCACGTTCAACGCGAAGTCGCCGCAGGCGAACTGCGCCGCCAGCTTGACGACGCGGTTGCCGATGCGTTGCAGGCACAGATATTCAGGGACTTCGCGCGGGATGGCGGAAGGTACCTGATGCTTGCGCAGGCAAAGCTTAAGGCCGTTGCCCGCCAGTGTTTCGATGCGCAGGTTTGCCTCGATCGGCCCGCCGTGCAACAGGCCGGTGTGGTGGCTCGCGCCGAACGCATCCGGGGGCGCTGACATGTCGATTGTGCCGGCATTCTTCAACCGCACCGAGTCCATCCGGCCGCTTTTCGATGACGCCGATGTCTCGGAGATCGCGGTGAATGGTCCCGGCGTCGTATGGGCCGGCCGGAAGGGCATGCGCTTCATGGATCGGGTGGATACGCCAGTATTAACCGAAAGCACGTTGCGGGACTTTGCCGAGCTCGTGGCGCATCACTCGGACCAGGAGACAGATGCGAAACGCCCGCTTCTCGCGGCCTCGATCCCTTCGGAACTGACGGGGCCGGGCAACCGCGATTTCCGGATCCAGGTTGTTCAACCCCCAGCGGTGCCGGCCCACACGATCGCGATCGCGATCCGCAAACCCTCGACGCTCGATCTGACGATGCAGTACTACGAGGAGAGTAGGGCTTTTGATCGGGTCAATGAGCCGTTAGCGGATTCGGAAGACATCGACAGGAAACTGATATCGCTTTATCGGGATCGTGCGTGGCCGGCCTTCCTGCGGCTTGCCGTCAAGGCGAAAAAGAACATCGTTGTGAGCGCACCGACTTTTGCTGGCAAGACGGAGTTCATCAACATGCTTCTGAAAGAGATCTCGCCGGCTGAGCGGATCGTGACGATTGAAGACGCGCGCGAGCTACGGCCGCCGCAGGCCAATACGGTGAACCTGCTGTATTCACGGGGTAATCAGGGCACGGCAAATGTGACGCCAGTTGAACTGATGGAAGCGTCGTTGCGGCTGTCGCCTGATCGCGTGATTCCAGGCGAACTGCGCGGCGCGGAAGCATACGTCGCGCTCGAAATGCTGAATTCCGGTCACGGTGGCTGGATGACGACGCTGCACGCAACAAGCCCAGAACACATGTTCGAACGCCTCGCGCAGATGGTCATGCGCTTCGGTTCGACCTTGCAGCGTCCCGAGATTATCGACTACGCCCGCAGTCTCATCGACGTCGTGGTGCAGATGCATCGCTACGACGATGGGGTGCGGGGAATCAGCAAGGTGCTCTATGTCCCGCATTAAATCGCTCGTCGCGTCTCTGGTGCCAAGCCTGATGCTGCTTTCCGCCGCTCAAGCGTCACAAGCGGATATGCAGGTCGCGCCCCCACCGGTTGCATCCTCCTTTGCCTCCCTGGCCCAGGAGTGCGCCCCTGACGTTCATCCCGCGCTGTTGGGGCGCGTGACGACAGTTGAGAGCAGCGGCAATCCGTTCGCGATCGGCGTCGTCGGTGGCCATCTTGCGCGACAGCCAAAGAACCTTCCGGAAGCGCTGGCCACCGTCAAGGTGCTCGACGCCGACGGTTGGAATTACAGCATGGGACTGGTGCAGGTCAACGTACACAATCTGGCGCCTTACGGACAGACCACAGAGGACATTTTCGAACCATGCACGAACCTCAAGACCGGTGCCGCGATTCTTAAAGCGTGCTACGCCCGCGCGAAACCACAGTTTGTGCAGGCCGATGACGCGGTACGCGCGACGCTCTCCTGTTATTACAGCGGCGATCTGACACGGGGCGCCGCTTATGCCCAAAAGGTGGCGGCTGCCGTCCCGGCGTCCGGGGTGCAAGGGGCGCAGCCGATCGAGGTTGTTCCAGACGTTCGCCCTGCAGGTGGACCTGCACGACGCGCGGCGGCACGGCCGGAGCGCGCCGCAAAGTCTGCGGCCAAAGACGACTGGTTCACGACCTATGGGGACGACGACGAAGACGGCCAGGCCAACGGCCAGGTGAGCGATACGCGCAAGGCAGTGCGGGCAACCGGAGCGGTCGATGATCAATAACCGGTATCGGATGCTCGCTGCGGCCCTCAGTTTGGACGGCTATGCCGTCACGGCGGCCGTGGCGGCATCGCAATGGTGGCATCACCAGCCTGGGGCCGGAGGGCAGTTCGCGGCGCTCATGGTGCCTATGTCTTTTTATCTGATGGCGAGACTGGTGCGGGAGAGCGGTGTCTGGGTCCTGCTGCCGCCCGTGCTTGCCTTGATGTGGTTGGGTGCACTGGCGGCGTCGCCATTCTGTTTGTTGGGCCTGGCCACGCGCAACACATGGAGTGCCTGGCGATACATGAGGGTCGGGCGCAAGGCGCTTACCTGGAAAGGGGGTGGGGTATGACGATGAAAAACAGAAGTCGGCTGATGTTGCTCGCATCTACGCTCGCTTTAGGCGGTCACGCCAGTATGGTCCGTGCCGATGACGATTACGGATGCCGCATTGTGATCTGCCTGGGCAACCCGTCATCGAATGGCGGGCCGTGGGCACCGGACACCTGTGGACCGGCAATGGATCATCTGATGGACGATCTCCGCCACGGGCGCGGCTGGCCGCAGTGTAAAGACTCGAACATGACCGTCCGTCAGAACAACACGCCGTACGATCCATGCCCTGCCGGCACAACGGCTGCGGCGGCCGGCGTCTGGGTGGCCGAAGGGCAACGCAAGGCCGGAGCCCGTCCGTACAGCGGCATGAGCGGTTTCGCACTGGCCGGAATGCCGAAGCCTTCCGTGGCGGATATCAACAGCGGTTACGCGTATTACGGGCCGCAGGCCTGTGTAGGCAGCCCGGTCGGCGCGTATCAGGTATACGGCGATCCCTCGGTCGATGCGTCAACGGTGAGCTGGCGAAACGGGCGGGACGGTGGTGGATATGACGGCGATCCAGTCACTGTCACTGTGTATGACCACATCGTCTGGCAACAGCCGCAATCGCCGAATGCGGTCGACGTGTACGAGGCCGGCCAGTTCCAGACACGAATTCATTACTAATAGGGTGGCGGGGATGCCTTACGCGGCGGCGCATGACGCATTCGCATTGCGACAGGGAGGGAAACAGGCATGAAGAAGAACTTGCTCGTTGTGTCATTGCTCGCAATGTCAACAGTTAGGTGCCTCGCCGCAGATCTGCCCGATCCGGCGCTGACGCCGGGGATCGTCAATCCAGACGTCACCCAGGAAAACATCGGTAGCACGGTCTGCGTGAAGGGCTGGACAAAAACTGTGCGCCCACCCGCCTTCTATACGAACAGGCTCAAGAAATTTCAGATCCGGCAGTACGGGTATGCGGATACGGACCCACGCGACTACGAGGAAGACCACCTGATTCCGTTGAGCCTGGGCGGTAATCCGACCGACCCTCGCAATCTCTGGCCGGAACTTCGCATATCTGAATGGAACGCCGATCGTAAGGACGATCTGGAGTTCGCCATGTACATGGGGGTGTGCCATGGAGAGATCAGCCTTGCCGACGCTCGCCGCGCGGTCGTGACGAACTGGATCGAAGCCTACAAACGGTACGGGTCGCTGCTGCAGCGATACCGCCACGGATCTGCGGACTGACAGGGGGCTCCATGACCACTGAAATCACTTAACACCAATCGGGCTACGGTTCACGACAAATTCATGGTGATCGACGGTGAATCGGCCGAGACCGGCAGTTTCAATTTCACCACGTCGGCCGCCAGGTACAACAGCGAAAACGCTGTGGTGATGTGGCATGTGCCGGTGGTCGCACAGGCGTATCAGCAGCACTGGGAAAGCCGGTTTAACCAAGGGCGCCCCTGGTCCGGGCAGGCGTCGAACTGACGGAGGTTTTTATGTTTGAAGACACCGTATTGCGGTTTAGCGACAAGGAGCGTCAGCAACAGCTTGCGGAACAGGAGCAGGCGCTTGCTCAGCGCCGTGCGAGTCTCGAGGCGCGCCAGAAGAATCTCGCATACCGGCAGGACTGGCTTAAAAGGGAGCCGCACGCAGTCGCGCAGGCGGTCGAGCGCGAGGACCAGCAGCGCCGTGAAGACAAGCAGCTCGCGGCCGATGCCAAGGCGCTCAAGACACGCTTCGGCCTGAAGGATGGTGATCTGATCGACACGGCCGCGATGCGGGGCGCGCTCGAGCAGGCGTTAGCCGAAAAAGAAGTCGAGCAGGCACAGCGGGCCGAGCAGATTACCGATCGGGCGTCGCTTCTGTCGGGTCTGAACAAGCTGGCGTTGATCGACGCGAAGAAGACCGCCGAGATCCTGCACGCGAACAAGGATCTGAATGTGCAGCGTGAGTGGAGCCGGCAGGAAGTTGCCGACATGTTCGCGAAAGCGCAGGCGCGCGTCGACGACAAGGGCGCCACGCACACCTACCCCAAGACGCTCGATGGCTGGGCGAAATCGCTGGAAGCCCGCAATCGTGAGTTGGCGCTTGCCGAGATCAAGCTCGATGCGCAGGAGCAGGCACTACGGGCGCAGGTGCGCCGTGCGATCGAGGGGCCGGAGAAGATCGCAGCGCAGCCCGTCGCGGAGCAGGCCGCGTCAGCTGTGCAGAAGGCAGCAGACCGTGTAGTGGAGGTCGCGGCCGGTGTGGCCGTGGCCGCTGATCAGGCGGCGCAAGCAGGGTCATCGGCGACCACCGGAAAGCAGGGCGCGCCGATGGATCTGTCGTTTGAAAGATTGAAGGACCCGGAGCGATTTACGGAAGCGGTCCAGGAGTATGCGGCCAGGACGAAATCCAGCCCCGAGGTGGCGGAGATGGCCGTGGGAAGAGTGCGCGACCGTCTCGCCCGCAAGGAGCAAGGTGCGACCGGTACCGATAGGGCCGAGATTGAACGCGCCCGTGCCGCGTTCTTTGCGGGACCGAATGCGGGAAAGGCGACATCGGCCGGGATAGCGCCGCCGGCGACTGAGAGGCGCGGTGATGTGCGTGCGGCGCGCTCGAACGTGGTCGCGATCGACGCCGCAAAGCGCGGGCCTGATGTGGCAAAGGCCACCAATGCGACGGAAGCTGCGGCGGTAGGGAAGCAGACGTCGGACGCGGTAAGGGGCTTCAAGGTTCTTGGCCGTAACAAGACGAAGGATGCCGCGGAGCGTGGTGCGCCGGAGGCCGGCAAAGCGGCGGAGGCGGGCAGGGTGCAACTGGCGGAAGGTGCCAGCGTCGCTCGTGCCGAGGCGGGACCGCGCAAGAAATTTTCCGAGTTGAATGCACACGAAAAGCTTGAGCGTCGCGCCGAGTTCTTCGGGAACCTGCGCGAGTCGGCCGGCTTTACGCGCGATGGCAAGCAGGCAGTCTCGGAACGGGCAAAGGAGGCCGTCAGGCCGGGAAAGCAACGTGAAGGGCACGGGATCGGCTGATCATGCAAAAGCACGAGATCGTGATGATGCAGTGGACGGGCGCGGTGCTCGCGCTCGTTCTTGGGCTTTGCGTGTCCTTCACTTTGGCAGGGTATCCGCCGCTGCCGTTTCCTGCGGGGATCATGCACGGCTTCATGGCGGCCGTGCATGATCCCTTGCTTTTCTGGGGTGCGGTGCCGGGTGCGGCGCTTGCAGCAGGTGCCGCATGGGCATGCCACGAATACCTGTTCAATGGTTTCGAGGGCTACCGGTATGCCAGGTTTATCCGTGGCACGAAGATGGAGAACCGGCACCAGCTGAGCAACCGGATCACGCGACATAACAACCAGTACCGCAAACAGGCCGTGCAGCATGGCGATGCTCCGCGCACGCCTGTCGCCATATGTGGCGTCGAAATGCCGACGGATCTCGAAACGCAGAACCTGATAGTCGTCGGTGCGCCAGGCTCTGGCAAGAGTCAGGCGATTAATGGATTGATCGCATCGGCACTGCGCCGCGATGATCGCATGGTGGTGGTCGATCCTAATGGGTCGCTTATGTCGCGCTTCTATTTGCCTGGCGATATCGTGATCAACCCGTACGATGCCCGGTGCGTCGGCTGGTCGCTGTTCAACGAGGTCGATCACGGTTTCGACTTCGAACGGCTTGCACATTCGGCGATTCCACCGCAGAACGGCGATCAGGCCGAAGAGTGGGCGGGCTATGCACGCGCGCTGCTCGCGGACACGATGAACAAGCTCGCCGTCGACGACATGCGCGACATGGTGACGCTCACTGATTTGCTGGTGCGCGAGCAGCGCCCAGTGTTGCAAAAGTACCTTGAGGATACGGATTCGGTGGGCTTCTTCGCGAAGGATGCGGACAGGGCGACGGCAAGCATCATTTTTACGCTGAACAAGTACATCCGGCCGCTGCGTCGTATTCCCGATGGCGATTTCTCGATCCGGCGCTGGATGAGCGACGAAAACGGCGGGAACATCTGGATTACGTGGCGTGAGGATCAGCGCACGGCTCTGGGCCCGACGATCCCCGTCTGGCTTGACCTGATCTACGCGATGATTCTGAGTGAGGCGCCGACGTTCGACCGGCGGCTGTGGGTGTTCAAGAACGAACTGGCATCCCTTGGTCGCCTCTACAGTTTCGAGGCTGCGGTATCGAAGGGCCGCAAGCATGGCCTGTGCGTCGTGGGGGACCTGCAGGATCTGGTTCAGTTGCATCAGCAACTGGGAGATCTACCGGCGAAAGCGACGCTTTCGTGTTTCCGCAGTCTGCTTGCATTGGGAGGGGCCAATGCACTGACAACCAAGAACGTTGCAGAGATGATCGGCTGGCACGAAGTGGAGCGCCACCCGATCGGCGTGCAGGGCCAGTGGCGGATCAACACACGCGAGCGTAAGCGCGATCCTGAGCTCGTCGTCACGTCATCGCAACTATCGAACCTGCCCGACCTGAACGGATATCTGAAATACGGCAAGGATTGGCCGCTCGCAAGAATCAGGTTCGGTGTGCGTGACTATCCGGTGCGCGTGCCTGCCTACATCGAGGCGCATCCACGTGAAGTGCTTCCGTCAATCGCTGTGCCTGAACCTGTTAATCCAGCGCCTGCTCCGCAGGGCGAACCTGGGGCGACTGCAATCATCATCGGCGCGGCCCTCCCTTCAACGCAGTCGTAGCGACATCGGTAGAGGTAACGCTATGAGCGAATTTCGATTCGATGACGTGATTGTTGCGGCTAATGCTGGCGACCTGCAGACGTATCTTGCCGATGCGCACGGCGAGAAGGTTCGGCCGCTGTGTATGTGTACGCCGGTTGGCGTCCCGATGTATGTCGCGAAAGTCGGCGAACACTATGTGATCAAGCGCATGCCGAATACGGGGGGCGCACATGCGCCGGACTGTACGTCCTACGAGCCGCCGGCGGAACTCTCCGGATTGGGCGAGGTGAAAGGTGAGGCTATTCGGGAGAACATCGAGGACGGTATTACCACGCTCAGGCTCGATTTCAGCCTGTCGAAGACCGGCGAGAAAGCGGCGCCGGCACCCTCGGGCGTGGCTGCAGACACGGTTCGCACAGACGGCGCAAAACTGACGCTGCGCGGCACCTTGCACTATCTGTGGGAAGAAGCTGGTCTGAATCGCTGGTATCCCGCGATGGAGGGCAAGCGCAGATGGTACGTCGTGCGCAAATTCCTGCTGCAGGCTGCGGCCGGCAAGGCGTCCAAGGGGGAGCCGCTGGGTCGATCACTGTATGTGCCGGAGTCGTTCTCGTTGGAGCATGCGGCAGGCATTACACAGCGCCGCATCGCACACATGGCAGATCTGGCCATCAACAAGAAAGCACGCAAACTGATGATCGCGATTGGGGAAGTCAAGGAGATCGCGGAGTCGCGCTATGGCTTCAAGATCGTCGCAAAACACCTTCCGGACTTTCCGTTCATGCTGAGCGAGGATCTGCATCGACGGCTCCAGAAGCGTTTTGCGAATGAACTGGCACTGTGGGACAGCATCGAGGACGCGCACCTCGTGTTCATTGCAACCTTCGGGCTGAGCCCGACCGGCATCGCGGCGATCGAGCAGCTGGCCGTTATGGTCGTGTCGTCCAACTGGATTCCATTCGAGCACGCTTACGACAAGCTGATGCTCGATGCGCTCACGGCGCACAAGCGCCGCTTCGTAAAGGGCCTTCGTTACAACCTGGCGGAGAACAAGCCGCTTGCGTGCGCGGTGCTGGCCGATGTGTTACCGAAGCCCGTTGCGCTGTATGTGCAGCCGCCCGGCGTGGAACAGGAAGACGAGGATGCGCTGTCTGCGCTGATTGATGAAAGCGACATGCCGTCGTGGATCTGGCGTGCGGGCGAGGAGATGCCGGAACTACCCCCGTTGACGTTAAGCCGCGGCGCGAAGTCATTGCGGCGTGCCGACAGAACACTGGATGAGGTCAATGCGGCGGCGGATGCGGCCGCTTCGCCGGGTGCGCAGGAGTCTGCATGGTGAGGCGAGGTTTACTTGTCCGGCGGCTCACCGTGGTTGTTGCAAACAAATGTCATGAGCATGAGGTGCTTCGATCGGAAGATTTTCATTCTCTGTTCAGTAGGACTGCGTAGCGCACGACAAAACCGAACCTACAAAAGAAAAACCCCCGCCTGGCAGCGAGGGTAGTTCTTGATGACAGCCAGCACAGAAGTGCTAGAGACATCGGATTCAGCGAATTGAAATCGATTCTAGCAACTCTTCACTCTGTGTCAAGCGTCGTCCGTGGGCGTCCGATCGTAAAAAAATGAGTGACCGCATGAATCGACGACTGGCTAAACGGGCCGGACGGCCCGTACCCGTTCCATCCGCAATATCTGCGCCGCCCTGCCTGAAAGGGCGATGCAAGCGAAAGGCGTTTCTTCCCTCGGTGTTCCTGATGCCACGTTAAGCCCGCACCAGTTCCGGCATGTCCGGCCGATCGCACGCGCGTCGCGTTGCGGCACTCCCGCCAGGGTTGCCGAACCCGCCCCGAACCGGGGCGGGCGGACACCCGCGCGTGCTGACCGAACTGATGCACCGCCTCGGGCGCTATCTCGATGCGCCCGACGAGTGGTTGCCGAGCCTGAACCGCTCGAACGGTTCGACGCGTCAGCAACGCACTGAACGCAGCGTCGCGTGCATGCAGTTGCTGCGCGCGAGCCTCAAATATCTCGATCTGTTGACCATGCGCGTGGGTGTTCCGTCGACGGGCGGCGGCATGCAGAACCTGACGCTGCCGTTTCTGGCCGAGCAGGCTGGACTTGATCAGCGGCGCGCGGAGCGTGCAATGCGCGACCTGCAGAAGGCAGGGCTGACCTCGGTGCGGCCGCACTGCGAGCGCATCAATGATGGTAACTACAGGGGACTGGCCGCGATCAAGTATGTGCCGCCGGCTCTCTTCGGCGCGTTTGGCCTTGCGAAATGGCTGCGGCACGAGCGTAGCAAGGCGGCGCTCCGTCAGCAGATGCGGGCGGCCGCCGACGTCAAACAGCGCCGGCGCGATGCACGTGACGAGCGCGAGCACGCCCGTGGCCAGCTCTGGCTGGCAGGCTTGAAAAACGGTGTGGCGGAACGTGCCGACCGCTCACGACCCGACCCGACTGAGTCGTCCTGCGGGAAGGTCGTCGATGCTGAAGCCGAGTTCGAGCGGCAGATCCAGATCCGCGCCGGCCAGATCAAACAGGCCGATCCTTCCTTGGACCACGAAACCTGTTTCAGGCTCGCGCGACAGCAGCTCGCGCCTCCGCGCAGCTAGCCCTCTCGCACGACCAGCCTAACGCGCCGCGCGAGGCATCGGCTCGTCCGGATTTCGCTGGTCAGCGGCCGCCGTGCGTCCCCTAGACTATTTGCGGCGGATTCGCGTACGCACCGCACCGCCTGAAAGGCAATTTCGCACCCCACCTGCAGAGTTATCCACAGTTGATGCAATGCCCAATCAAATAAGTGTCGGGAAAGCCGCGATTTAACTGTCGGTTCTTAATCACCGTCTCTTTTCACTACCGGTCGGTGAAAAAGCCCTTACCCTCCGGACCTGCGGTCCTCCGCCCCGACGCTCCACGTCGGCCTGCGCGTGCTACGCACGCTTCTATCCAGTCCTCAGAGAGGACGGACGCAACCAAAACCGTTTATCAGGACTTCTGCGGGGCTGGCACTAAGGGCTACGCCTGCCTACGGCCGCCGAATCCCTAAGTGCGCGATAAAAGATTTACGCGCGTGCCTGCGGCACACCCGTAAATCAACGCGCTCGCGTGCTCGCCTGATTGCCCTGCAAACGATATTGCTCACCAGTGCCCCAGAAAGTCTGCAGAACAGGAAATAATCCGCCATCGCCGAAATATCCAGCGGTATTGGATATTTTTACGCCGAAAACAGCAATAAAAAAGCCCGCACCTGATTAAGTGCGGGCTATAAAACAACGCCATTCCGAGGCGGCGAAGGGGCAATTGCCCAAACATAGGGCCGTGTTCAGATCAATTGGTTCATTCAACGTTGGCCGATTATCCCAATAACCAGATTAATCACTAATTTCTGGCCCGCCACGTCCGCGCGATGCCGTGCGCTCTCGCGGTGGCTTATCTCGCTCGACCGCCTGGCCCGCCGCTTCGCGCAGTTGAGCCTTGAACTCGTTGCGCCGTTCCTGACGTTCTTCTGGCGTCAGGTCGGCGAAACGCCGGGATGCGGTGGCTGGCGTCGGCGCTCGCGGGTGTCCGGCAGCTGCTGCGTCGATGCCGGCGCGTTGCGCCCGGGCCTGCGCTACTTCGTTGACAAGCGCCGCCGCTCGCGCGGGGCCGCTGAGCTCAACGAGCGCGCGCCAGGCACGGTCATCCCGCTCGACTACGTGGCGGATCTCGCTGCGCATTCCCGGATCGAGCCGGTTCAGTCCAACACTCGCCCGCTTCAGCGCCGCGCGGTCCTTTGCGGGCACCGGCTTGCCTGCCCGGTTTGCGGCTGCCGCAGCGGAGAGGGCATCGGCATACTGCTCGATTGTACGATCGAGGGTCTTTTCGGCCCGTTGCGGCCGGGGTGCATTCGAGAATTCGACACGACGCCGGTTCAGCGTGTGCCGGTAGCCGAGTTCCGGCCGGCGATCACGCTCCGGCTGCAGTTCATGGTGCGCGCTGAACGATTTTTCGTCCGCACGCGACAGGCTGCGCATCAGCGCTGCACCGTCCGCAAACTCGTCGCGTCCGGCCGCCACGATCAGATTTTCCTTGTGCCGCGTCATGGCAACGTAGGCCAGCTCGGCGTGCATGCTCTTCGTGGCCAGCACGTACGCGCGATCGACCGTCACGCCCTGGCTCTTGTGGACCGTGAGCGCGTAGCCGTGATCGAAATGGCCGTACTGCGCCGTATCGACCGCGAGTCGCCGGCCGTCATCGAGGCGCACATGCAACACGGCGCCCGCCGCTTTCCTGTCTGCCGGCGCGTCGATCCGTTCGACGGTGGCCAGTGTTCCGTTCTTCACCTGCATCACGTATTCGTTCTGCAGGAACATGATCCGCTCGCCGGCGGCGATCACGATGTGCCGCTCCTTGGTCCGCACGGTCTGTTCGGCGCCCAGCTCGCCGGCGGCCCGCCGCAATTCGCGCACGCGCGCATTCAGCGCCTCGCGCTGTTCGTTGGTGTGGGTCAGCAGCAGTTGGGTCTTGCCGGGGCTTGCCTGGCGATCATCCTGCCATTGCGCGATCAGCTGCTCGCGCGCGTCGGCGACGGTCGAATACAGTTGCACGCCACCGCGCTCGGCATACGCGGACACGGCTTTTGGCACATCGTGTCGGGCCAGCGCCGACGTTGCTTCGCGCTGCCAGGGCTCGTCCTGCCGCTTGATCTCGGTCAGGCTTTCGAGCCGGTTTGCGGCGGCCGCTTCGCGCGACACGGCGCGGAAAGCGTCGCCGGCGTCGACCGCATGCAGCTGCCACGCATCGCCCACCAGGCGTACGCGCGCACCGGCCGCCTGCGCGTGGCCAAGTAGTTTTTCCATCTGCCGGGAGCCGACCATCCCGGCCTCGTCAATCACCAGAACCGTTTTTGCATCGAGCGTCTCCGTGCCGCGCTCGATGCCCGAAAGCAGACTGTGCAGCGTCCGGCTGGCGATGCCGGCGTCACGCTGCATGTCGTCGGCCGTCTTGCCCTGCAGGGCTGCGCCGATCACGCGCAGGCCGTCCGCCTCGAGCGCTTCGCGTGCGGCCGCGAGCACATAGCTCTTCCCAGTACCTGCTGCGCCGTTCACTACCACGAGGTGGCTGCTGCCAGCGAGCGCGACAAAAGCCGCATCCTGTCCCGCATTGAACTTTCGGGTCGCGCGAAGCGTTTCACGCACCGCGGCGTCGCCCACCGGGCTGTCGTCAGCGCGACTCATTGCGCGAGCACGATCGACCAGCCGGACCTCGATCGTACGCAGATCTGCCGACGTGAACCATTCGCCGTTGCGACCGGAATCCTTCAGCGCGAGCAGTTCCTTCGAATTCATCAGCCGCGCGTACACCTGCCGGAACTGTTCGGCACCGTCAGTATTGCGAAAGACGAACTGCTCGACGTCGCGACGTGAGAAGGTGGATTGATTGATCGTCAGGGCGGCGACACCGATCGCCGGATTGATGAGCAGCCGCTGGCCATTGCGGTACGCGCGCTGGCGATTCTCTTCGAGCAATCCGGCCATCACGCCACGCTCGCCCGCGTAGCGCGCGACGCCCACTTTCACGGACGGCTCCAGGTCGATGCCCAGCGTCCGATAGCTGCGATGGTCAATGCGGGCCTCGATACCCGCCCGTGCCATAAAGTGATTGGCGGTGACCGCCCATTCTTCGCGCACGTCGCGAACAAACTGGCGACTGCTCAGATAGCGGTCCTTTCCGGCTCCGCCTTTTTCGGGTTCTTTGGCATTCCACCGCCTGAAGTATTGCGCTGGATCGCGTGCGACGCCGTCGTTCACCCGCTCCGTGAACATGATGTGTGCGTGCGGTTGTTCCAGTCCGTCGCTTGCCGCCGGATTGTGGATCGCCCACGTGTACGCATGACGCTCGCCGAGTGTGTGTTCAACAAACTCACGCACGAGCGCGATGCGCTGTTCATCGTCCAGTTCACGCGGAATCGATACCTCGATTTCTGTGTATGGCCGCCCATTTGCCCGCTCGTAGGTGTCCGCTGCCTGCCAGAAAATGCTCGCGTCGTGCGCGGCCCATGCTGGCATGTTGCCGCTCTCGGTCATCTTGAGGTCGCCACGCTCTTCGTACTTTCCACCGCGAGAAATGTAGGCGTAGTGATCCTCTCGCGCAATGTACTTTGCGTGTTCCCCTGCGGCGGCTTTCCCACCTGCTTTCACGCTCAAATGGTACGTTGGCATTGGCGGCTTGGCTTTCGTCTTATCATAAGCTGTTTCTATGCTAGCATAGAAACGCGGAAGCGCGCTTTGACTCGCTTTGCTCGCCAGATACTGCCGGGTCGCGCCTCCCAACTAGCTTGCTTTTGTGGTTTTCATAATCCGGAATAGCTTGCAGGAAGCGGGCCGAATGATCGGTCTGCGCTGTCGCTCGATGCAACGTGAATTTGATCCAGGAGAAAAATGATGGCAAAGGCCGAATGGCTCACGGAACACGTCCAGTACATCAAGGGTTTGAAGTCGCCCACCGCCACCCAATCGCTGCTGGTCGAACTGGCCGCGATTCCGAATCCGACCGCGCAGGAGTCCCGCCAGTTAGACAAGCTGGTCCGACTTGAAAAGATCAACCAGAAAGCCGACGCGATGAAGGCCGAAGCGGCCCGCATGCTGAGCGCGCGGCGCGAGGATCAGCGCAAGGCGCGCACACGCGAACTGATCGAACTCGGCGGCATCGTCTCGATGGTTGATTTTCCGGTGGATCGCGGCACGCTGACCGGCACGTTGCTGTGGGCGCTCGATCAGTTCAATACTGACGATGACTTGCAGCACACGCTCAAAAAACGTGGCGATGCTTTCATCGCCGAGCGCGAAAATGAGAAGAAGGCAGAGTCGCAGGCCAGCGCGGAAAGGGCTGCGGCGGAGCAAACCCCGGCGTAGTGTGCGGGTGCCCAGCCGGATCGTCCCTCCACTGCCGCTGCGGGTCGGCGCTCTCCCCGTACCTATCGGTGCGGGTCCCCGTGCGCCTCGATCCGGGCGCGCAGGCGCACGCGATATCGCGGCGGTCTGCGTTGCTTCGGGCTTGCAGGAAAATAAAAAGCGCGTCGTTGGGAACGACGCGCCGGAGGCCTAAAAAGGGATTCTGGAAAATGAGCCGGTATCGATCAGCGCCCCGGTACAGCTTCTTCCGGGGCGCGGCGCTCGGCTTGCTTAGGCGGCTTCCTCCTCGTCTTCGTCGTGATCCCATACGACCGGCGTTTCTCGGCTCACCAGCACCTCGGGCAACCAGCGTGCATCGGCCAGCAACCGTTCTGCTGTCTCTGCCGCTGCGTCTTTCTTCAATTTCTCCAGCGGTGCCGCAGCTTCGGGGGAGAGCGCTTGCGCTACCACGTCAACGATACGTGCTTTCGAAACGTGGTTCAGATAGCTCGTTCGCGTCGGCGTCCAGTACTGCGTCATATCGACGTTCAGCAGATTCATCAACACGTTCACCGGGTGTGCGCCATCCGTTTCGCTCACGCCGTTGACGGTCGCGGCCACGCAGAAGGCGAACAGGTTGCTCAGCACGTCTTCGCTCTGCGTCATCAGCCAGGGCAGCACGTCACTGAAACGCGTCGGCAGCAGCGCGGCCCACTTTTCGCGTTCGGCCGAAATCTCTTTCCATGCCGCGCTGGCTTCCATGTCGTCCGCTGTCTGCAACAGGCGGTTGTGTGAGCACGTGGCCCGCACGTCGGCGGCATGCTGGTCGTAGACACAGACATAGCCGTCATCGAACACAACCGGGATCAGGCGGTGCATCAATACCGCCAGTGCGGCCACCGGGTTCCGTGCAAGTTCGATCTGGACGGCGGCGGTGCGGTGTGCCGTCAATCGCCTGCTGACGTCTTTGCCGTGCAACGGCTTTTCTGCTGGCGCTGGCAGTTCGTCAGCACCCGTCACACCTTCGCGATTCACGCTGGCCCGGTCCTCGGGTTTGACCAGTCCGCGCTCGATCACGGCCTTGCCGTCCTGGTCGAGCGTCACGAATGCACCGGCCCGCGCCTTCTGGTCGTCGCTCCAGATTTCGAGGCGTTCAGCAAAGTCGTCCAGCGCCTGGGAAGCGGCGTCCGCTCCGGTTTCCAGTGCGTCGCGGCGGGCGTCGTCCTCGGCTTCGTCTTCGGCGTCGTAGTACGCGTTCAGTTCCGCTGCGGCCTGTTCGCTCGCCTTCTTCAGCGCGCGAAGCTCGGTCTTTTCCTTCTTCGTGTACTCGCGCGATGCCGACGGCAAGCGGCCAAAGCGGGCCATTTCGCCAAAGTCACGGCGCACGCGCGTTTCGACCCAACTCCAGCCCTCGGCACTCAGGGTCTGCGCCGCACTGACCAGCTTTTCTGCGACCAGACGGTGCAAAAGTTCTGCGTCGGTCACATACCCGGCGTTCTGCTCGTCGCTAAAGAGGTCCCGGCGAACGTGACCGCCTGCCGCCTCATACGCGTCGAGCGTAACGAACGCAACCAGGTTGCTGTCGGACACATCGATCTCGCTGTTTGTGATCGCGTCGCGCAGCTGCGCCGGGTTGCGTTGCCACGCCTGGGCGGCGTCAAACCACAGGCGTTCCTGCAGTTCGTGATCGTCCGTCAGTGCAAGCGTGCGGATCTGTTCCAGCGTCATGCCGTCATCGCGAAAGACGTCGATCAGGCGGGGCGACACGTTCGCAAGTTTCAGGTGCCTTTGCACCTGGATTTCAGACAGCGAGAAAAGAGCCGCAATGTAGTCCACCGTACGGCCTTCATTGACCAGCAGGCGGAATGCTTCGCAGGCGTCCGCCGGATGCATCGGCTCGCGCTGCTGGTTCTCGATCAGCGACACGGCGACGGCATCGGCTTCGCTCACAACCTTGACCGGTACGGGGTAGCTGTCATCGATCCGGCCAGTCGTGCGCAGCAGTTCCAGTGCGAGCAGGCGACGCTGGCCCGCGCATACGCCCAGCTTGCGCTGCTTGCCGCGCGCCTTCATCTCGTGGGCAACGAGATTTTGCATGACGCCTGCCGCAGCGATGTTCCCGGCCAGCGCCTCGATGCCGGTAGGCGCTTTGCGGCGCACGTTGTGCGGTGACTTGCACAGCAGTGCGAGTGGCACGTATTCGATCTGCGTGTCGTTGCCGAAATTGCTTTCGACAACGGGTTCGGTTGCACGGTTTTCAACGATTTGATCCACGGTTATCTCCGGTTGTGGCCATCGCACCACGCGAGGCACATAACCATTATACGGACAAAATGTCCTAAGTAAAGAATATATAGATGGGTATCGTTTAAAATTTTTAATTGAATAGCAAAAGTGATTTAAAATGGAAATAAAAATATTCTACAATTAGGACAAAATGTCACTATAATTAAGTTGTGCCTCGCGTGGTGCGATGGCCATAACCGGAGATAACCGTGATTGATAATGAAACCAGAATCTCGTCAAACGTTGTTGTTGATGAGTTGCGCCTGAATTTCCTTCCTCACTACCTGGGCGCGCAATACCTCCAGGGCGAGTCGTTGGTGTACGACTGGGCCGCGCGCCTTTCGAGTGCCTACAACGGCGGTTCGTGGGACTTCTTCCAGTTGTCGAACGGCGGCTTCTATATGGCCCCTGCAAACTGCGGACGGGTGCATGTACGGTGGCATATGAACGGCTACAGCGACATGATGGGCGCGGACGCCTTCGGCATCGTCGTCACGCTGTTTGCCCTGTGCCATCTGGCGGAAAAGTGCGGCGATGACAGCATCATCGAGCACTACCACGAACTGCGCGCCTACGCGACGCAGCACGTAGAGGCCGCGAACATTCTCCGCGCTATCGACTAATCAACCCGCCCCGGCCTGCGGGCTGGGGTCTTTCGCCCTACCTGAAAATCAGTGAGGAAGCAATGGACATGACGCAAATTCGCCCAACCTGGCTGACCGCACTTCTGCCTTTGCTGGCCGTCTACCAGTACGGGGACCGTGAAATCGTGCGTGCTGAACTGTTCCGTATGGCGCTGTCGGCGGATGCGGCGGCGAAGACAGCCGACGCGCTGCACCGCATCGCCAACATGCTCGACCGGGATGGTCTTGCGATCGACATGCACCGCGAAGAGCTTCGCGCGATCGCGCGCGCCGCGCTTTCGGAGTTTGACCGCGTACCGCCCCGCGCGCCTTTGGTAGCGGTTCACGAAGCAGTCCGCCACACTCGCGGGCGTGCCGCATGACGACAGAACTGAAACGGGGTTGCGAATTGAAGCGTGGCGATGTGCTGCGCACATGGTTCGGCAATCAGACGATTCTTGAAATGCTGCCGTACAGCGGCCCGTTCGACTTCATCTGCGGCGTGGCAAAGTTGCCGGACGCCGATATGTCGATCAACCGGGGCGGACTCTACGAAGTGTTGTTCGCCCGCTAACCTGAACCCTGAACCGCCCGCGTGTACACGCGCGGGCTTCGGAGTCTGACATGCCAACCTTTACAATTGCCGAGATTGAACAGGCGATCAACGTGTGGCGGAATCGCCAGGCGTCAGGAGAAGACGCGGCGCTGTGCCCGAAAGCGCGTCACCTTGCAGATATCTATGGCGAGATGATCTATACGCACGCAACGACCGTTGACGTGTCTTCGCTGTCTGCCGAGCAGGTGGAAGCTGTGACTACTGCCCTTTATCAACAGGAATTGCCGCTATGACCGACGAATCGAAGTTCCCCCCCGAAGTGCTCGAACAGTTTTGCCGCGAGCAGGAGGAAAGCGACGCCCACTTTATTAACGCGCCTGCGCGGTTTTTTGAGGCATGGAAACAGGCTGTCATGCTGGCCGGCCCGGTGTATTTCGGAGATGGCACCAGAGAGGCCGTTGACAACGCGAAAGACAAATGGGCGCTCGCGCCCAATGGCGCGCTCATTCTCGATGCCTTCGGTGTTCTCAGCAGCGGCGAGCGGACCTTCCTTGCCGCGCTGTATTCGTTCTACAACTCGCACGATAGCGTTCTTCTGTGGGAGAAAGCGGGCATCAGGGGCTTCTCCGACCTGTCGGGGCTGGATCTTGTTCGCCGCAAGCTGATCGCGGAGCTTTTGCTGAACTACGTTGGTTGGTAACGGGCAGGTGTATCTGTGTCCGAGGCTGACAGGCTCAGGCCCGCCAGTCCGATCGCAGACACGGGTGCCGGGCAACCCCCTTCCTGCTAAACCAGGACTCGTATTGGCCGGGAGCTTATCGCGCGCGCCCGCGCGCCCGGATCGAGGCGCACGGGGACCCGCGCCGGGAGGCGTGGGGAGAGCGCCGACCCGCAGCGGCAGCGGAGGGACGATCCGGTGAGGCGCCGCGCAACTGTGGCCGGGGTCGTCAAGCAGCCGCAGGCTGCGTGTTTCCACCGCGGCGAAGCCGTGGGGGCTGGATCGAGGACAGAGGCACCAATGAATCGTTCAGGATCAGGAGGGCACCATGTTTCGAGTGCAGGTCTGGGATGACGACGCGAACCACTACGTCGATGTGGTGCTCAGTTTTGACCAGTGGGGGGCGGTCGGATTCAGGCACGCGCAGCTTGGAGATACGCCGGCGGAATACGACGATCCAGGGGAGGCATGGCGAGATGCAGTTGACCTCCAGGAACGATTCGGCGACGCGATCATTACGCTGTTCGACACGTCGAAGGGAGAGCGACACTTTGATGAGCGCAGCCTGCCGGAGGTTGGCGCTGATGCCATTGAAGCTTCGACGGCCCCCGAAATCTGGACGGACGACTGGATCATCCAGCGTGCTGCACGTATACGACGGGCGGCGAATGCCGGCGGCGACGTGTACGAACCATGGCCGGGGTACACGCACCCGATGACTCGCGATCAGGCAGTCAAGGCGCTCGAGGAGTGCGAAGCGCGGTGGCCAGAACATGAGTTCCGCGCGCATCGATTACGGCTGGAGGAAAAGGTCGCTGCGGACGCGATCGACCGGGCGCGAAGATCCGTCCGATCCAGGAAGTACGACTAAGAGAAAAGGCGATTGGAAAATGACAATTGATATTCATACACCCATTCGGGCCGAGTGTTTGCTCCCGGCGGATGAGGGATGGGAGCGGCCTCGGGGCGCTGAAGTTCAGGAGGTGGTGCGACGCATCGGCCTGTCGGGCCGCGCTCTTGCCAGGGTGCTCGGGCTGAGTGAGCATGGCGGCCGCCAGGTCAGACGCTGGATAAGCGGAGAAACGCCCGTCCCCTATATAGCGTGGGCAATTCTCTGTGATATGGCGGGCCTGGGCACAATCTGGCGTGGCAAAACCCTTGAATTGGGGTTGAGTGGTATGGCTGAATCAGCGCCCGATGATGAATGACCCGGCGTTATGTTTTGCTGTAATCGCTGTTGCGCGAAAAAAAAGAAAAGCCGGCGCCCCGAGGCGGGCCGGCTGAATGTCCTGGGTACATTTCGAGGCGGGCCAGAATCTGAGAGGCTTTCAGAATATCCGCTTGTCTGGTCCAGGTTTCAGGCGCTTAGCGCCTGATTGAACGGTTGCGCGTCAGCCCGCCGACCAACTATGGACTCCGTTCGACGCTCGAGCGACGCCTTGCGCTTTTCTTCAGCGTTCGCGATGAAGTCGGACAGTTCGCGCTCCATGGCTGAATCTTTGGCGCCCGGCTTCCACGTCGCGGCTCCGTGCCGCCGGCGCGTGGTCCGAGCAAGTGCTAACGCTGCCATCGCAGCCTTTGCACATTCGTATTCAACCTGGCCACAAAGGTCGTTCGGCTCACCGAATTCGCGGAACGCTTCGACATACTCCCGAGCGGCGTACACCGTTGCCGGGTACTCGCGCAGCTCGGAGATAACTTTGCGGCTCAGGACGTGCCACTGAAGCTTGTCCGGATAGGCAAAGACGGGGATGGACACACCCTTGCTGGCTTCGCGGCTCATCGGGCCGATCGGCTCCGATGCCGCCCAAGCGGCCTTATGCATCATTGTCCGACAGGTTCGAGCGTAGCTTTCCAGCGATAACGCAAGCTCCAATGCAGTGCCGCGTCGCTGACGCCTGCGCTCCCTGGCATCCCTTGCTGAGATCCACGCGAGCGTTATGACAGAGCCGACTGCCCCTGACGCCAGCGCCAAAGTCATCGGTGTGTTCCAGTCAAGTCGCTGGAGATGTTTACGCCGACCGAAAATTCAGCCACATGTAGGGATCGCGCCGACTGAAAACTGAGCCGGGCAATCAACCTATCCTGCTAGTTTTTCAGGCAGGGTGTTTGGGGATGAT
>NZ_CAJNBO010000032.1:0-103670 GCF_905221015.1 Paraburkholderia nemoris | reverse complement strand
GTGAACGTGTCGGTGCCGCGCATGATCTCCTTGGGGGGCGGGTGAGCTTCTTACATCAACGCTTTGGCTATCGGCTGCGATGACTTCAGTGCGAGGTATTTCCGCGGCCTGCTAAGCCCCAGCGGATGTATCCTCTTCCGCTTCATGCAACACGGCATTCTGTACCGCCGTAACAGGACTGACATAAGCCGGCGCCTGGCGCGGATCATCGATGCTGTAACGCAAACGCCCCGCCTCGACATACACGCGCAACTGACGATACTTCACCAGATACATCAAGCCGACGACCGCCGCGGCGAAGCCCGATGCAGCGCCGACGCCGAGTGCCCAACGCGGGCCGAAGCGATCCGCGACCCAACCCACCACCGGCGCACCGAGCGGCGTGCCGCCTAGCGCGATGGCCAGCAGGATCGCGATCACCCGGCCACGCATGGCCGGCTCAGTGGAGATTTGCACGAGGCTGTTCGTCGACGTGTTGAACGTCTGCGTCGCCACGCCAACCACGACGAGTGCCAGGCCGAACAATACGTAGTTCGGCATGAGCGAGGCGATTGTGCAGCCCACGCCGAAGACCGCCGCTGCGCCGAGCAGAAGAGCCATGCGAGGCTTCGCTCTGCGTGCGGAGAGCAGCGCACCGGTTACCGAACCGATTGCCATGGTCGAGCTCAGCACCCCATATTGACTCGCACCCGCATGAAAGGCGGTGACCGACATGGTCGAGATGAAGATCGGGAAGTTCAGCCCGAACGTACCGATCAGAAACATCATCAACAGCGCGGCTTTCAGATCGGGACGGCTCCACACATACTTGAAACCTTCCACGAAACTGCCGCGCGTGCGTGTTGCACGTGGTTTCACATTCAGTTCGCTGATGCGAAGCATGCGCAGCGAACCGAGCACGGCGACGAAGGAGAGCCCGTTGATCAGAAACACCCAGCCCGTGCCTACTGAGGCGATCAATAGCCCTGCGACGGCAGGCCCGATCATGCGCGCCGCGTTGAACGAGGTGGAGTTCAGCGCGACCGCGTTTGACAGATCGGCTTCTCCCACCAGATCGGAGACAAAGGTTTGACGTGCCGGTGAATCGAACGCGGTGACGCAGCCGAGCAAGCCCGCGAACACATAGACCTGCCATAACTGCACGAGGCCGGTCACAGTGAGAATCCCGAGGCATAACGCCAACGTGCCCATCGCCCCCTGGGTGGCGAACAGCAGCTTGCGGCGATCGAAATGATCGGCCGCATAGCCGGTTAGGGGCAGCAGGAGCATTTGCGGCCCGAACTGCAGCGACATCACAATGCCCACGGAGGTGGCATTGTGATGCGTGAGCTCAGTGAGCACGAGCCAGTCTTGCGCCGTGCGCTGCATCCATGTCCCGACGTTGGAGACGATCGCACCGCTGGCCCAGACCCGGTAGTTGAACGTACGCAGCGAACGGAATGTGCCGCTCACCGGGACATCCCCGTGTGGACGATTCGCGCCGCGCAGCGGTTCAGACTCATGATCATGCGCGCGATGTCTCGAGCAGATCGAGGACGTCCTGCGTCGTGCCGGTTTCGCCGAGGCGCGGGAAGATTCGCGTGATGCTGTTGGTGTGAGCGTCCGGGTTCATGTCCGTCATTGCGTCCACCGCGAACGTCACGTTGAAGCCGAGTTCCTGTGCGAAGCGCGCGGTTGACTCGACGCCGATGCTGGTTGCTACGCCAACCAATACCACCTGCGTGACGCCTTGTTTGCGCAGATACGCTTCAAGGTCGGTGTTCGTGAACGCGCCCCAGGTGCGCTTGGTCACCAGATGATCCGACGGCTGCTGATTCAGTTCGGGAACGAGGTCCGCAAAGCCGGCGGGGAAGTCACCGGCAGGACGCGACTGTTCCGCGCGGCAGGGCGCGCCGCCCGCCACGTTGACGAGCACCACCGGCAGACCATGGCGGCGAAATGCATCGATCAGACCAACGGAGCGCTTCACGACCTCTGCGGTGGGATGGGCGGTGGGCAGCGCGACGATGCCTTGCTGCAAATCGATGACGACCAATGCGGTCTTTGCGTCGAGCGTAGTGAGGGCCATGATGTTTTCCTGGAAGTTACGAGTCGATGAGGCGTTTGAGCAAGTCGACGCCAATCGCGAGTTGTTTCTGTTCGGCGGCGGAGAAGCGGGTCTGGATCGTACGGAATAGCCAGTCTTCGCGTGCCGCGCGGCTTGCCTTGATTTTCTTGCGGAAGGCGGGTGTGAGGGAGAGAACGGTTTGCCGCCCGTCGTTCGGGTCTGGGGCGCCACTCACGAGCCCGGCCGCTTTCAGAACTGAAAGCGTCTCGCCCATGGATTGCGGCCGCATACCCTGGATGCGCGCGAGCGTGGTGACAGTTGCCGGACCTTCGCGTTCCAGCAGACTGAGAACCTGCACCTGCGAGGGCGTGAAATCGCCCACATGTGCTTCTTCGCGCAACCGGCGGCGCAATTTGCCGACAAGTACGCGCAAATCTTCCGCCGTTGCGTGCAACGCGTCGGGATCGGAGAGGGGCCGTGTGGGCTGAGTGTCGTTGCTGGACATACCGGCAGATGTGAAGGTTACCTACGAAGGTTACCTTCGTATCTGCCGGGAGTCAAGTTGACTGAATTGACAGCGGAATGCAAGGAAAGCCACGCATTCCGTGTTGGGCTTGAGTAATCGAGTTGGCGCGCGGCGACGCGCCTTTTAGAACTTGTGGCGAAGTGCTACGCGTGCCACGACCTGATTCTGCGTTGACGAGGGAGACTGCGTGCCTGGGACGAATGCGTCGTCGAGAATCGAGTTGGTCGAACTGCCGGCGACCTTCTGATATTCGCCTTGAACGTAGACGTCCGTGCGTTTGGACAGGTTGTAGTCCGCCATCAGTCCGACGGAGTGGATTTTGGGTTTCACGCTGCCTGTCGAGGCGTCGTATGTCTCCATCGTGTAGACATACTGCGCGCCGACAAAGAACGCCGGTGTGATCTGGTATTTGCCGTTCACTTCGAAGTTCTGGTATTTGAGCGTGTTCAGCAGGACGCCGGTGGCGGCGAGCGGGATGCCGATATAGCCGTTACCTGTGGGGTCCTTGTAGTTCGAGTTGGTATACGCGAAGCCGACGGTTGCTGAGCCGAACGTGTAATTGATCCCGCCGCCGAACACGCGCATGCGACCGGCGATGAAGCTTGCATCGTTGGCGGTAATTGCCCCGTTCGAACCCACGCCGGGATTATTCGCCTGCAAATAGGCTGCCGCGACCAGCAGCCCGCCATTTGCGTATTGAGCGCCGAAGCTGTACTGACGATTGTTAGCGAAATTCGTATCGTTGCTGAAGCTATACGTGCCACCGAACTGGAACCCTGAGAAATCCGGGCTGGCGTACTTGATGGTGTTATCGACGCGGAACGAGTTATCGGTATTGTCGTTGTCGTAGGGGTGCGCAAACAGATAGCCGGCCCAATTGCCGTTGGCGGTGGTTTGCGCGAGATAGTCGACGACCGAATCGTATTGACGGCCAAGCGTAACGGAGCCGAAGCGATCGCTGCTCAGCCCCACATAGGCTTGCCGCCCGAACATGCGCCCACCTTGATTGAGCCGCCCTGAATTCAGATCGAAGCCATTTTCGAGTTGAAAGATTGCTTTGAGACCACCCCCGAGATCTTCCGAGCCTTTCAGGCCCCAGCGACTGCCTTGAGCGTAACCGCTGGCGAGTTCCACGACGCTACCGTGCCCGACGTTATTCGTGTAGTCGATACCTTCGTCGATGACTCCATACAGCGTCACGCTGCTTTGCGCGAAGGCGGGGGAGGCGACGACGCCGACCAGGGCGACAGCGAGGACTTTCTTTTTCATAAGATCTCCGGAATGGTTTGGCAAGTGGCCGACGCATGATTTTCCGGACAATACTTTTTGCAAAGCGAGGAATTCTGATGGCACCAATCGGAAACCCCGATGGAGCAACCGGGGGGAGGCGAAAACCGAACCGAAAACCCTTTGCGATCCGAATTAATCAGTTGAAGAGCGCGCGAACAACACGCGAGGGAAGCCAGAGCAAGACGAGGTAGGCACGACCGAACGAGACGCAGGACGCAGGACGCAGGACGAAGCGAGAAGGGTGACAAACCAAACGTTGTTAAGAACAACGCTTCGGCGCGCGCAGCGCCGCCGGAAGAATGACACCCTTGTCACGAGAGCATGTAGTGGCACGAACACAGATTCCAGTCGCACCACTACCGTGAGCGCGCTGCGGGACCCGCTTAGCAGGGGCATCTAGCCGCTTTCTTTTGCCTACTTTTCTTTGCGGCGGCAAAGAAAAGTAGGTGCCGCCCCGCACAGGGGCAACACTAATAGACCACTACCAATTCAAGGAAAGGCACGAAAGCCAGAACAAGGAAAGGCCAAAGCCCCAAGAACACTGACAACAAGCGCCGCGAAGGCAAAAAACCAGCAAAACCTAAGCAGCAACCCCCACAACAACGTTGCGCCTCTCCTCCACCATCTCCTCAATCAACCCGGCAAGCACATCCACAGCAGGATCCCGATTAACAGAAGCCCGATGCAACTCAAGGTCAGCCGGAGGCAAAACCGGCAACCCATCCTGAACCCCCAAAACCCGCCAATTCTCCGGCAAAGTACACCGATCAATAATAGTCACAGCAGCCCCATGATTAACAGCAACCTTAATCCCAGTAGGACTCTGACTCGTATAAACAACCTGATACTGCCGCTCAAGCGCGGCAAGCGCTTCAAGCCCCCGTTGCCGATAACAACAAGTCTCAGGAAACAGCGCCAACGGCACAGGAACCCCAGGCTCAAGAACAAAATCCCGATGCGCCGCCCACACCACTTCCTCACGCCCGAGATGCCGCCCACTGGTCTGAGACCCATGCCGCACCACTAGCGCCAGATCCAACTCCCCAGCCTGCAACCGTTCCAGCAATTCCAACGACATCCGGCAATGAATATGCGGCCGCGCGCCTGGCCTCAGCGCATAAAACTTCTTGAGCAACTCAGGCAGCCATAACTCCGCATAGTCTTCAGGCAGCCCAAACCGGATCACACCATCACTATTACTCCGGTTCAGCGCAGCAATCGCCTCGTTCTGCACCTGAATAATCCGCCGGGCGTGAATCAAAAAATTCTCGCCATCGCGCGACAAAGCCAACCGCCGGCTGTTCCGCAGAAACATGTGCGTTTCCAACCGGTCCTCCAGCGTGCGTATCCGCAGACTGATGGTCGACTGTGTGCGGTGCAGCAATTTAGCCGCCGCGGTAAACCCGCCGCTATCGACCACGGCAACGAACGCCCGCACCAGTTCGGGGTCCAGAGAACTCAGTTTCGACCAATCGGGTCCGCTGATGGAAGCCATCGGAATTACTCGCTTTCCAAAGAAATTTGGCGATCAAAACATGGGGGCGTCAGTGAGGTGATTGTTGTCGAAAACAATTCGCGTCACAAATCAGTCTGAACCCCTAATCTGGAGTCCCGCCGTGTCAGTCCTTCCTCTTGCCGATGCCGAATGTAACGATTTGAGCGACATCGTCGATACCGGGCGCTATCCGTTGCACGATCCGGACCACCCTCGCATGCGCGAGCTGATCGCAAGCTGCCGCGCCCACCTGGCGGGCAATGGCAGCGCGGTGCTGCACGGTTTTCTGCGGCCCGAGGCGCTCGCCCAGGCGCGGGCCGAGGGTGTGGCGCTGGCGGCCAAGACCTATTTTTCGACTCGTAAGGTCAACGCCTACTTCACGGCGGACGACCCGTCGCTGCCCGCCGACGATCCGCGCCGCGTCTTCATGGACCGCACCAGCGGCTTCGTCACCCGCGATGTGATTCCCGCCGACGCGATCGTGCATCGCATCTATGTGGCCCAGGCGATGAAGCGTTTCGTTGCGGCCTGCCTCGGCGAAGCGCGTGTCTGGGAATACGCGGACCCTTATGCCGGACTGGTTCAGAACGTCATGCCGCCCGGTACCGAACAGCCGTGGCATTACGACACCAACGAATTCATCGTCTCGATGATGACGCAACAGCCGGAAGCGGGCGGCGATTTCGAGTATTGCCCGAATATCCGTTCGCCCCAGGGCGAGAACTATGGCGACGTGGGCAGCGTGGTGCGCGGCGAGACCCGCGCACCGATCAACGTGATCACGTTGCAACCCGGCGATCTGCAGCTGTTCAAAGGACGCTTTTCACTGCACCGCGTCACCAAAGTGCAGGGCGGTATCGACCGGCATACGGCGATCTTCGCGTACTCGCAGAAGCCCGGTGTGATCGGCAGGCTCGAACGCACGCGTCAACTGTATGGACGGGTGTCCGAAATGCATCTGGAAGCCGAGCAGCGGCTCGTGCGCGCTGACAACCTCGTCGATTGAAGCTGTTTTTCTAAAACCATCCCACGTCCCCTTCGAAAACATGACGATTATTCGCCCGACTCACCGCCCGGAAGATTGCGAACCGACCGCGGAGGAAATCGCGCAGATCCAGCGTGACCGGCTTGCCGCCGTGCGCCGCGAACTGAAAAAACGCGATCTGACCGCCGCGATCCTGTTCGACCCCACGCATATGCGCTATGCGACCGGCTCGCGCAACATGCAGGTCTATTCGATGCGCAATCCCGCGCGCTATCTGTTCGTACCGGCCGAAGGCAAGGTCGTGCTGTTCGAATACGCCGGCTGTGATTTTCTTGCGGACGGACTCGATACCGTCGACGAAGTGCGGCCGGCTACCGCGATTTCCTATTACTTCTGCGACGACATGCTGGGCCGCGTTACCGAACGCTGGGCCGACGAAATCGACGAACTGGTCAAGCAGAGCGGCGGCGGTAAACGCATCGCCATCGAAAGCGCGACGTCGGCGGCGGCTTTCGCGTTGCAAGCACGCGGCTATCAGATCAGCGACGCACAGGAACCACTCGAACGGGCCCGCTCGATCAAAGTGCCTAACGAGATCAAGATGATCCGTTCATCGTTGCGCGCCGCCGAGGAGGGCGTCCGTAAGCTGGAGGCCGCGCTCGTGCCCGGCATCAGCGAAAACGAACTCTGGTCGCATCTGCACAAGCACATCATCGAAACGGACGGCGACTACGTGGAAACACGTTTGATCAGCTCGGGTCCGCGCACCAATCCGTGGTTCCAGGAAAGCAGCCCGCGCAAGATCCAGACAGGCGAGCTCGTTGGCCTCGATACGGATGTAGTGGGGCGCTTCGGCTATTACGCGGACTTCTCGCGCACGTTCTTGTGCGGCGACGCTCCCGCCACGACAGCACAGAAAACGCTCTACACACTCGCTTACGAACAGGTGCATTCGAACATGGAGAACGTGCGCGCCGGCACGACCTTCCAGGAGTTCATCGCGAAGGCCTGGAAGATTCCCGGGCCCTACCAGGCGCGCCGCTATTTCGCGCTTGCGCATGGCGTCGGCATGACCGGCGAGTATCCGTACATCGTCCATCGAGAGGACAACGACGCCAAGGGCTATGACGGCGTGATCGAGCCCGGCATGACGCTGTGCATCGAAAGCTATATCGGCCATGAAGATGGCGGCGAAGGCGTCAAGCTGGAAGAGCAGGTGTATGTGCGCGACGACGGCCGTGTGGAACTGCTGTCCGACTATCCGTTCGAGAAGCGCCTGCTCGCTTGAGCGCATGGCGTGTCCTCACCGGCATGTGAGACAGAGGCCAAGGCCCTCGCGCATGCCGGCCCAATGCAATTCAACGCTCCAAGGGTGATCGACAATGCAATTCAGACAACTTCGGACGGTGCTGTGCGCCGCCGCCATGGCTTTGACCGGCGTCACCGCGCATGCTGCGGATAGCTGGTGCGCGCAGGGCAAGACGGTGCATTTCGCCGGCATTACGTGGGAAAGCGGCTCTTTCGCGACCGAAGTGCTGCGGCAGATTCTGGAGAAGGGCTACGGCTGCAAGACCGATGTCGTACCCGGCAGCACGGCCGCCACCGAAACCGCGCTCGCGCACAACGACGTGCAGGTGTGGGCCGAACAGTGGACCGGGCGCAGCGAGATCACCGCGAAGGCCGTGGCCTCGGGCAGTGTCAAGCTGGTGGGCGACACCTTGCCTGGCGGCACGAAGGAAGGTTGGTTCGTGCCGGAATACGTGGTGAAGGGCGATCCCAAACGCGGTATCAAGCCGCTCGCAGCAGGTCTTGTTTCAGTGACCGACCTGCCTAAGTACAAAAGCGTATTCGCCGACGACGAGGAACCGGACAAGGGCCGCTTTCTCAACTGTCCGACGGGTTGGGATTGCGAACGGGTCAACACGCGCTTGCTGAAAGTGCTGAATCTCGATGCGAGCTACACCAATTTCCACCCGGGCACCGGCGCCGCGCTCGATGCCGCTATCGCTTCCGCGTACCAGCGTGGCGCGCCGATTGTGTTTTATTACTGGGGCCCGGCCGCGTTGATGGCGAAGTATAAGTTCGTCGAATTGAAGATGCCTGCCTATAACGACGCGTGCTGGAAGACCTTGCGCGACGAAAGCAGCACCTCGCAATGCGCCTCCTCGTACATGGTCTCGCATGTCACGGTGGGCGTATCCACGCCGTTCTACGACGCCGATCCGCAACTCGTGTCGATGCTCGGCAAGGTCAAGTTTCCGATGGACTTCCTCAACAGCACGATCCTCGAAATGAGCACGAAGAAACTCGACGGCTCGGCCATGGCCACGCAATTCCTGCGCGAGCATCCGGAGATGTGGAAGCAATGGGTGCCTGCCGACGTCGCGTCGAAAGTGCAGGCCGGACTTGCTGGTGCCTGACAAGCGGTAACGTCAGGCGGATTTCGACGGCACGAGGTCTTGCGGTTTCGTGCCGGACCGCAGGTGGTGTACGTGTAGTGGAGGAGGGGTCATGCATTCGTTTTTTCTGCATCTTTCGATTGCCGACTGGGTGAACGACGCCGTGCAGTCGTTCGTTACCCGCTACGGCGACAGCTTTCACCAGTTCAGCATTGCGCTCCTGCGCTACGTGCTCGTGCCGCTCGAAGGCGCGTTGCGCGCGTTGCCGCCGTGGCTGATTCTGCTGGCAGTCGGCGCTGTGACGTGGAATGCAACCCGGCGCCTGAGCGTTGCCGGTTTCTTCATGCTGCTGCTCTATGCGATCGGTTGCTTCGGTCTGTGGGAAAAGCTGATGCAGACCCTCGCGTTGATGCTGGTGGCGACCGTGCTGTCGGTCTCGCTAGGTGTGCCGCTCGGCATTCTCACCTCGCGCAGCGCATGGCTGCGGCGCGTGCTGTTACCCACGCTCGACGTCATGCAAACGCTGCCCAGCTTCGTCTATCTGATTCCTGTGCTGATGCTGTTCGGCCTCGGCAAGGTGCCGGCGATCCTCGCCACGATCATCTATGCGCTGCCGCCGCTGATCCGCCTGACCGATCTCGGCATCCGCCATGTGGATGGCGAGGTGGTCGAAGCGGCGCGCGCCTTCGGCACGACGCGCTGGCAGTTGCTGGTGAACGTGCAGATGCCGCTGGCGCGGCCCAGCATCATGGCCGGCATCAACCAGACCACGATGATGGCGCTCTCCATGGTGGTGATCGCCTCGATGATCGGCTCGCGCGGCCTCGGCGAAGATGTGCTCGCCGGGATTCAGACGCTCGACGTGGGCAAGGGGACGCAAGCCGGCATTGCCATCGTGATCCTCGCCATCGTGATCGACCGCATCAGCCAGGGCTATGGGCAGGATCGCCGCGCGCGGCGGGTGCTAGCGCAGCGCAGAAAGGCCCGGGCGGCTTCGCGCATTCCTTATCGTGTGAGCAGCGCGAATACGGATGAAACATCGGCGGCTGAAGGCGGACTCGAAACCCGCACAGCCAAATAACACGGAAAAAGCAGAAAAAAGCGAGGAGAGCGGCATGGCAGCGATTGAAGTCAACCACGTGTACAAGCTTTTCGGACCGCCGGCCAGTCATGCGCGCGTGCTCGACCTGTTGCGAAGCGGCAAGGGCAAAGCCGATGTGCTGGCCCTGACCGGTTGCAATATCGGCTTGAATGACGTCAGCCTGAATATCGGCGCGGGCGAAATCTTCGTGATCATGGGATTGTCCGGGTCAGGAAAGTCGACCCTGGTGCGCCATTTCAACCGGCTGATCGAGCCGACCGCGGGCGAGATCGTGATCGACGGGTCGGACGTTATCAAGCTCGGCGCGCAAGGCCTGCGTGATCTGCGCCGTTATAAGGTCAGCATGGTGTTCCAGAATTTCGGACTGTTGCCGCATCAGACCGTGCTCGACAATACGGCGTATGCATTGCGTGTGCGTGGCGAAAGCAAGTCAGAAGCCAACGAGAAAGCCCGTGTCTGGCTCGGCAAGGTGGGTCTGAGCGGTTACGACGAACACTATCCGGACGAGTTATCCGGCGGCATGCGTCAGCGGGTCGGCTTGGCCCGCGCGCTTGCCGCGGATACGGACGTGCTGCTGATGGATGAAGCATTTTCCGCGCTCGACCCGCTGATTCGCACGGAAATGCAGGACCAGTTGCTGCAATTGCAGGCGACGCTAAAGAAGACCATCGTATTTATCACGCACGATCTCGACGAAGCACTGCGGATCGGCAATCGCATCGCGATTCTGCGCGACGGCAAACTCGTGCAGGAGGGTACACCTAACGAGATTCTGACGCGCCCCGCGGATGACTACGTGAGGCGTTTTGTCGAGCGCCGCTCGGATCGCGGCACAGCCAGCCATTGATATGGTGCTTGCATGCGCGGGGATGTTGAGCCCGAAAGTTGAGCCTCGATTCACGGCGTAATCTCCGGAAAGCCTGGCAAGCCATCTTCGGGCCCGAGTCTGTCGTCGACCGCGAGGCCGCGGCAGTCGGGTGCCGGAGCCGCGGTCGCCGCAACGGTCTCGATTCCAGCTTCACTTCCTGTGTTGACGACCCGCGTTGTTTCGGCTTGTATGGCGACGCTGCAACCTTGCGCCTCGAGCAGCGAGGTCGAGTTACTCGCGCGGCATTCCTTGTGCAAGTTGTCGGCCCAGCTCGCAAAGCCGAGGAGCTTGCTCCGCTCTTTCTGATCCCCGACCAGCTCGGCATACATGGCATAGGCGAGACCTGCGTGTGTCGGATCCATCTTGATGGCGCTCACGTATTCGCGGCGCGCGCCGTTGTCATCGCCGAGCAGCTTGAGCGACTCGGCCAGATTAACGTGCGCTTCCTGGTAGTCCGGTTTCAGATAAACGGCTATGCGGAAATCGTCGCGCGCATTCTGCAGCTTGGACTTCGCTTCAGTGGAATAACGGTCCGGTGCCTGTTTGGCCAGTGCCAGCCAGGCGCGGCCGATCGCATTGAATGCAGCCTCCCGTGACGAATGCAAGGCAATGGATCGTTCGAACGCGCCGATCGCCAGCTTGTGGCAGCCGAGCTCGCTGAGCGCGACGCCCCAGTTATAAAAGCTCCAGGACGACGGGTATTCGGCGGACAGGCGGCTGACCGCGTTGATTTCGCCTTTGTAATCGTGATACGCCTCGTCGATCTTCGAGAGTCCGAGCAGAGCCCATTTGTAGTTCGGCTGTTCGTCGCCGGCGTCGACGATGCTCGAAAATATCCGTTCAGCCTCGGAGAAATTGCAGGCTCCCTTGCCGGCGTAGCAGCGCGTTTGGGCTTCGGCCGACTGGTACGAGGCGTAGATATAGGGACTGTGCTTCTTCAGCACATCGAGGGCGAGATCGGAGAGATTTTTATCCAGATCGGCGATTGCGCCTTCGGGCGTGTTGAAACGATAAACCTGGCCGCGTTCCGCGAGGACCAGATGCAGGACGTAGTGGTCCGGGGTGCCGGTTACGCTGCCCGAGATGGTTGAAACCGGCAGCGGCAGCGCCTCGCGCACGTACTGCAGGATGGTCTTCGCGGAAATGGACGTGCCGGGCACGGAGAAATCCGGCATGTCGGAATCGAGCCTGATTTCTTCTTTGGCGGAGGCGGGTATCACGTCTGCCGCGCGCTCTTCGAGGGCGATCAGATGGCCCGCGACGAATGACTGGAATGCGTCGCCGGAGTAGCCGATTTTGGCGAACGCCTCGGGCACGTAGATATTTTCGATGACCGTCTCGCGTGCGGATACCAACTTCCACAGCACGGCGCCGGCAAGGCATGCGCCGACCAGAAGCAGCAGGTTCAGCGACACCATGCGCAGGTTGGTCGTGAAGCTTGCGAGCTTCGCAAGGCGGTCTTCGTGCGGGGTTCGCGTTTTGCTGGGCGTCGGCCCCGGCTTCTGTCCTGACTTCTGCCCGGAGTTCTGTTCCGGTTCGAGCCTCTGTCCCGGATGCGGCGGATCGGTTGGCTTGACCGCTTTCAGATGCGAGGGGCGATGAGCTCCGCGATGATGTCTCTGTGCGTGCATGTTGCCTCCCCTCGATGAGCCGGCTTCAACAAAACGAAGCTGCGAGGCGAGGATTTAACAATTGGGCGGTCTGCGTGACCTGGCGCTTTTAATCAGGTTCGACTGTTTCGCGCCCGATGCCGAAGTGTGTCGTGAGTCCATCCCACCCGCGCGGCGTGACGGTCACCGATCGCGTGGTGGAGGACTTGCGCACCCAGCCCCATGCAAGAAACGCATCCATCAGCCGGGCGCCCAACGGCCCCGCGACGTGAAACTGCCGCTCGGTCCAATCGAGACATTGGCGGGCCTGTTCCGTTTGGCCGGCCGGATGATCGCCGATATCGATGCCGAGTTGCTGCAGCCACACGCGGCCGGGCGTGGTGAGTGCGTAGCGGCGCTCGCTCGCCTCGACGATGAAGCCCCGTGTGAGCATGCTTTGCGTCACCGCGATGCTGATCTGCCCCGCCAGATGGTCATAGCAGCAGCGCGCGAAACGCAGCGCCTGCGCCGAGCGATTTGGCGTATTGCGCCAGGCCGGGGTGACCGGGCCAACCGACGCGAGACTTTCAAGCACGTGCGAAACGTGCGCGCCGGCGAGCCGGTAGTAGCGATGCCGGCCCTTGCTTTCCACACTCAGCAAGCCGCCGTCGAGCAGCTTGGCGAGGTGCGAACTGGCGGTCTGGGCCGTCACGCCCGCCGCTGCTGCCAGCGCACCGGCCGACATGGTGCTGCCGTCGGCGAGCGTGATCAGCATCACCGAACGAACCGGTTCGGCGATCAGGTGAGCAACGCTCGAAATATTGTGCTGGCCCATTTATGTGCAATGTCCGTCATTGATGCGTGAGCGACGCCTGCTGGCAGGTGAGAAATCGTCCGCCCGAACACTTCGATACAGCCCGAAGCATTCTCTGTGCGGGCCGCCGTATAGTCAACGGCGAAGCAGAAAATAGGGGCTGAAACTCTTGAACGATGAACGTGAATATCAGAAGCGGGTATTGATCGCGACGAGCCTCAGCTACGTCATTGTCATACTGGATACGTCGATCGTAAACGTTGCGCTGGAGCCGGTCGCGGCCAGTCTGGGCTCGGATATTTCCGGCCTGCAATGGGTGGTCAATGCTTACACGCTGACGTTTGCCAGCCTGCTGCTGAGCGGCGGCGCGCTAGGCGACCGGATCGGCGCGAAAACGGTCTATCTCGCCGGACTGCTGGTCTTCGCTTGCGCATCGGCGCTATGCGGACTGGCGCCGGATTTGCAGATTCTGGTGGTCGCGCGGGTACTGCAAGGTGTCGGCGCGGCGCTATTGGTGCCGTGTTCGTTGACCCTGATCAATCATGCTTTTCCGGTTGCCCGGCAGCGCGCCAACGCGATCGGCGTGTGGGCCGGATGCGGCGGTATCGCGATGGCGGCAGGGCCGCTCGCCGGTGGTCTGCTGATTCATCTGCTCGGCTGGCGCAGCATTTTTCTGGTGAACGTGCCGATTGCGCTAATCGGCGCGTGGCTGACTACGCGTGTCGATTCGGTGCGGCCGGCCAGCTCGGACAGGCCGATGGATGTCGCCGGGCAACTGCTCGCCATCGTTGCGCTCGGCGCGTCGGTAGCCGTGCTGATCGAGGGGGCGAAGCTCGGATGGCAGGCGGGTGAGATACGTGTGGGCGCAGCCATTGCGCTTGCCGCCTGGCTTGCATTCGTGCTGGTCGAGGCCAGGCGCAAACAACCGATGCTGCCGTTGGGCTTCTTTCGTAGTCCCGTGTTTTCTGCCTCGGCATTCGTTTCGCTGATCTCCGGCCTGATTTTCTATGGCTTGTTTTTTCTGTTGAGTTTGTACTTCCAGTCTGCTCGCGGATGGTCGCCGCTGCGGACCGGCCTCGCATTCCTGCCGTTGACCGTGATGGTGACCATCGGCAGCTTCGTGTCCGGCGCGTTGAACCGGACGTATGGCGCGCACCGGCTCGTTTGTGCTGGCTTCCTGCTGTATGCACTGGGTTTCGCCGGGCTCGTCGCGCTCGCGGACGACGCGCCGTACTGGCGTATTGCGCTTTGCTTTCCCGCAGTCGGTTTTGCGGCAGGGGTGATTTCGCCGGCGGCGACCGCCGCGTTGATGTCGGCGGTGGACAAGGCGCGTGCCGGCGTCGGCGCGGGTGTGCTCAACGCGAGCCGGCAGACGGGGTCCGCTTTTGGCGTCGCGATCTTCGGCGCGCTGATGAGTGCGATCCAGCCGCTCGACGTGGGGATTCGCGTGGCGGTCTATCTGGCGATCGGACTGGCGCTGCTCGCCGCGCTGGTGTGGAGTGTCGCGTTGGCCGTGGTGACGCGCTATGCGGGCAGCGACGTCTGGTAGGCGGGGCGGACCATACAAAGGACGCTGTTCGCGACGCTCGTTAACCGGATGCCGGCGCCGCCGCCCATGGCATGCCGCGGCTCGCGCACAAATAGGCGGCGCCGGCCGCGCTGAGCGCCACTTCGGCCACGCCGCCGGGTAAATGGGTGCGCGTGAGATAGCCGCGCGCGAAGGCATCCTCCCAGATCGGCAACCGCGGGCAGGAGGTGCGCCAGACTTCGATCGCTTCGCTGTAGGGCCGGGCGCTTGGTCCAATCCATTCCAGCAGGTCGAGAATCAGGGGTTCGATGGGATCGTGCATGTCGGCTCCGTCTCCTTGCTGTGCCCTCATCCTGAGCGTCGTGCTACAAACAGTAAAATGAAAATATTTGCGGCATTGCTGCATTTTTCTTATGAAAATCGCCAGCCTCGGTGTACGGGCGTGATGGCGGCAATTTAGATAGACTGAGCGACGTCGCTCGGCTCGATCGATTCTGTTCCGGGAGAGCGTCGCGGCGGCAACGCCGCCGCCTCATTGTCGTGCGTGCATACCTGCACCCGATCCACCGAACCGTGGCCACGAGCGACGGATAAGACATGGAGACACCCATGAATGTAGGATTCATCGGCCTTGGCGTGATGGGGCAGCCGATGGCGCTCAACCTCGCGCGCGCCGGCACCCCGCTAGTTGTGTGGAACCGCACACCGGACCGTTGCGCTGCGTTGCGCGACGCAGGCGCGCAGATAGCGGACAGCGCCGCCGACGTTTTCCAGCAGGCCCGCATCGTCATCCTGATGATGGCGACCGATACGGCGCTCGACGCGGTGCTCGGCCGCCATACCGCGGATTTCGCAACGAACGTCGCACAGCACATCATCGTGCACATGGGCACGACATCGGCCGACTATTCGCGCGGCCTCGAAGCCGACATCCGCGCGGCAGGCGGGCGGTACGTCGAGGCGCCCGTCTCGGGCTCACGCAAGCCGGCCGAAGCGGGGCAACTGGTGGCGATGCTGGCGGGCGAGGCGGCGGCCGTCGAAGAAGTGCGTCCGCTCCTCAAGCCGATGTGCCACGAAACGGTGATCTGCGGTGCAGTGCCAACGGGGCTGCTGATGAAGCTGTCGGTCAACACGTTCCTGATTCCGATGGTGACCGCGCTTGCCGAGGCGGCGCATCTTGCGCGACGCTATGGGCTCGACATGAAGCAATTTCAGGCCGTGCTCGACGCCGGCCCGATGGCGAGCAATGTATCGCGCGTGAAGGTCGACAAGCTCGTGAACGAGGATTTCACGGTGCAGGCCTCGATTGTCGACGTGCTGAAGAACAACCGGCTCGCGGCCGAAGCGGCGCGCGATGCGAATCTCGCGTCGCCGCTGCTGGATGTCTGCTTTGATCTGTACACCGAGACCGTTGAGTTGGGTCACGGTCAAGCCGACATGGCAGCCGTCGTGCACGCGATCGAAGCGCGCACCGAGGCGAGGGGGAGCGCAAAGGGCGCGCCTCAATAGGACCCAATCGGAGCCTGCCACGGGCGTCAAATACGTCGAGCGGCCTGGCGCTTGGCGATGCCGTCCACCACGTTCAATAGCTGGCAACCTCGATCACCGCGTCCGCAAAGCCCTTGGGGGCTTCCTGCGGCAAATTGTGACCGATTCCACCTGTGATGGTGCGGTGCGCATATCTGCTGACAAACTTCTTCGCATAAGCGGCGGGCTCCGGATGAGGCGCGCCGTTCGCGTCGCCTTCAAGGGTAATCGTCGGCACGGTGATGATTGGCGCGGCCGCAAGACGCCTTTCCAGATCGGCGTATTGCGGCTCCCCATCTGAGAGACTCAATCGCCACCGGTAGTTGTCGATCACGATCGCAACGTGGTCCGGGTTCTGGAAGGCATTTGCGGATCGCCCGAACGTCGCGTCGTCGAAGCGCCACTTCGGCGACGCAAGTTGCCAGATAAGCTTCGCGAAGCCTTCCCGATTGGCTTCGTAGCCCTGCCTACCTCGCTCCGTGGCGAAGTAGAACTGGTACCACCAAGCGAGTTCCGCCTTCGGCGGCAAGGGCGCCTTGTTGCCCGCCTGGCTGCCGATCAGATAGCCGCTGACTGAGACCAATGCCTTGCAGCGCTCCGGCCACAGCGCTGCGACGACATTGGCCGTACGCGCGCCCCAGTCGAATCCACCGATGATTGCCTGCTGAATCTTCAGCGCATCCATCAGCGCGATGACGTCGACGGCGAGCACCGACTGCTGGCCATTGCGGACCGTTTCGCTGGCAAGAAACCGCGTCGTCCCATAGCCGCGCAGGTACGGGACGATCACCCTATAGCCCACTGACGCGAGCCGCTGCGCGACATCGGTGAAGCTGTGGATGTCATAAGGCCAACCGTGGAGCAGGATCACGACTGGCCCGTTGCCAGGGCCGACTTCCGCATAGCCGACGTTCAGGACGCCGGCATCGATCTGCTTGATCCCGGCAAACGATGCCGTCGACGCTGCGGCGTTTGCACGTGGATTTGCGTCTCCATTTGCGGACTGCGGGTGCGCCAACCCGCTCAAGGACAGCTCTATGGCGCCGACGCTGACGGCAGCCGTCCTAAGAAAGCGTCGGCGACGGCTGTTGATCTCGTTCGACACCAGTACTCTCCTGTCAATGATCGGGGTTCTCGAACAGAGAATCAGCTTTTGAACTTGTCGTTGAACTGCGTGACGAACGCCGATTCATTCGGACCGACGTTGTTGCGCATCGGTCGCGCTACCTCGACGAGTGCCTCGATTGCATCGGTGCTGAGTTCGCGCATGGTCTGCTCGATATACGGGGCAAGCGGCATGGCTCGTGGTTCGTTCCTGCTGTTCAGCAAGTCGGTCTGAACCCAGGGTGGCGCGATTTCAACCACGCTCACGGACGTCTCTTTGAGCACATAACGTAGCGATTGCGTGTAGGAATGAATGGCCGCCTTGGTCGACGAATAGACACCGGCCATTGCCATCGGCACGAAACCCAGAACTGACGAGACATTGACGATCGTCGCATCGTCCTGCTGTTTCAGGTGTTCGACAAGCGCGCCCGTCATCCGTATCGGACCCATCAGATTGGTGCTCAGCGTCGACGTCAGCAGCGTTTCGTCAACCGGCGCGCCGAGATCGTCGACCTGCATCACACCTGCATTGTTGATCAGCACGTTCAGCGACGGCCATCCGGCGACGAGCTCCTCGGCAACCGAAATGATGTTCTCCGGGTCGGTGATGTCGAGCTCGATTGCCTGCATGCCGGGGTTGGCCGCGATCGTCTCGTCGAGATTCGCGCGGCGCCGTCCGGAAATGATGACCTGATTGCCGAGCCGATGGAATGCTTCGGCGAGACCGCGGCCAATGCCGGAGCCGCCGCCGGTAATGAAAATGGTGTTGCCAGTTGTCTTCATCGATTGCTCTTGAGATAAATGGTTTTCATGCGTGAATTGATTCGCGTCATTCAACGCAAGGACTTGAAAGACGCCCTGAGTTCTTCCGAGAAAAGTTGCGGCTGTTCCCAGGCCGCGAAGTGGCCGCCCTTGTTCACTTCATTGAAGTAGATGAGCTTGTGGTAGCTGCGTTCGGTCCAGCTACGAGGCGCCTGATAGATCTCGCCGGGGAAGACCGTCACCGCCGCAGGGATTGAGATATCGACGGCGTTGAAGTTGTTGGCATTGTTTTCCCAGTAGAGCTGCGCCGCGGACGTAGACGTGTTGGTCAGCCAGTACAGCGTGATGTCATCGAGCATCTCGTCCTTGGTCAGCGAGCGTTCGGGATCGCCGCCGCTGTAGGTCCAGTCCGCAAATTTGTCGTACATCCATGCTGCCTGGCCAACTGGAGAATCCGCGAGCGCGTAGCCCACCGTCTGTGGACGCGTGACCATCATCGCGGCGTAACCGCCGCCGCGTGTATAGAGGTTATCAAGCGACTTGTATGCGGCTTTCTCCTTGTCGGAGAGACCGGCTGGCGGCGGGTCGCCCGCCTTCAGCGATTTCGCGACGTCCGGCGGTACTGTTGCCGGCATGTTGACGTGAATGCCGAGCAGTCCGGGTGGTTTCTGGGCCGCCATTTTGTCGGCGATCACGGAACCCCAGTCGCCGCCCTGCGCGACGTAGTGCTGGTAGCCGAGGCGGCGCATTAGTTCCTCCCAGGCGCGGGCGATATGGTCAGGCGTCCACCCAGTGCCCTTGGGCTTGCCTGAGAACCCGTATCCGGGCATCGAAGGCAGGACCAGGTCGAAGGAATCTTCCGCGCGCCCGCCATAGGCGACTGGATCGGTGAGAGGCCCGATGACTTTCAGTTCCTCGAACACCGAGCCGGGCCAGCCATGGGTCATGATCATCGGCAGCGCGTTCGGATTGCGTGAGCGCACCCAGATGAAGTGAATATCGACTCCATCGATGGTGGTGACGTATTGCGGCAGCGCATTGAGCTTCGTCTCGGCCTTGCGCCAGTCGTAGCCCGTGCGCCAGTAGTTCACGAGGTCTTTCAGCTTCGCTAGTTGCGCGCCTTGAGACCGGTCGTCAACTGTCTCCTTGTCCGGCCAGCGCGTCGCCGCGATGCGTTTGCGCAGATCGGCGAGTTGGGCATCGGAAAAATGGGCGTGGAAAGGGCGGATCGCCGTATCGCCGGTCGATGCCGGTACGGGCAATTCGTCAGCAGCAAAGACAGGTGGTGCAAAAGCGGCCGCAGTAAGAAAGCTGAGGCTAAACGCGCGCGCCCTCAACGAGCCGAACGCCAGTCGACGCATGGATGAAATCGAAACCATATATACGTATGCCTAATTAAATGGAAGATATAAATCTGATCAAATGGAAGGCCAGCGAGATCGTGTCGCAACCGGCGCGGTGTGCGCACAGCGCGTCCGCGTAACGCGATCCGTGCTCCTCACCGATATTTATACGGTCAATTGTTGATGGCTCAAAGGACGTATAAACTACGTTTTCAGGACGTGCACGTTCAGGAGGCAGCCGTGCCGACAGTTGCGTTTGTGGTGTTCGACGGCTTCTATTCCATGGCGCTCGTTGCGGAATCCGTATTCGAGTTCGCAAACGTGGCGGCCGGTGAACCGTTCTATCAGACACTCAACGTTTCCGAAGCAGGTGGTCTCGTGCGCGCTTCAAGCGGTCTGACGGTCTTGACCGAGGCGATCGACGATCGCGTATTCGACACGGTCATCTTCGCCGGAAGCAACCCCATCACCGTCGTACCGCCGCCAGGTGTGCTCGCGTACGTGCGTCGCAGCGCCGAGACCGCGCGGCGCACCGCCTCGATGTGCACGGGCGCATTCGTGCTCGCGGAGGCTGGCTTGCTCGATGGCCGCCGCGCAACTACGCACTGGCACTATGCGCACGATTTACGCACCCGCTTTCCCTCTGTTACGGTGGACGAAGATCGGATTTTCATTGCGGACGGGCCGATCTGGACCTCGGCCGGCATGACGGCGGGCATCGATCTCGCACTCGCGTTGGTGGAGAAGGACCTTGGCCCCAAGGTCGCGCGGTCGGTCGCGCGAAAGCTTGTTGTCTATCATTGGCGTAGCGGCGGACAGTCGCAGCACTCAGCGCTGCTCGAACTCGAGCCAAAGTCCGATCGCATTCAATCCGCGCTGACGTATGCGAAAAAGAATCTCAACGAGCCTCTTTCGGTCGAGCAATTGGCGGATGTCGCGCGTTTGAGTCCGCGTCAATTTAGCCGCGCGTTTCGTGCGGAGACAGGACAGACTCCTGCAAAGGCCGTCGAGCGACTGCGCATTGAAACCGCGCGCTTGATGCTCGAGGAAAGCCGGCACACGATCGATCAGGTTGCCAGCGCGACCGGGTTCTCCGATCCAAGGCGGATGCGGGAAGTGTTCCTGCGCGTATTCGGGCAACCGCCGCAAGCATTTCGTCGCAACGCACGCACGGCGACGGGCGCGCCGTAAGACCGTCTCCTCCCTACGTTCACCTGTCACCTTATGCCGGGTTTCTCAATGTCCAAGACCGAACCAGAAGACTCGCTCGACGCACCGGCGACCGGGATCCGCAAAGGTCTCACCAACTATGGTGACAGCGACTTCTCCCTGTTTTTGCGCAAAGCATTTATCAAAGGGGCGGGCTATACCGATGAGGCACTGGATCGACCGGTAGTCGGCATCTGCAACACCGGCAGCGCTTACAACCCGTGCCACGGCAACGCGCCGCAATTGATCGAGGCGGTCAAGCGCGGCGTGATGCTGGCCGGCGGCTTGCCGATGGATTTCCCGACCATTTCCATCCATGAGAGTTTTTCGCAGCCGACCAGCATGTACCTGCGCAACCTGATGTCGATGGATACCGAGGAGATGATCCGTGCCCAGCCGATGGACGCGGTCGTGCTGATCGGCGGCTGCGACAAGACTGTGCCGGCGCAGTTGATGGGCGCGGCATCGGCGAATATTCCCGCCATCCAGTTGATCACGGGCTCCATGCTGACCGGCTCGCACCGAGGCGAGCGCGTGGGTGCGTGCACCGATTGCCGCCGCTACTGGGGCAAATTCCGCGCCGACGAGATCGATAGCGCGGAAATTGCCGCCGTGAACAACCAACTGGTGGCCAGCGTCGGCACCTGTTCGGTGATGGGCACGGCCAGCACCATGGCTTGTGTAGCCGAAGCACTGGGGATGACCGTGCCGGGCGGCGCATCGCCGCCGGCGGTGACGGCCGATCGTATCCGCATCGCGGAGGAGACCGGCGCCCAGGCCGTGCGCATGGCACGCAGCGGCCTGACGATCGACAAGATCCTGACCGCTGATGCATTCGAGAACGCCATCCGCGTGTTACTGGCGATCGGTGGCTCGACCAATGGCATCGTGCACCTGACCGCGATTGCGGGACGCATGGGGCTGGATGTCGATCTGAAGGCGCTGGATCGCATGGGTCGCGAGACGCCGGTGTTGCTCGACCTGAAACCGTCCGGCCAGCACTACATGGAAGACTTCCATCACGCCGGCGGCATGGCTACGTTGTTGCGCGAACTCAAGCCGCTGCTGAAACTCGATGCGCTGACCGTCACCGGGCGGACCTTGGGCGAGGAGATCGAACTGGCCGGTCCCGGCTTCGAACAGGACGTGGTGCGCACCATCGCCGATCCGATCTATCCGCAAGGCGGCATTGCCGTCTTGCACGGCAACCTCGCACCTGGCGGCGCGATCATCAAGCAATCCGCTGCCGATGCCAGACTCATGCAGCACGAAGGGCGTGCTGTGGTGTTCGAGAACGGTCAGGACATGGCCGAGCGCATCGACTCGGACGACCTCGACGTCACGGCCGACGATATTCTGGTGCTGAAAAACATCGGTCCGAAAGGCGCGCCGGGAATGCCTGAGGCCGGTTATATTCCGATTCCGAAAAAGCTGGCGCGTGCCGGCGTCAAGGACATGGTGCGCATTTCCGACGGGCGCATGAGTGGCACGGCCTTCGGCACCATCGTGTTGCACGTGACGCCTGAGGCGGCCGTGGGTGGCCCGTTAGCCTATGTTCAAAACGGCGATCGTATCCGGCTCAGCGTCGTTGCCCGTGAAATCACGTTGCTCGTGTCGGACTCCGAACTGGCGCGCCGCACGGCCGCTGCACCCGTCGACGTTCCGACAGCCGAACGCGGGTATCGGAAACTGTTCCTCGATACGGTGCTGCAGGCCGACAAGGGCGTCGATTTCGATTTCTTGCGCGCGGCGAGGATTCACGACACGACGCCGAAGGGCTAGGGCGGCTGCGTGCCGCGCCGCGATCCAGATTTCGCTTGGGGAGGAACCACTAATACGAATACGCCGTCCTTGCCTTTTCGATTTGTTTAACTATAATGTTAAATATCAACCGAAAGGTTTACAAAAGGAGACAATCATGAGCGAACCGTTTCATCGTCCTTCGCTGGGTGCGTCGGTGTACTACAAGGACCCGTTTGCCGCGCTCGACTGGCTCGAGAAAGCGTTTGGCTTCGAGCGTCAACTGGTGGTCACGGATAGCGACGGCCAGTTGAGCCACTCGGAAATGCGTTTCGGCGACAGCTACGTGATGATCTGTCGCGAATGGTCGGAAGACGCGGCGAGTCCGGCTTCGATCGGTGGCAAGAATACGCAATCAGTGCACGTGCAACTGCGCGAGGGGATCGATGAACATTGCGTCCGCGCGCGTGCCGCGGGTGCTGTCATTACCCGCGAACCGGCGGATCAGTTCTATGGCGACCGCGTCTATGCGGCGCGCGATCCGGAAGGGCACGTCTGGAGCTTTGGCCAGACGGTTCGCGAGGTGTCGCGCGAGGAAGCAGAGCGTGTGAGCGGCCTGAAAATCGAAGGGTGGGTATAAGCGATGGGACTGCCTGCCAGCGTCTCGCTCGACCGCACTCTGGCCGCACTGGCCGATCCGAACCGGCGTCAGGTGGTCGATCTGCTCAGCCAGCAACCGATGCGCGCGGGTGAACTCGCGCAAGCCACCGGTCTGTCGCCGCAGGCGATGAGCCGGCATTTGCGTGTGCTGCGCTCGAGCGAACTGATCGAGGAATCGCACGACGGCGTCGACGCGCGCGTGCGTCTCTACGTGCTGAGGTCGGCGCCGATGAGCGAGTTGAAGGCATGGCTCGAACAGACCGAAGCGTTGTGGTCCGAGCAACTGCTGTCCTTCAAGGCGCATCTGGAGCAGCAGGAATGAGTTCGCGCGTGCAGGTGTCGCTGCGGGTTGCGGCAACGCCGCGTCGCGCATTCGACGTGTTCACGCGTGAGATCGGCAGATGGTGGCGGCCGAACGGGCTATTTCAGTTCACGCCGCAAGGCGCGGGCGTGCTGTCGTTTGAGCAGGCTGCGGCGCCTCACACGTCCGGAGCGTACGTCCGCCTGATCGAAACGCAGCCGGACGGCAGCGTGTTCGAGATTGGCCGCGTGACGGTCTGGGAGCCGGGCGAGCGTTTGGCATTCGGCTGGCGCCAGGCCAGTTTCACTGACGCGCAGCACACGCAGGTCGAAGTGCGTTTCGAAGCGGTGGGCGACGAAACACGCGTGACGGTAGAGCATCGCGGCTGGGATACGGTGCCGCAGGAGCATGTCGCGCGCCATCATTTCCCCGAGCGCGTGTTTCTGTTGCGGCACGGCGAATGGTGGCAGGTATTGCTGGCTTCGCTACGGACTGAAGTGCAATCGGCTGCGCCGCCGGGCTGAATGGCGGCGCGTGCGTCGTACGTTTTCGTCAACGCGTGGCGATCGCAGCGGCAACACCGGCCATGACCGTAGCGCTGGCGCGGTTGGTGAACTTCACCGCGCGGCGCGTGTTCAGCAGCTTGCGCGCTCGTGAGGCGAGCAGCGCCCAGCCGAAGTCGACGGCCATCAGTACGATCAGCATGGTGAGCGTGAGTTCGAACCACGCGACGGTGCCGATACGCGACAGATCGATGATGGTCGGCAGCAACGCGAGGTAGAACATCATGATCTTCGGATTGCCGAGCGTCACCAGCAGGCCGGCGACGAACATGCGCCACGGCGACTGGCCGCTCGGCAGGTCGCTGCCTTGCACGTCGGCCGGTGCGCGCCACATCTTCCAGGCAAGGAACAGCAGATAGGCGACGCCGGCAAATTTCAGCGCGATAAACACCATGCCGAAGCTGCGTGCGATCACGGCAAGACCGGCTACCGCGCAGGTGAGCCACAATGCTTCGCCGAGCCACATCGCGGCGAGAAACGGCAAGACGTCGCGAAAGCCGTTGGTCAGCACGCGCGCGACCAGCGCGGCAATGCTAGGGCCGGGCGTGCCGGCGGCGATGATCAGCGCCAGCGCGAAGACGAGCAAAGCAGATAGCGACATCACGGTTCTCCACGAAATTCAGTGCGCGCGCAACCATCGGCTTAGTGAGCGCGCAACCTCCGGTTTAGTGCGCACGCAACCGCCGGTTGACGAAACGCCACACGGCGCTTACTAGAAGCGATCCGACACCGAGCGAGACGCCCAGCAGCACGATCGAACTCATATGATCGCGCACCAGCGGCACGTTGCCGAACAGATAACCGGCCGCCACCAGCGACACGATCCACAGCGCTGCGCCGGCTGCAACGAACGACACGAAACGTGCAAACGTCATGCGCGAAACACCGGCTACAAACGGTGCGAACGTGCGCACGACGGCAATGAACGGCGACAGCAGAAAGGTCAGGCCGCCGCGTGCTTCGTAAAACGCGTGCGCTTTGCGCAATGCGTTCTTGTCGAGCCAGCGGTAGTCGGCGGTATAGACTTTTTCGCCGATGGCGCGGCCGATCGCATAGTCGACGATGCTGCCGGCCAGGGTGGCGGCGAACAGCACGGGGATCACGAGCCAGACGTTCAGCGCGCCGGTGGCGGCGAGACCGCCACAGATGAAGATCAGCGGATCGCCAGGCAAAAAGAATAGCGGCAGGAAACCGATTTCGACGAACACGACGAGAAACAGCATCGCGTAGACGGCGGTGCCGTATTGCACGATCAAACCGCTCAGATGCTGGTCGAAGTGCAGGGCGACCTGCAGCACATGCATGAGATCCATCGTGGTTCGAAAGGGATTTGGGTGTTCGGGATTTTAGTCCCGTCGCGGCGCGGGCACTTGTTTATTTCTCGGTGCTAATGTCAATATCGGGGCGTGCCGTTCAGAATCGCGCCCGAAAAAATTTAAGAAACCCCTATGCAACACGCTTCCAGTCTCACGTTCCGCCTTGCCGCACCGCACGATGCGGACACTATCCGTACGATCGAATTCGAGGCCGGGCAGCGCTTTGTCAGCGTTGGCATGACTGGTATCGCCGATGCTCCGCCGATGGAGTTGGAACTCGTCCGTGGCAAGATCGACGCGCAGCAGATCATCGTCGCCGTGGATACTGATGAGACGTGTGTGGGATTTGTGATGTTCGAGCCGCAGCCCGCGCGCTTCTATGTTCAGGAGCTGGACGTGCTGAGTTCGCATGCCGGGCAACGCATCGGCGCGGCGCTGATCGAGCAGGTCGCGCAACTCGCGCGTGCGCAGCAGATAACGCAACTTATATTGTCGACGTTTCGCGAGGTACCGTGGAACGCGCCGTACTATCGGCGGCTCGGCTTTCGCGATATCGAGGAGGCCGATCTGGATGCGGCACTGATCGCGCGGCGCGATGCGCACATCGCGCGCGGACTCGACGAATCAAAACGCGTGTTCATGCGGCGTGACCTTGCGTAACGCCGCATGAACCGAACGTCTTATTCCACTGTTTCCAGCGTCGGATAGTCGACGTAGCCTGTTTCGCCACGTGCATAGTAGGTTGCCGGATTGGGCTTGTTCAGCGGCGCATTCGTCTCGAAGCGGCGCACCAGATCAGGATTCGCGATGAACAGTTGACCCCAGGCCACCGCGTCCGCTTCACCCGCGTCGAGCACGTGCTGGGCGGTTTCCTTGGTGAACTTTTCGTTCGCGATGTACGGGCCGCCGAATGCCTTCTTCAGTTGCGGGCCGAGGCGGTCGTCGCCGAGTGCTTCGCGAGCGGCGATGAACGCGATCTTGCGCTTGCCGAGTTCGCGTGCCACGTAACCGAATGTCGCTGCCGGATCCGAATCGCCCATGTTGTGCGAGTCGCGGCGCGGTGCGAGGTGCACGCCGACACGGTTCGCACCCCAGACGTCGATACAGGCGTCAGTGATGTCGAGCAGCAGGCGGGCGCGGTTTTCGACCGGGCCGCCGTAGGCGTCGGTACGCTTGTTGGTGCTGTCTTGCAGGAACTGGTCGAGCAGATAGCCGTTCGCGCCGTGCACTTCCACACCGTCGAAACCTGCTGCCTTCGCGTTTTCGGCGCCCTTGCGGAACGCTTCGACCACGCCCGCGATTTCGTCGAGTTCGAGTGCGCGCGGCGTCACGTACGGACGCTCCGGACGCACCAGGCTCACGTGGCCTTGCGCCGGGATGGCGCTCGGCGCGACCGGCAGTTCGCCATTGAGGAACAGCGGGTCCGAAATACGGCCGACGTGCCACAGTTGCAGGAAAATCTTGCCGCCGGCTGCGTGCACGGCGTTCGTGACGATCTTCCAGCCTTCCACCTGCTCCTGCGACCAGATACCCGGGGTGTCGGCGTAACCGACACCTTGCGGCGTGACGGACGTGGCTTCGCTGATGATCAGGCCTGCCGTGGCGCGTTCGGCATAGTACTTCGCCATCAGCGCGTTCGGTACGCGGATTTCTTCAGCGCGTTGGCGCGTGAGCGGCGCCATGATGATGCGGTTCGACAACGTGATGTCGCCAATCTGGAGCGGGTCAAAAAGAGTCGGCATATGAGTTCACCTTAGGTGGCGGGCGCGTGGCCCCGGCCTTAAAAAAACTGCATGATGAAATAAGCGAAAAAACGCGGCGATGCGGATGAAGCGCTCAGAGCTGGCTGTTCATGTGCTCGAGAAAGGCTTGAATGACTGCCTCGTTGCGTTTGAAAAACACCCATTGACCGACCCGCTTCGACGTAACGAGACCGGCGCGCTGCAACGCGGCAAGGTGCGCCGACACGGTGGACTGCGACAGGCCGCAGTGCGCGTCGATCTTGCCCGCGCACACGCCGTGATCGAGCGGGAGCTCCTGGTCGGAGAAATGCGCATATGGCTCGCGCAGCCAGCCGAGAATCTCCCGCCGTACAGGGTTGGCAAGCGCTTTGTGAATCGCGTCGATATCGAGCGTCATGTGGGTCGGTTCAGGGCGTCAACTTCAGATCATCAACAACAGGCAGGCGTGGCACATGCTAGCGGCCATGCATCTGCATCGCTACAAGACGAATCATATATCGTAATTTGACGATATGCTTGAAGCCACTACTCGCTATGGGGTCGATAGATGTGGGCGCACAAATAAGCCTGCACTTCCCACGGCGCGGGACGGTGCACATGACGGCAAATATGAAAGGCATCTGTCACGTTATAGTTACGATCTATCAATAGCATTGCGAAAATCGCATTCTGTTGATGGCCGCTCTCACATATATTTTTATGTGCAGTAGGCCTGCCGACGCGGACCAATCCTAGTCCAATACACGCCACGACGTCCGTTATCGGACGAGGCTATGCGCGACGGGTGAAAGTGCCAATACATCAAAAAGAGTCCATCATGTGATTCCCCGACCGCCCGCTGGCGCTGGTTCGGCGATGCACCGTAGAAGCCAGACGCCGTGGAAGAACTGGTAGTGGGTATATTCCCCAAGGAGATAGTGCATGTCTAACGATGCAAAGTGCCCGTTCAATCATGCTGCCGGAGGTGGCACGACCAACCGTGACTGGTGGCCAAAGCAGCTGCGGGTGGATCTGCTTAGCCAACACTCCAGCAAGTCGGACCCGCTGGACAGCGGCTTCAACTATGCCGAGGCGTTCAAGAGCCTCGATCTCGCCGCGGTGAAGAAGGATCTTGCGGCACTGATGACCGACTCGCAGGAATGGTGGCCGGCGGACTTCGGCCACTATGGTCCGTTCTTCATCCGCATGGCCTGGCACAGTGCCGGCACGTACCGCATCGGCGACGGCCGCGGTGGCGCCGGGCGAGGCCAGCAGCGTTTCGCGCCGCTCAACAGCTGGCCGGACAACGTCAGCCTCGATAAAGCTCGCCGCCTGCTGTGGCCGATCAAGCAGAAGTACGGCCAGAAAATTTCCTGGGCCGATCTGCTGATCCTGACCGGCAACGTCGCGCTCGAAACCATGGGCTTCAAGACCTTCGGCTTCGGCGGCGGTCGCGCCGACACCTGGGAGCCGGACCTGGACGTCTACTGGGGCAACGAAAAGACCTGGCTGGGCGGCGATGTCCGCTATGGCAAGGGCGCCGCCGGCAATGAGGACGAAGGCGTGATCGTGGCCGATCCGGCACTGCACGGCAGCGAAGTCAGCCGCGACGACAACGGACGCAACCTGGAAAACCCGCTGGGCGCCGTGCAGATGGGCCTGATCTATGTGAACCCGGAAGGTCCGGACGGCAATCCTGACCCGTTGGCCGCGGCCCATGACATCCGCGAAACGTTCGCGCGGATGGCCATGAACGACGAGGAAACGGTCGCGCTGATCGCCGGTGGCCACAGCTTCGGCAAGACGCACGGCGCCGGTCCTGCTGACAATGTGGGTCCGGTACCCGAGGCCGCCGACCTCGAGAATCAGGGGCTGGGCTGGAAGAGCAGCTTCGGCACCGGCAAAGGCGCCGACGCGATCTCCAGCGGACTGGAAGTCACCTGGACCACCACGCCGACGAAGTGGGGCAACGGCTTCTTCGAGAACCTGTTCAAGTACGAATGGGAACTGACCAAGAGCCCCGCCGGCGCCAACCAGTGGGTCGCCAAGGATGCCGGCGAAACGATTCCGCACGCTTTCGATGCCTCGAAGAAGCAGCGGCCGACGATGCTCACCACCGACCTCTCGCTGCGCTTCGACCCCGTCTACGAGAAGATTTCGCGGCGCTTCCTCGCGAACCCCGACCAACTCGCCGATGCCTTCGCTCGTGCATGGTTCAAGCTCACTCACCGCGACATGGGACCGCGCGTCCGCTATCTTGGACCGGAAGTGCCCGCTGAAGAACTGATCTGGCAAGACCCCATTCCGGCGGTCGACCACGCACTGGTCAACGATCAGGACGTCGCCTCGCTCAAGCAGAAGATTCTGGCGTCAGGGCTGTCCGTTTCGCAGCTGGTGTCGACGGCCTGGGCGTCGGCATCCACCTTCCGCGGCTCGGACAAGCGCGGTGGCGCCAATGGCGCACGCATTCGCCTCGCTCCGCAAAAGGACTGGGCGGTCAACCAGCCCGAGCAACTGGCGAAGGTACTCAAGGTCCTCGAAGGGATCCAGAGCGAGTTCAATGGCGCACAGTCCGGCAAGAAGGTGTCGCTTGCCGACCTGATCGTGCTGGCCGGTAGCGCAGGCATCGAGCAGGCCGCAAAAAGCGCAGGCCATCAGGTGACAGTACCGTTTGCGCCGGGACGCGCGGATGCGTCGCAGGATCAGACCGATGTGGAATCCGTTGGCGCCCTTGAACCCGTTGCCGATGGTTTCCGAAACTATCTGAAGGGCAAGTACAGTGTCCCGGCTGAGGCGTTGCTGATCGACAAGGCGCAATTGTTGACGCTAACCGCACCGGAGATGACGGCGCTCATCGGCGGCTTGCGCGCCCTGAAGGTCCAGAGCGGGCAGGATTCGCATGGTGTCTTCACCAAGCGGCCAGAAACGCTGACCAACGACTTTTTCGTCAACCTGCTCGACATGGGTACGGAATGGAAGCCGGTCTCCCGGGACGTGTTCGAGGGGCGTGACCGCAAGACCGGTGAGGTGAAGTGGACCGGTAGCCGTGTCGATCTGGTGTTCGGTTCGCATGCCCAGTTGCGGGCGCTTTCCGAAGTCTATGCAAGCGAGGACGGGCAGGCGAAATTCGTTCGCGACTTTGTCGCCGCGTGGGTCAAGGTGATGAACCTCGACCGCTTCGACCTCGCCTGAGCGGGTGTGAGGGTTCCGTCAGGCTTGCAACCCTGACGGCACTTTGTGTCAGCTTGCGAAGGTAACTCTGCATGTCGCGGTGCGACTCCGGTTATATCGGAGTCGCACCGTTTTTTTTCCGCGTTCGATCCATACCGTGCAGCCTGAGTGACTCGAACATTCGCGTCATTGCCTCAGCCTGCATGATTGTATTTCCCTCCCTTAGGCTTCGCAGCGGTCCATGTTGTCCTGCGGCTCGACCGTTGGATTGCTTGCGGGTGTCAGTCAGTCGATTCAGGGTTTACGCGGTGCACATATATTTGAAAAATCAAGTACACTCGGTCCCAACATGTTTGAAAAATCAAATAAATTAGCCTCTGGGACAAACCCATGTGATGCACCTCATCTCTCCTTTGCAGATGAGGTTGCGATGCCTTGAATTGGAGCAGATCAATGAGAAACAAGATTGCACTTGAGGAACACTTTGCGATAGACCTCACTATCGAGCAGTCGAAAATTTATGCGCCTGCGCCCGTTTGGGACATGCTGAAGTCCAATCTGATGGACATCGAGCAGCAGCGACTCGAGCGGATGGAACAGGGCGGAACCGAGTATTCAATCTTGTCGCTCAACTCGCCGGGCATTCAGGGTATCCCGGACATCAAGCAGGCGATCGATGTCGCGCGCCGGGCTAACGATGTCCTCGCAGAACATGTTGGCCGCCATCCAACCCGTTTGGGTGGATTTGCCGCGTTGCCTATGCAGGACCCCGAAGCGGCGGCACGTGAACTCGAGCGAAGCGTGAAGGATCTCGGATTCCATGGCTTCATGGTGAATGGCTTTTCCCAGGTGGGCGATGCGGAAAATGTCGTGTACTACGATGCCCCGCAGTACACCGACTTCTGGACAAATGCGGCGGCGCTCGGCAAGCCTTTCTATATGCATCCTCGCGATCCGTTGCCGTCCCGTGAGCCGATCTACGATGGCTTTCCGTGGCTGACCGCCGCGACCTGGGCGTTCGCGGTTGAGACGAGCACTCACGCACTGCGACTGATGACGTCAGGTCTTTTCGACCGCAATCCTGAGTTGCAGATGATTCTTGGCCATCTCGGCGAGGGGATTCCGTTCAACATCTGGCGTGTCGACCACATCCTTCAAAAGGCGCCACGAGGATTGCCCTGCAAGCGCAGCGTGGGCGAATACCTCAGGGAGAATGTCTACGTCACGACGAGCGGAAATTTCAGAACCCAGACGCTGCTGTCCACGATGCTGGAAATGGGCAGCGACCGGATCATGTATTCGGTCGACTATCCGTTCGAAACACATGACGAGGCGTCCCAGTGGTTCGACACATGCTCGATCAGCGAAACGGATCGCGTGAAGATTGGACGGGAAAACGCACAGCGTTTGTTCGGTCTTGAATGATGCGAGGAACAGGAGAAATCGAATGTCCGCGACTCAATTGACTCAATTGGCACCAGCAGATGTGTGGCGTAACAAAATCTATAGCGGCGGATGGAAGACCGGAGGCGCGGGTACGATCCCGTTGACCGAGAAGGCGACCGGCGCGGAAATGGGCTCGATTGGTTGTGCATCGGCTGCCGATGTGTCCGCCGCTGCCGCGATCGCGACCGACGCGCAACGCGCCTGGGCCGCGACACCCGGGCCTCAGCGAGGGGACGTGTTGCGCGAGGTCGCCCGTTTGCTGGAGGTGCACAAAGAGGAGATCGCCGTTCAGATTGTCCGCGAGACCGGGTCGATCCGGCCTAAGGGGCAACTGGAGGTGAAGCTGGCGATACGCGAGATTCTCGAAGCTGCAGCGTTGGGCAGCCAGCCAACCGGAATGATCACGACCAGCGACGTGAAGGAGCGGCATAGCCTAGCGCGCAGAATTCCCATGGGCGTGGTCGGTGTTATTACACCGTGGAATTCGCCGTTCATTCTGGCGGCGCGCGCCATCGCTCCGGCGCTGGCCACCGGCAACGCAGTGCTGCTCAAGCCCGACCCTCAATCGCCGGTTAGCGGCGGCGTTCTGTATGCGCGGCTATTCGAGGCGGCGGGGCTGCCCGAGGGGCTGTTCCATGTCCTTCCCGGTGCGGCGGAAACCGGTGACGCGCTGGTTCGGGATCCGCTTGTCAACATGATCAGCTTCACGGGATCCACGCGGGTAGGGCAAGCGATCGGCGCCGTAGCAGGCGGCTTGCTCAAGCGAGCGAGCCTCGAACTCGGCGGCAAGAATCCCTACATCGTGCTTGACGACGTCGATGTCGAAGCTGCGGCGAGCGCTGGAGCGTGGGGCTCGTTTTTGCATCAGGGGCAAGTCTGCATGTCCGCGGGCCGGCATCTCGTTCATGAACGTATTGCTGACACCTACATTGAAAGCCTCGTCAGACGCGCCAAAGCGCTATCGGTTGGCGATCCTTTCAAGGGCAATGTCCATCTCGGTCCTATCATCAATGAACGGCAGGCTGAAAACGTCGATCGCATTGTTGCTGAGTCTGTGAGCAAGGGCGCGAAGCTTCTCGCCGGTGGGACTCGCGACGGGTTGTTTTTTAACCCGACCGTTTTGGTAGACGTCGCGCCTGGGATGCCCGCGTTCGAGGAAGAGATTTTCGGTCCCGTCGCCGCGGTGACCGTGTTCAAGAACGATGACGAGGCGGTAGCGCTCGCCAATCAGAACCGCTATGGCCTTGTCGCGGCAGTGGCTTCTTCCGATTTGCGTCGCGCACAGCGGGTTGCGGACCGACTGCACGCCGGCATCGTCCACATCAATGATCAGACGGTCATGCACGAGGTGTTTGGTCCGATGGGCGGTCTGGGTTTGTCAGGCAACGGGCATAACTACAGCACGCTGACCAACATCGACCAGTTCACGGAATGGCAGTGGGTGACGAGCCGCGACGAGCTTCCAGCTTATCCGTTCTAGAAAGCTGTTGTACCGGGCTCGCCGAATACGGGCACGGATCTGTGCTGCCCGACAACGCCGGGAAGACAGCAGTGACCCATTGGCGCACGATTTCATGTGCAAACGGAGCGAGGTGAAGCGTGACCCCCGATACTGCACAGCGAGTGGAAGCGGCGGCTGCTTCCGTCGTCGATATTGGCGCGTTGATCGATAGCCAGCCACTGAGCACCTTCCAGAAATGGATCATGGTGATGATCGGCTGCTCAGTGGTGATGGACGGGTTCGACGTGCAGACCATGGGTTTTGTCACGCCTGCGATTGTCCGTGCGTGGGGCATTAGCCCGGCCGAGCTCGGCCCGATTTTCGGTGCCGGCTTGCTGGGGATGCTCGCGGGCTCTATCGTTCTCGGCGCCATGGCCGATCGTGCGGGGCGTCGGCCGGTGCTCATCGGCGCGACCGTTTTCTATGGGTTATGCATGCTCGGTACCACCCTGGTTCAGAGTGTGCCGGAATTTCTTGTCCTTCGTTTCCTGACCGGTTTCGGTATCGGCGGCGTGATGGGTAACGCTATCGCACTGGTCAGCGAATACAGCCCGCAGAAATATCGGGCATCGCTGATGACCTGGGTCTCGTGTGGCTTCACGGGCGGGGCCATTGCTGGAGGACTTCTCTGCGCAGCCTTGCTTCCGTCGATGGGCTGGAGATCGGTCTTCTTCGTTGGGGGCGTATTGCCCCTGCTCATTGCCATCCCGATGGCCAGGTATCTGCCCGAGTCACTCCAACTGCTGGTGGTCAAACAGCGCAGCCTGGAAAAGGTGGTTCAGTGGCTTGCACGAATCGCGCCGAACGTCCAGCTTACGCCGGGGACACGCTTTGCCGTTCGCGGGCAGCCGCAAGCGAAGGCCTCCGTTGGCGAGCTCTTTCGCCACGGCCGCGGCACGATGACGTTGTTGCTATGGGGGATCAACTTCGCGAATCTGCTTGATCTCTTTTTCCTGTCGAATTGGCTTCCGATGCTTTCCTTGCGAGTTGGTCATGGAGTGGCGACGGCTGTGCTTATCGGCACCTCGTTGCAGATTGGCGGTACGGCGGGTGCGCTGCTGCTGGGTCCATTGATGGACCGTTTCGGCTTCTATCGTGTGCTGGCGCTCAGCTTTCTGGTGGCGACATTTTCGGTGGCGTTTGTCGGTCTTCCCGATCTATCAACGGGGTTGCGCTATGCCGTCGTGCTGATAAGCGGAATCTGCATCGTCGGCGGACAGCCGGCGGTCAATGCGTTGACCGCGACGCTCTATCCCACCTCGTTGCGGGCCACCGGGGTTGGCTGGAGTCTGGGAATCGGCCGGGCGGGTTCAATTATCGGTCCTGTACTGGCCGGACAACTGATCAGGCTGCAATGGTCGAATACCGCGTTGTTTGTCGCGGCCGCAGTGCCCGCGATGGCATCGTGTCTGATGCTTGTTCTTCTTAGCCGTGCTTCGGCGAAAAATCGGATCGATTGCGTTGAGTGCTAATGTGCTGCGACAGATTTAGATAAAAGAAAAACAGCAAAGCACTGTCGTGTCAACGACAGATTGCCCAATCAGCCTACCTGGATAATGACCCCGTCGTCGTTCGAATATGACCGCGAAAGATCGTACCGACAGCGATCTGGTGCGGTTGCTCAAACGCGGCGGTGCGGCTCGAACGGTTCAATCGATTGGGCGGGTGGCTGCCTGACGATGGATTCGAGTTCGGCGGTATCGACCAGGGTGATCCGGCCGTATCGGATGCGCACGAGTTGCCGGTCTATGAACCAGCGCAGTTCCTTGTTGACGTGCTGGCGCGAGGCCATGAGCAGTGCAGCCAGATCCTCCTGCGACAGACGGATGCCGAGCGTCACGCCATCATTATCGGTGTGGCCGTAGCGTTTGCCGAGCGCGAGTAAATGGCCAGCGAGGCGCGCGCGAAACGACATCAAACCAACATTGCCGAGGCAGTCGTGAAGGTGCCGCGCACGTGTGGCAAGTAGCCGGAGCAGGCTTGCGGTGAGGGTCGGTTCGCGTTCGAGTGCGGCGTTCAACGCATCGGCGGGAATATGAAAAAGCCGGGTGAGTCCACGTGCCCGCTGGTTGTGAATGGAGCGCTGATCGGTCATCACGGCGGTGAGGTTGGCCAGCTCGCCTGGCGGGATGAATGTCTCGACGGCCCGGATGCCCTGGGTGCTTGGCCATCCCCATTCGAGCATGCCGGAAAGAATGATGTGGATATCGGTGCAGGGATCGTTGGCGAGATAAATCAGCTCGCCATCTGCATACGTGCGCAGATAGCCAGCTTCGACGAGGGCGTCGAGAACGACCTCCGGCCACGCGCGCAGGGCCTCATGGTTACGGAACGCAGTCCATATGATCTCCCGCTGCCTGCGTGACAGATCACGTCCGCTCGACTGCAATGGCAGATTTGCCGCTGCTTTGGCGGAGATATCTTCAGCGCGGTCGACAGGGGAAAGGTTTTGGGGTGGCGCTTGCATGCGGCGGTCCGTTCGGGGTGTTGAGGCGAGTATCGATAAACGCGAGCTGTGCGAATGGAATGTCTCGGGAGATTAACGATAAACGATAAACGCGTATCACGACATGGGTGCAGGGCCGCAGGATAGCTTTAGGGACGTTTTTCTTGTGAGCCGCCGGCCGTCAGCCGGCGGGACGTTGGAACGCGAGCCATCTGGATCTCGCCCAAATGGGAGAAGACTTACATGAGTCAACCGATTGTGAGCGGCGGCGCGCTGGACGATGCAACCGCAGCTACGCGTCATGATGTTGATGTGCTGGTCATCGGTGGCGGTCCGGCCGGCACCTGGGCCGCGATTAGCGCTGCAGCGAGGGGGGCGAAGGTCGTGCTCGCGGACAAGGGCTTCTGCGGGACATCGGGTGCGACGGCGCCGTCAGGCACGGCGATCTGGTATGTGTCGCCGCAGAGCGATACGCGAGAGCTGGCGAAACAGAGCCGTTTTGATCTGGGAGGCCAGCTTGCGGAACACGACTGGATGGATCGTGTCCTTGAGCAAACCTGGGTGAACGTCCACCAGCTTGCGGAATGGGGCTATCCGTTTCCCGTCGACGAAAACGGCGAGGAGCAGCGCACCTCGCTGCAGGGGCCGGATTATATGCGGCTGATGCGCAAGCGTGTGAAGGAGAGCGGGGCAAGCATCCTCGATCACAGCCCAGCCCTCGAACTACTCGTGGATGGGGGCGGCGCGGTTGCCGGCGCGCGCGGCGTGCAGCGCCAGAGCGGGGACACGTGGGTCGTGCGCGCGAAGGCCGTGGTGATTGCAACGGGCGGCTGCGCGTTTCAGAGCCGTGCGCTCGGCTGCAATGTGCTGACGGGCGACGGCCACCTGATGGCCGCCGAGGTGGGCGCGGAGATGTCCGGCATGGAGTTCTCGAATGCTTATGGGCTTGGTCCGGCATTCGCTTCGGTTACCAAATCGCTCTTCTACAAGTGGGCGACGTTCTACGACGAGCAGGGCGTGAAGCTCGAAGGAGCAGGCTCGGCATTCGGGCGCAGCATCATCGCGCGCGAGCTGCAGACGCGCCGCGTGTTCGCATGTCTCGATCGCGCCGACGAACAGGTTCGCGTGTGGATGCGCACGGCGCAACCAAACTTCTTCGTGCCTTTCGATCGGCTGGGCATCGATCCCTTCACCCAGCACTTCCCGGTAACGCTCAGGTTGGAGGGAACGGTTCGCGGAACCGGTGGCCTGCATGTCACGGGCCGCGATTGTTCGACGTCGGTGGAAGGTCTCTATGCATCAGGCGACGCCGCGACACGCGAGATGATTTGCGGCGGGTTCACCGGAGGCGGCAGCCATAACGCAGCATGGGCGATGTCGTCGGGTTTCTGGGCGGGTGCCGGTGCGGCCGACCACGCACTCGCGAAGTGTCGCGCCGGGACCGGCAGACTCTATTGCGCGGGCGATGTCGGTTTGCGCGACACGTCGCACAACTTACCCTTTGACAGCGCGAACGTCGTGAAGGCCGTGCAAGACGAGGTGTTTCCGTATGAGCGTAACTGGACGCGCAGCGGGGACCTGCTGGACGATTCGCTGGGCCGCCTCGACGCACTGTGGACGAGCTTGCGGACCAGCGCGCCGGCACGAGGTGCGCACGAGGCCGTGCGTGCGCGAGAGGCGGCGGCGATGGTCGCGACCGCGCGCTGGATGTATCGCAGCGCGCAGGTACGTACCGAGACCCGCGGCATGCATCGACGCGCGGAATATAAGTCGATCGATGCCGGGCAGCGTCACAGATTGATCAGCGGAGGTCTCGACGACGTATGGGTCCGCAGGAAGGAGGTAGATACAGGATTGGTGCCGGCCGAACATCAAGGAGCCCATGCATGATCGAAATTTTGAGCGAATCGCGCTGCACGGGATGCAATATCTGCGTGCGCGTGTGTCCCACCAATGTGTTCGAGGCGGTGGAAGGGGGCATTCCGCGGATCGCTAGGCAGAGCGACTGTCAGACCTGCTTCATGTGCGAGCTGTACTGTCCGGTGGATGCTCTGTTCGTCGCGCCGCAGGCCGATGCTGCCGTCGCGATAGACGAAGCACGTCTTCCGCACGGTGCGCGCCTCGGCAGCTACCGAGAGGCACTCGGTTGGGGGCCTGGGCGCAGATCTACCGCCGCGCTTGACGCAAGCTACGCACTACTGACGCCTATCAATTGATGAAAGACGGCAGCAATGCCATAGCTTCGACGAGAGGCCGTACCCCTCGTCAAAGGGGCAGCGGCATCGCTTATCCGGGCACGAAGCCGGTCTTGCCCTCGAACATCACCGACTCCGCGATGTCCTTTTGCGCCTGCAGCGCGGCCAGGCTCCCGGTGTAGCCGGCTTCCAGCACCGAATAGGCATCTCCGCCGAGGACAGTACGCAGCGGCGGCTCCGGCATCTGGCTGACCGTATAGATGGCGTCGGCCATTTTCACGGGGTCGCCCGAAGCGTATGCGTCGCCGTTTTCCGCGATCCAGCGGCGCAGCTTGCCAACCGCGCTGTCCTTGTATTCATCGAGTTCCGTGGTCCAGCGGATATTGGCCACGAAGTCGGTCCTCATGGAGCCCGGTTCGATGATGATGGTCTTGATACCGAACTCAGCGATTTCCTGACTTACCGCTTCGGCAAACCCTTCCAGACCGAACTTCGCGGCGTGGTACAGCGCGCCTCCCGGGAAGGCCGCACGTCCGCCGACGCTCGTGACATGGATGAACGTGCCGCGTTTCCTGGCGCGCAACGCGCCAAGGAAGGCGCGCGTGACGTGGATAGGCGCCAGCAGATTCAGCGCAATCTGCTGCTCGATATCGGCCTCGCTCATTTCCTCCATCGCGCCGATCACGGCGCCGCCTGCGTTGTTGACCACCACGTCGACATCGGGATGGCGCGCTGCGGCGGCCCGGACCTGTTCGTGATCGGCGAGGTCGACCGACTCCAGTTGGAGCAGGTCCGGATGGGCCTGCTTCAGCGCTTGCATCGCTTCGACACGCCGCACGGCTGCAATCACAGGATGCCCCTGGGCCAGTACTTTTTCCGTGAGGGCGAGTCCGAGACCGCCGGACGCGCCGGTAATGAACCACTTCTGATTTGCCATGATGCCGCTCTCCTTACAAATAATGAGCGCGTACTCGCTCAATAAAAACCGAAAATTTTTAAACTGTGATTGCCCGCCAGGCGACATGAAAGCCGAGTTGCAGGTGACGTTCAGCGCTCTCGGGGTGCTTGTCGACGTACTCGATCGTCGTGTCGGCGATGTGCTCGATTATGGACGAAAGAAATGCGATCGAGGCGTCCACCAGCACGCCATCGCGCACGGCGTCTTCCATCATCTGGGATATCGCCAGAAACGGCCCCGTGCCCTGCGCCCGTGTGTCGTCGAGTATGTGGCCGGAAGCCGAAAGGCGCGAGAGGGCGGAGCGCCCAGCCGCATTGGCCAGTCCCCAATTCACATAACGCTCGAAGACGTACTGCATGCGCTGGCGATAGCCCGCCTCGTGTGGATAGTCCGGCATTACGGATCTGGCCAGATCCTGCTTCAGGTGCAGGTAGAGTTCCTGGAACAGCGCATCCTTGTTCTCGAAGTAGGTGAACAGGGTGCCTTCGGCCACGCCGGCGCGCTTGGCGATGCCCGCCGTGGTGGCCAGCACGCCCTGTTCAGCAACGGTCTGCGTTGCTGACAGCAGCAGGGCGCTGCGCTTTTCCGGACTCAAAGGACGTGCCATCGTATGTCTGAAGAAAAAATAGAGTGATTACGCGCTCAATTATAACTGCTTTTTGGGATGAGTACCGATCGGAAGACGGGGCGGGGAATGACACTCCCGCGCGAACGAGTCGAGTCAAACAAGGTCATCAAGCGCGCCGGCGTTTTCGTACACCTTGAGCAGCATGGTGCGCAGCACCTGAACGTCGTTCGCAGTGAAACCGCTCAGTATCACCGACTCATGTTGCTTCGCGACCGGGACGATGCGCAGCGCCAGTTCGTCGCCCTTGCTTGTCAGGGCAATCCTGATTGATCGACCATCCGTCGTGCTCTTCTCGCGCTTGACCAAGTCCTGACTCTCAAGGCGATCAATGATCCTGGACAGCGCAGAAATATCCGATGTCGCATGCACCGACAATTCAGACAAGGTCTGGTGCGGAACATACAACAGCGAGGCACAGACCCGCCACTCGCTAAGGTTCAGGCCGAACGGTTTCAGTGCCTTCGCGAATGCGTTTCCCATCCGGCCTCCGGCACGTGTCAACAGGAACGGAATCGCCTGTTCGAGTTCTTGTGGTCGTTTCGGTGTCTTCATGGTCATCGTGGGTTGCGGGTTTACATGGGTACGTATATTTGAAAAATCAACTATACTCCACTTCAAATATAATTGAAAAATCAAATAAATGTTAGCCGGCGGAATTCGGATAACCCACATCTTTCTGAGTGAGCGACGTGTCATACGCTGAACTTGGGCAGACGTGAGGGAGGCATCGGATCGATCGAGTGTGGCTGGGCATGAAAGATTCAGAGTTGGTCTTTCAATCACTTCATTGGCATTGCTAATAAAAATAACAATTGCAGTGACGATCTATACGAACGGAGATCGGATTTGGACACTCAAGTCATCATTGTCGGAGCTGGCCCGGTAGGACTGACACTTGCGATCGACCTTGGCAAGCGCGGCATAGCGTGTGTGCTCGTCGAGCAAAAGGCAGAGCCGCAGTTCCTGCCGAAAATGGAACGTTGCAACGCGCGGACCATGGAGATCTTCCGGCGGCTTGGTCTCGCGGATCGCATCCGGGCTGCCGGCATGCCCGAGGACGTCCCCATGGACATCCAGATCATCCGTTCCATGGTGGAGCCTCCGATTCTGCGCTTGCCCTATCCGTCGGTGGCGCAGGCTCGCGCGCTCACGCACGAGAACCACGAAGGCACCCTTCCGCTCGAACCGTATCAACTCATCTCGCAGTACACGCTGGAGCCGCTTCTTCTTGAGGTGGTCGAGCAATTGCCGGCGGTCACGGTGATGCGGAGTACGACGTTTCTGGAATTTACCGAGCAGGGCGATGGCGTTCTGGTGGCGGTCAATGCCGCCGATGGTGTGAGAAGAACCTTGACGGCCGCCTACCTCGTAGGCTGCGACGGTGGCGCGAGCCCTGTACGGAAGCAACTGGGCATCCGTCTGGAGGGCGAGGGCGACATTGCGCGACTGAGACAGGGCCTGTTCTACTGCGAGCAACTCTACGAGCGGCTTCCGATAGGCAACGGGCCGAGCCGGGGCCGGCACTATCTGCTGGCGGGCGGGTCTCCCACGTTCATGATCATGCAGGACTCCACACGACATTGGACAGTCCATTCCGTCGTCGAGAGCGATGACGAGATGCGACGGATGTTCGAGCGGATCATCGGCGTTGCCTTGCCCTACGAGATGCTGTATTGCGCGGAATGGCGGCAGAATCTGCTGCTGGCCGAGCGCTATGGAAAGGGACGGGTGTTTCTCGCAGGCGATGCGGTGCATCTCGTGATTCCGACGGGCGGTCTCGGCATGAACACCGGCGTTGGCGACGCCACGGATCTTGCCTGGAAGTTGGCCGCTACGCTGCAAGGGTGGGGCGGCCCGGGCTTGCTGGCCTCCTACGAAGCTGAACGGCGCCAGATTGGCGAGCGGGTCGTCGGCGCGTCGCGCTACGCGTCGCTTGGATATCGCGCCTGGCTGGCGGCGGTGCGCCCGGAGATCGGAGACGATACGCCCGCAGGGTCGGCTGCTCGTGCCCACCTGGCCGTTGTGGCGAACGTGGAGCAGCGCAAGTCGAACGAGATGATCGGCGCGGAACTGGGCTATCGCTATGTGGATTCGCCCATTATCGACAATGTACCGGGAGGGCCGCAGCACGATCTGCGTGCCTATCTTCCCACGACGTGGCCGGGCGCGCGGCTTCCCCATATGTGGCTCACCGACGCAAGCGCCATCCAGGACCGGCTATGGCCGGAGCGCTACACGCTGATCGACGTTACGGGTGGGCATGATGCGGGCCCGCTTCTCGCAGCGTTCGAAGCGATCGGCGCGCCGCTCGACGTGCTCGTGCTCGCGGATTCGGCGCTTCGCACCGTCTATCAGCGCGACCTCATCCTCGTGCGTCCCGACATGCATGTCGCGTGGCGCGGCAACCGGCTTCCTCAGGCCGTCGATGATCTCGCCGCGAAGGTGACAGGACATAGCAACGCAAACCGCGCACTGGGCTCGATCAGCAGTGGCTGACCGAGCCGGCCGAATCTAAGCAAATCAATATTCAGTCGGCACGACGCAGCAGACTCGACGCGTGACGGCGCAGGGGTGCCGTCGTCTTGAGATTTCAACAACATTGGAGACGAAAAAATGAGCGCACGGTTGAATCGGGTCAGAGGTGGCCATTCATGGCACCGGCTGTTTTGGTGGACGCTTCCGTCGCTTGCGGCATGTGTGTCGGGCGTATCGCATGCGCAGAGCTCGGTCACCCTATATGGGATCATCGATACCGGCGTTGAATACGTGACGAACGTCGGTGCTAAAAAATCCAGCTCAGTGCACGTGCCGTCTCTTACAGCCTCGCTACCATCGCTGTGGGGCCTCCGTGGCAAAGAGGATCTAGGTGGTGGTCTGAGTGCGATTTTTGTATTGGAGTCGGGGTTTGCTCCCGCACAGGGCACGCTGAATCAAGGGGGACGTCTGTTTGGCAGGCAGGCCTATGTCGGGCTTGCGGGGCGGTGGGGGACCTTGACCCTCGGGCGGCAATATTCGCAAATCTTTTGGGCGGTATTAACGGGCGACACGCTGGCGCCGAATATCTTTGCCGCCGCCGATCTGGACCCCTACTTGACCCAGCCGCGCGTTGACAATTCGATCGCCTATACCTTCACGTCGTCGGGACTGACGGTGAGCGCGATGTATTCACTGGGACGTGACGTGGCCGATAGTGCGCCGGCCGGAGGGTGCGCCGGCCAATCGCCGACTGACTGGCGGGCCTGCAAATCAATGTCCGCGATGGTGAAATATGACGCCGGGAAATGGGGTGCGGCAGCGGCCATCGATCGCAACTACGGTGGGGGCGGCACTGGCTCGCCCTTGCCACTTAGCTCGCAAACCGATACACGCGCCGTCATCGACGGCTACGTGAAATTTGGCAATTCGACTTTCGGTGCAGGATTCCAACACCGGATCAATCACGGCGTGCAGACGCCGAAAGTCTTCGACGCGACCAGCAACTATTGGTGGGTCGGCGGTTCCTACTTGCCCGTTCCATATATTTCGCTTGACGCACAGTTCGGCCATATCACCGTGAACAGCAATGACGCGGGGGGCTCCGTGATCGCCGCGCGCGCGATGTACTTCCTGTCCAAGGGCACTGCGGTGTACGTCACGGCAGGGCACGTGTTTAACCAGCGTAACGCAGCGTTCTCGATTGATGGCGGTGTGGTTCCGCCCGCTTCGACGCCATTGCCCGGCGTGGGTCAAACCGGCGCGATGGTGGGGATTCGACATCTGTTCTAAAGAATAGGCAACAAAACCGCTCAGGACACCCAGGAGGATCACAATGAAGAAACAGATTTTGGCCGTAGCGATCGCCGCTCTGGCAGCCGGCACATCGTTCGGCGCAAAGGCAGCGGAGACCACGTATCAACTGGATCCCACGCACACGTACCCCAGCTTTGAAGCCGATCACTTCGGCGGCGTCTCGATCTGGCGCGGCAAGTTCAACAGGAGCAGCGGTAAGGTCACGATCGATCGCGAAGCCAGGACCGGCACGCTGGAAGCGACTATCGATATGACGTCGGTGGATATCGGCAACGATACGCTGGATACGGCATTGAAGAGTTCGAAATTCTTCGATGCCACTCAATTCCCAACTGCTGTTTATAAGGGTACGTCGATGACGTTCAAGGGCAATGTGCCGGTCGAGGTGATCGGAGCGTTGACCCTCCACGGCGTGACGAAGCCGTTGAATCTGAAGATCGAGTCGTTCAAGTGTTTCCAGAACCCGTTGCTCAAACGCGAAGTGTGCGGCACGGAATCGACCGCGAGTTTCGACCGGTCGGACTTCGGCGTTGACATGGGCAAGACGTACGGCTTCAGGATGCAAACGGTGCTGCACATCCAGGCTGAAGGGATCAGGCAATAAGGCAGCTTCGCCCCGTCATATGGGGCGAGTTTCATCGCGCCGCGACACGAGACAAGGCTCCTCACGCACAACGTTCAGCTTGCGCGAGAGGAGCCGCACGCCGGGTCACGGCGTGTATTTGGTGATCTTTTGCCCTTGCACGCCGAGACCTGCCATCAATCCTTGCTGACCGTAGATAAAGGCATACACGTCGGATTTCAGGGTCGTGGTGGTCATCGATTTGCCCATTCCCGCGTCTACGACAACTACGCTCGGGCCGACGCCGACCGACCATCCGTCGCTCGTGTTGAGATAGTTGATGGCTGAATCGCTCATCAGGAACATGGCTTCAGAAAAGGTTTGTCCGCCCGCTTGCAATCCCCAGGAGACCGCTCTCGCGGTGTAGTAGCCCATTACCGTTCCATCGGGGGCGAACATCACACCCTTGCCGCCTTGCGCGCCGGCAATGAACCCCACCTTCAGAATATCGGGGAATACCAGAACCGCTTTGGCCATTTGCTGAAGTTGTTGTGTCCGTGGCGCATCGCTGACCAGTAGTTGTAGTGCGGCGCGTGCCTTCGCTTCGAGCTCAGGATCGGTTCCCGGCGTCGACGCTGTCTGCTGTGTCGAACATGAAACCGCTACCAGCAGAAGCGGCACTGCGAGGATAAGCCGAAGGTACTTGAACATGTTCGTGCTCCATTCAGGGAAATGACGTCACCGTGCGAACGCGGTTGGCGCGTCGGATTGTTCGCGGCCTGGAAAGGCGGTGATGGTGCGGCCCATGCCGGTTGCGGGACGCTTCGACTGAAACAAATAGTGGTGTTGCGGACAAGTAAAGACAATTGGACCTTGGTCCAATTGCACACTGCACGATGGCGAGCAAGATATCGAATCGCCACGTGCGCAACCAGAGACGGAGGACTGCAGGGTGAACCACCTCGTCGATGCGGCAATCGTATTCGCGTGCGTTTTCGGCAGTGCGCTGCTTGGTTCGTATCTGCGCCGCGTACTGCCACAGAACCACCTCAGCGATGAATCCACCAGCGTGGTCAAACTGGCGACCGGTCTTGTCGCAACCATGGCCGCATTGGTGCTGGGCCTGCTGATTTCGTCAGCAAAAGGTTCTTTCGACACCATGAATACGGAGCTTTTGCATAGCGCTGCCGCTATCGTTCGTCTTGATCGCGTGCTGGCTCACTATGGTCCGGAGACGCAGGAGATTCGCAGCGCGCTTAAACGCACAACCGAGGCTTCGGTCGCGGCGATGTCTTCCGGCGATCCCGCTCAACTGGCCAGATTGAGCAGCCCCGAAGCCGTTGCTCGCGGAGAAGCATTCCAGCGTCAAGTGGAGGAGCTTTCGCCGCACACCGACACGCAGCGTCAATTGCAGGCGCGGGCGTTGCAAATCGTCGACGACGTATTAGCTACGCGTTGGCTCGCGCTTCTTCAGCAAACGGGTTCGATTCCGATCCCATTGCTGGTGGTTCTGGTGTCGTGGCTGGCGATCCTCTTTGGCACGTTCGGCCTGTTTGCGCCTCGCAACGGCACGACGATGACGGCGCTCGTGATGTGTGCACTGTCGACTTCCGGTGCAATCTTCCTGATTATGGAAATGAACACGCCGCTCGGAGGAATAGTAAAAATATCCTTCGCGCCGATGCGCGCGGCGCTCGATATTCTCGGGCATTAAGCATTAGACACTAGGCATAAAACACTAGGTAAAAGGCATTAGGTAGTGTAAATCAGGAACTAGGTTTCTAGCGAATCCGCCAGACAACTGAATTGCCAGACAGGGCTCAATTGAACCAGTGATATTGAAGCGCGATCGAGATTGTCTGGAAGTTGCCGCCCACACGTGTTACCAGGCCGCGCGACCACGCGAGTTTGGCGGACCATTTCGCTGCCAGCGGGACGGACAACGTGACGCCGTATCGTGCGCTGAGTTGGTAATCCTGATCAGCGACACCGTTGACGTGGGTGCGTCCACCCGTAAAGTAAGTGACATCCGCGGCAAGCCATAGTCCGGGGCGCCAGGTGTACCCGCCGTGCCATTGGAAAGCCGGCATGGGATCCTGGCTGCGCCGATGGCCGCCGAAAAAAGCGTCGTTGTCGGTGAAAAGCCATACGCCTGCCGCAGCATCCATGAACCAGTTGCCGAATGGCTGGGAGAGCCCGATCTCGGGTTTGAACGCCCAGCGGTTAGCGCCGATATTGATGAGGCGGGCGGGTACGTACTGACCCGTCGGTGCGACTACGCTCAGGCTGATGCCAAGGATCGTGCTGGGTGCGCGTCGCACGAATTCTTCCGGAGAGAGCGCCGGGTCGCCGAGCAGGTTCGCCGCGATCCTGAAGTGCACGTCGCCGGGACCCGAGCGGTATTGCTGCTGAAACACACCCTTCACGTCACCGCTCACATTCGCGTTCGCATAGGGCACCGACACCGCGGTACTCACGATATGTCCCGCTACTCCGAAACTGTGGGAATAGCCGAGCGAAAAGATGTTGATATGTGCCTGCACATTGGTGATTGGCAACGATGGATCGAACGATACGTCGCCGCTCGATCGCGCATAGTCGAATACCGCGAAATTGGTCCCCACCGGCACGGCAGAATAGGCGCGCGGCTCCATCTCCTGTGCGTAAATTGACGGTGCGGACATCGAGCACAGCAGAGCGGGGCCGAGCCACGCGAACCGGAAGCACCGTAATTGCGGGACTGTGCGATTCGAATCGTTCGATGCATGCGGCATTGTGGTCAAATCCACTTCTCTTGTTGCCTGATGTGCCGGACGACACGTCGCAAGTCCGCGCGTCAGCGCTGAGCCAATGCTCCCGTGGCGGAGTCGCCTCCATGAGGCGGCTGAAATGCTGCTGCCTGCAATAGGACCAAGGTCCAATAGGCATGCGAGCGGATGAGGCTAATCTGGAAGTTGCGGTGGACGTAGCCGTGCCTGTGCCTGCTGCCTCAGGAGACGACGATGAAAGTGTTGTTCGTGTTGATAGCCTTTGCGCTGTCATCCAATGTATTCGCGGAGTGCACCACTAATGCGCGAGGTATGACCGAATGCAACAACGGACAGGCGGCCGGCGGCTATAACCCGAACACCGGCAACGCATGGAAGGCGCAAAAGAATCAGAACGGTGTCACGACAACAACGACGAGCAAAGGCGGAGAAGCCAAGACCAAAAACGGTAAGGGCGTATATAAGAGTCCGAGCGGACAGACCTGCTATCGCACAGCCAATGGTCACGGGTGCAATTGATGGGGTGTGAAACTGTGCTAACCATTGATGAAGCATCAAGGAAAGGTCGAATTTGATCACCTTCGTCAGCGGACCGTAATATGTGCAAAAGAAATACCTCAATTGCGTTTACATGTTTAACAGCCCGTACTACGATTAATTTTACCGGTTGAAAGCGCCCCGCAGATGTAACTCATACCGGTGCACTCGTTTCGCATGCATCCACAGACAGCGCAGTCTTCGTCAACTTATTAACTGTCTAAAGAGACGATGAACCTGCTGTTCAAGAGGCACAGTCTCGCGTCGATGTTCAGCAAGACTTTTGGCAGCCAATCTCGCGGTGCCGAATCTTGAGAGGCCGTTCGGACATGAGCATCGTCATGCCTGCTGTCGTCATTTTGCAAACCGCGATCATTCTCGGGTTGCTGGTGCTCGGATTGCGGCATCGCGCATCTGCGGCGTTCGGCAGTGTTAATCCGCCAATCAACGGAGCGAATTCTAGCGACCGCGGGATACCTGGTGAGCATGCGGCGCATTCAGCGCATCTCGAACTGGCGGTTAAAGCATCTCTACATGATTCCTTAAATCATCCCCGTCAATCAGAAAGTCTCCGTCCCGAGCAATTTCTCAACTCTCCCGCAGTTTCCGGTGCGCCGGACAACGGCTTACCGGCGTCGCGTGCGAGACGGCGCTTTACGGATCGGTTCCGCATGATGGCCTCCGCGAGAACCGCGCGCAGGAAGACTTATGACGACGTCGCGCGAGCGGCGCTCGTGCACGATTCACACGCTGATGTTGACGAACAGGTGAGCGGCGAGCGCTATTTTCGTGAAGTACTGGCGTTGTTGCCGCTAGCCACGCTGATGCTCGACGAGCGCGGCGTGATGGCAATGGTCAATCCGCAAGCGGATCGGCTCTTCGGTTATGACTGTGATGAGTTGCTAGGCAAGCCGGTGGAAATGCTGGTTCACGCGCTGCGTTTCGACAGCCACGCATCGCGCTGGGCGGACCCCATGGTCACGCAGCAATCGTGCAGCTTCCTGCCGCTGGACGACCTATGCGCACGCCGTAAGGACGGCAGCGAGTTTCGTGCCGACGTCGACCTGAGTGCATTTCGTTTCGACGGTGAAAACGTCACGCTCGCATTCATCATCGACAAGACGGACCGGTATGAGTTACGCCGCCAGCGTCAGGATCTTGCGCATCTGACACGCGTATCGACGATGGGGCAACTCGCTTCTTCGCTAGCGCATGAGTTGAATCAGCCGCTTACCGCGATACTCAGCAACGTGCAGGCTGCGCAGCGTTTCATGACGGCGGATCCGATCGATCTGGCCGAGTTGCGCGATATTCTGAACGATATTGTCCAGGACGATTACCGGGCCAGCGAGGTGATCCGGCGCATTCGCGCGGTTGTCAAGAAGGGCGATCTCGAGATGATTCCGCTCGACCTCGCCGGCGTGATGCGCGATGTGGTGGCGCTGGTGCATAGCGATGCGATCGTGCGGGGTACACGCGTGACGCTCGATATCGACTCGACGTTGCCGCCCGTGCGCGGCGATCGGGTTCAATTGCAGCAGGTCATGCTGAATTTGTTGCTGAATGCGTTCGACGCGATGAATGAGGTTCCACCTGTGGAGCGGATGGTGTGCGTCACACTCAAACCGGCCGACGACGGCATGGTGTTGATCGCTGTTCGCGATCGGGGCCATGGATTGACCGCCGATAAGCTGGACAAGATCTTTAAGCCGTTTTTTACATCAAAACCCCAAGGGCTCGGTTTGGGATTGTCGATCAGCCGTTCCATCATCGACATGCACCGCGGGCGACTATGGGCCGAAAATAACAACGATCGAGGCGCGACATTCTACGTGGCGTTGCCGGTTGGCGATGTCACGCCGGAGGATAAGTCGCGATAAAGGCCATGACTGAATCCGATTCGCTTGTCTTCGTCGTCGACGACGACGATTCCGTGCGCCGTGCGTTGACGCGTCTGATCCACTCTGCGGGCTACCGTGTCGAAGCATACGGCAATGCCCGCGCGTTTCTCGAACGCTTGCGCGAGGTCGATTCTCCAGCCTGCCTGATTCTCGACGTGCAATTGCCTGACGTGGATGGGCTGGCATTGCAGCGCGAACTCAAAGCGGTGTTACCGATCATCTTCGTCACCGGTCATGGCGATATCGCCATGACCGTGGGTGCGATGAAAGCGGGGGCCACTGATTTTCTGGCAAAACCAGTGAACGATTGCGATCTGCTCCGCGCGATCGAAGCCGCTTTCGAACGCGTCGCGCAAACTCGCGCGGCGCGCTGCGAGCTGGATGCGATCCGTGTCCGGCTGGACAAGCTCACACCGCGTGAAAAGGAAGTCATGGCGCTCGTGGTCACGGGCCGCCTGAACAAGCAGGTGGCAGGCGAGCTTGGCACGGTCGAGAAGACCATCAAGGCGCATCGCGCGCGCGTAATGGCGAAGATGGAAGTCACTTCACTGGCCCAGCTTGTGCGTGTCGCGGACAAAGTTGGTCTCAGTGGTGCGAGCGAAACTCACGTTTCGCGCTGAAGTCATTGCAGTCCGTCAGCAGTAGTGTGGCCCGATTCGAGGCCTGGTCAGGTGCGTGCGTCGCCGAAGGGCTACTCGCCGGTCCATGCGCGGTTCGCAAGCGGCTTGCACCCGGTCCGCACCTGATCCGTGTTCGATCGACACGGGACCAAGGTCCAATATCCGCGAACCTTTACGCCTCGTAGGCTTTCGTCTGGGGGACTGCGCTGACTCGCGTATTCCCGGACACCGGACTACTCGCCATGGGAAAACTCAAACCATTCGTTGTCGTCGTCGATGACGATGAATCGGTGAGCCGGGCGATCAAGCGATTGCTTCGCTCCATCGGGATCGCCGCCGAAACATTTGCCAGCGGCGACGCGTTCCTCGACGTTCTCGCCTCGATGCCTTCGTATCGACCCGACTGCGTCATCCTCGACGTGCAGATGCCCGGGATCAATGGACTCGAAGTTCAGCGCCGCCTGTCCGGCAATGGCATGCCGGTCATCTTCATTACCGCACACGACGAGATCGGCGTACGCGAGCACGCGCTCGCGGCCGGTGCGGTTGCGTGGCTGCGCAAGCCTTTTAACGACGAACTATTCGTGAAGACGGTGCGCGCCGCGCTCGACGGTGTACCGCCTGTCTAACGAGCAATTGCATGGACCTGTAACGCGAATTCGTGCGCTATGGGACCAAAGGCCAATTGCTATCGAACGGCGCGAAATCCAATAATTGACTCGACTGATCAGGGGCGAAGGTGGTGCCCCGGGTCGGGATCGGGCGCACGGATAGTCGCAAACACGGCGCTCGCTGACGGATCACCTCCAGAGAAATTGAACGGAATCTGACCATGCTACCGATCGTGCGAGGGCTGATGGGTGTGTTTGTGCTGACGCTGGCGTATTCGGCGGCCGCGCAGCAGCCCATCATTTATCCGGCGAAAGGCCAAAGCGCGAGCCGGCAGCAATCCGATACCGCGGAGTGCCAACTATGGGCGAAGCAGACGACCGGTGTCGACCCGGTCGCGATCGCTCAACAATCCGCTCAACCTGGCGCGGCACCGAAGCAAGGTGGAGCGGTCAAGGGCGCAGCGGGCGGCGCCGCCGTGGGCGCGGCAGTGGGCGCCATCGCGGGCAATGCCGGGAAGGGCGCGGCGATCGGTGCGGTCACCGGAACTGCCGCCGGCGGCGTGCGCCAGCGCCGCGCCAATCAGGCCGAGGCTGCGCAGCAGCAAGCGGGTCAACAACAGACTGCGCAGCAAATGGCGACGTTCAACCGGGCAGTGGCTGCTTGCATGACCGGCCGCGGCTACACGGTTCAGTAGACATCGATCGGGACGGGGGAGACAGCCATGAGCAGAAACCGTCTAGGTCTTGCGATTGCCGGGCTCGCCGCGCTTGCGCTGTGCACCGCCTGTCACAAAGCCGCTACGCTGCCCGCTGCCGGAGCGACCGAGGTCACCGTGATGCAGGTGGCGCAGAGCGACACCCCCGTCGATTTCGAATACACCGCGCAAACGCAGAGTTCTCGCGAAGTGGAGATTCGCGCGCGGGTGGACGGCTTTCTCGACAAGCGGCTCTATACCGAAGGGCAATTGGTTCATGCCGGACAAACCCTCTTCCAGATGGACGCAAAGCCTTTTGACGCGGCATTGCAAACCGCCCGAGGGCAGCTCGCTCAGCAGCAGGCGCGTCTAACCGTCACGAAGGCGAATCTCGCCCGGGTGATTCCACTCGCCGCACAAAATGCGTTAAGCCAGAAGGATCTCGACGACGCAACCGGCAACGAAAAGCAGGCGGAAGCCGCGGTGATCGCGGCACAAGGACAGGTCCAAACCGCCCAGTTGAATCTCAGCTATACGACCATCAAATCGCCGCTCACGGGTTTGTCCAGCTTCGCGAGGCAACAGGACGGCAGCTTTGTCACCGCGTCTGCTTCGGGCCTGCTGACCTATGTCTATCAACTCGATCCGATGTGGGTCAACTTCAGCGTTTCAGAAAATGAGTTGTTGAAGTTCCGCGAAGAGATCACGGCAGGCCGTTTGCGGTTTCCGGCCAACGACGACTTCGAAGTCACGGTGATCATGGCGGATGGCACCGAGTTTCCTAACCACGGCCATATCAGTTTCGCGAATCCCGCCTTCAGCACCGAGACCGGTACGTTCCTCGTACGGGCGTCGTTTGCGAACGAGAAAGGCCAGTTGCGTCCCGGCCAGTTCGTCCGGGCACGTGTGTCCGGCGCTTCCCGGCCGAAGGCGATTCTCGTGCCGCAACGTGCGGTTTTGCAGGGAGCGAAAAGCCACTTCGTGTGGGTGGTCGACAACGACTCCAAGGCGCATCAACGTGTCGTGGAAGTGGGCGAATGGCATGGCGACGACTGGTTCATCACCGAGGGGCTGCAACCGGGTGAGCGGGTGGTGGTAGACGGCGCGATACGCGTGGCCGCCGACGTGCCGCTGAAAATCGTCGCAGCGCCGGCCGCGCATGCGGCGGCCAACGTGCCGGGGGGCGGGGAGAGCAGTTCGACGGGACACCCGTCCGACACGACCGCCTCGCAGTGAGGGGACAGGCGACATGAACATCTCCCGTTACTGCATCGACCGCCCGATTTTTGCGTCGGTGATTTCGATTGTCATCACGCTCGGCGGCGCGGTGGCGATGTTCAACCTGCCGATCGCGCAGTATCCGGACGTCACCCCGCCGCAGATCACGATTTCCGCCAATTATCCCGGCGCGAACGCCGACGTGGTGGCCAACAACGTGGCCGCTCCGATCGAGCAGCAGGTGAACGGCGCGGACAACATGATCTACATGAACTCGTCGAGTTCATCCACCGGCAATCTGACTGTCAACGCGTACTTCCAGATCGGCACCAATCCGGAACTGGCTCAGGTCGACGTACAGAACCGCGTGAACCTCGCGCTGCCGCAACTGCCCTCTTCGGTGCAGTCACAGGGCATTCAGGTGCAGAAGAAATCGTCGGCGTTCATGATGGTGATCGCCATCTATTCGCCGGGCGAGCGTTACGACGCGACCTATATCGCCAACTACGCGAATATTTATGTGCTTGATGCGCTCAAGCGCATCCCCGGTGCGAATCAATCGTCTATCTTCGGTACGCCGGACTACGCGATGCGAATCTGGCTCAAACCCGACCGCATGGCACAACTCGGTATTACGGCCGGCGATGTGCAGAGGGCGGTCGCCAATCAGAACCAGCAATTCGCCGTGGGCCGCCTCGGCCAATCGCCAACCGGCGCGCCGGTCGAGCAGTCGTTCGCCGTCACCACCACAGGCCGGCTGAGCGAGCCGGCGGAGTTCGACAACATCATCATCCGGGCGGCCAGCGGCGACGCTGCCATCGTGCGCCTCAAGGACGTCGGCCGCGCCGCGCTGGGCCAGAAGGATTACTCGATCCGCAGCCGCTACCAGGGCAAGGCGGCTACCGTCATCGCGGTGTATCAACAGCCGGGCGCGAACGCGCTAGACGTGTCCAAACAGGTGCGTGCCACACTCGAAGAAATGAAAAAGACCTTCCCACAGGGTCTCGAATACGACATTGCGATGGACACGACCGAGTTCACGCGTGCGTCGATCTCCGATGTCGTCCATACGTTTTTCGAGGCGCTCGTACTGGTCGTGATCGTGGTGTACGTGTTCCTGCAGAGCCTTAGGGCCACACTGATCCCGGTTCTGGCGGTGCCGGTTTCGATCATGGGCACCTTCATGGGCATGCTCGCGCTCGGCTTCTCGATCAATATGCTGACGCTATTCGGCATGGTGCTGGCCATCGGCATCGTGGTGGACGACGCGATTGTCGTGATCGAGAACGTCGAGCGGAATATGAACGTCCACAAGCTGAGTCCGAAGGACGCCGCGAGGCGCGCGATGGACGAAGTGGCCGGCCCGGTTGTCGCGATCGTGCTCGTGCTGTGTGCGGTGTTTGTGCCGGTGGCTTTTCTCGGCGGCATTACGGGACAGTTGTACAAGCAGTTCGCCATCACCATCGCGATCTCTGTCATTTTCTCCGGCGTGGTCGCACTGACGCTGTCACCGGCGCTGGCCGCGTTGCTGCTGAAGCCCGGCCACCATGAGAAGAAAGGGTTCTTCAAGTGGTTTGACCGGAACTTCGAGAAGATGACGAACAGCTACACGTCCATGGTCAAACTGGTGATCAAACGCTTCGTGGTCGCGCTGCTGCTGTTTGTCGGCATGGTCGCGCTGGCGGTAGTCATGATGCGCACCATCCCGACCTCGTTTCTGCCGCCTGAGGATCAAGGCTATCTGCTCGGCGCGGTCATCATGCCGGACGCGGCGAGCCTGGATCGAACCGGCGAGGTGTCGCAGCGAGTTACCGATTACTTCATGAAGCAGCCTGCGGTAAGCAGTGTGACGACCGTGGACGGTTTCAGTTTGCTCGACAGTCAGAACAAGAATAATGCCAGCACGTTCTTCATCGGCTTCAAGAGTTTCGATGAGCGCTACAAGTTCGCCAATATCAAAACCCAGAATGCGAAGGCGGTGTTGATCGACGCCTATAAGAACCTTTCCACTGTCAAGGAAGGGATCATCCTGCCGGTCAATCCACCATCGATTCCGGGGCTTGGCACGACGGGCGGCACCGAGATGTGGATTCAGAGCAAGGGCGATGCGACCACCTCGCAGTTGGCCGGCGTGGTGGACGACTTCGTCGCGAAGGCGAAAAGCCGGCCAGAACTGGCACGTGTCACGTCCACGTTCAATGCGTCGTCGCAACAGTTGCTCGTGGATGTGGATCGCGACAAGTCGGAAACGCTCGGCGTGCCGATCGAAGAAGTGTATAGCACGATGCAGACGATGTTCGGCTCGCTCTACGTCTCGCAGTTCAACCGCTCGAGCCGGTTGTGGCAGGTCATCCTGCAGGCCGAACCGCAGTACCGTCTCACGCCGCAGGATCTGAGCCAGCTTTACGTACGCAGCAAAACCAACAACATGGTGCCGTTGAAGGCGGTGGTGAACTCGAAGTACGTCACCGGCCCCGATCTGATCACGCGCTTCAACAATTTTCCGGCGGTCAAGATCACGGCGAATGGCGCGCCTGGTTACAGCTCCGGGCAAGTCATCAACGCGCTGGAGGAAGTGGCCGAGCAGGTGATGCCGTCCGGTTACGGTGTCGGCTGGAGCGGCGAAGCTTACGAGGCGCGGCAATCGGGCGGCACCTCGGGGCTCGTGTTCGTGTTTGGTCTCGTGATGGTGTTCCTGATTCTCGCCGCGCAATACGAGAAGTGGAGCCTGCCGTTCGGCGTGCTGCTGGCGGTGCCGTTCGCGTTGTTCGGGGCGTTGCTCGCGATTCTTTTGCGCGGCCTCGAAAACGACGTGTATTTCCAGATCGGCTTGACCATGCTGGTGGCGCTCGCCGCCAAGAACGCGATTCTGATCTTCGAGTTCGCGGTGCTCAATCGCGAAGCGGGCGAGTCGGTATACGACGCGGCGGTCACGGCGGCAACCGAACGCTTGCGGCCGATCGTGATGACCTCGCTCGCATTCATTCTCGGTTGCGTGCCGCTTGCCATCGCGCTCGGTGCATCGGCCAACAGCCGGCATTCGATCGGCACCGGTGTGATCGGCGGCATGCTCGGCGCGACGGTGATCGCGGTGTTCTTCATTCCGATGTTCTTCTACGTGCTCGAAACCATGTCGGAAAAGAGCGGCGGCAAGAAGACACCGGGAGCGAGCGGCGGGTCGACTTCGGTAGATGGCGCGACACCGATTGCGCCGGCGGGTTCCGGCGGTCCTACTGTCACGCCGTCCGCACGACGCGAGGCCGACTGACATGAGAGGCTCTCCGTTCCGGCTGCGTCTTGCGCCCGCGTTGCTGCTCGTAACAGGATTGAGCGGTTGCCTGTTCGGTCCTGACTACGTGCGTCCGAACGTGGCGACGCCCGCGAACTTCCGTTTCGAAGCCGGTGAAACCACGGAGGTCGCCAATACGCCATGGTGGGAGCAGTTTCAGGACCCCGTTCTGAACGATCTGATTCTTGCCGCGCTCGCGGACAACAAGGATGTGAAGATTGCGGCAGCCCGCGTCGATCAGTTCCTCGGTCAGTTCGTGACAACACGCTCGGCGCTGTTTCCGCAGATCAACGCCGGTTTCGACGCATCGCGTCAGCGTGCTTCGCAGGCCGGGCCGACTCCGCTGCCTGCGGGCTTCGGTCCCGTCTACAACACATTTTCGGCGCCGTTGTCGGTGGCGTGGGAACTGGATCTTTTCGGGCGGGTACGTCGAGAGACCGAATCGGCGCGGGCGAGCCTGCTCGCGAGCGAGGAGGGTCGTCGCGCGACGATTCTCTCGCTGGTTGCTTCGGTGGCCACCGCATACATCAATCTGCGCGACCTTGATCAGCAACTGGCGATCGCCAAGGCGACCACCGACAGCCGCGCCGGATCGGTCAGGGTATTCCAGGCGCGTTTCTCGGGCGGCGATGTCTCGCAGATGGAACTCTCGCAGAGTCAGTCCGAATACGAAGCATCGCTCGCGACGATTCCGCAACTGGAAGCACAGATCGCGCAGCAGGAAGATGCCTTGTCGGTGCTGCTCGGGCGCAACCCCGGCCCGATCCTGCGGGGCCGTGAGCTGACCGAACTGGTGTTGCCCGTCGTACCTGCCGGTCTGCCGTCCGATCTGCTCGAGCGTCGTCCCGATCTGCTGCAGGCCGAGCAAAACCTCGTCGCTGCGAATGCCTTGATCGGCGCGGCGCGCGCGCTGTATTTTCCGCAAATCTCACTGACAGGTCTGTTCGGCTCGACGAGCGGACAGTTCTCGAAACTGTTCACCGGACCTGCGCGCGTCTGGTCGTACGCTGGTTCGTTGACAGTGCCGATCTTTACGGCGGGCAGCATCAGCGGTCAGGTCAGCCAGGCGGAGGCGCAGCAGCAACAGGCGCTGATCCAGTATCAGCAGGCTATCCAGACCGCGTTCCAGGAAGTCGACGACGCGCTCATCGCGCTTCAGAAGTCGCGCGAGCAACTGGTCGTGCAGGCACGCCAGGTGGACGCGTTGCGCACGTACGCGCGGCTCGCGCGGCTGCGTTTCGAAGGCGGCTATACGAGCTATATCGAGGTGCTGGATGCCGAGCGCAGTTTGTTCAACGCGCAGCTTGGCTACACGCAGACCAATGGCCTGGTGTTCAACTCGCTGATCGGTCTCTACAAGGCGATGGGCGGCGGCTGGGTTGTGCAGGCCGAGGCGATGACCGGGCGGGTGATGGGGCAGAAGGCGGTGGCACAGGTGGCCGGTCAGGCTGGCGATCAGGCAGCGAGTCAGTCAACGATTCCATCAATGACTCCACCGGTGACACCCACAACCGCAGCGCCCGGCGCGGAGCAGCCTAAATGACCACCGCCACGACAAACGAGGCAAACGAGGCCGGGCCGATTCCTCTCGTTGCCTGCCACGAATGCGATCTGCTGCAGCGCGAATCCGCGGTGCCACCCGACGGCACACTGCGCTGCTGCCGCTGCCAGGCGGAACTCTATCGCGCGCATCCCGACAGCACCGACCGGGCACTGGCCTTCACGCTGACCTGCGTCGTGTTGTTCCTCATCAGCAATCTGTATCCGATTGTCGGACTCGCGGTGAACGGCGATCTCGTCGAGACGACGTTGCTCGGTGCGGTTCGCGTGCTCTACAAAGACGGCATGTGGCCAATCGCGGGTCTCGTGCTGGCTACCACTTTCCTGATGCCGTTGATGCAGATGACTGCGATGGCTTATCTGCTGGTGCCGTTGCAGCTAAACCGCCGCCCGTATCACGCCGATTTTGTGTTTCGCCTGATGCATCTCGCGCAGCCGTGGGGCATGACCGAGGTCCTGATTCTCGGCATGCTGGTGGCGCTCGTGAAGCTCGCGCACATTGCGAGCGTCGTGCCAGGTGTCGCGCTCTGGTCGTTCGGCGCGCTCATGCTGCTGCTGGCTGCGGCCGCCTCCGCGTTCGATCCGCACGCACTCTGGCGGCGCATGGGCAGCTTCGACGATGCCGCCTCGAAGACAGAGGCGGCCGCCGCCGCGTCAGCCCATACCGCGCTGCGTTGCGGCTTCTTGAGCTGCCATAGCTGCGGCCTGCTGGTGAAGTCGACGGCCCATGTGCACGGTGCAGCGTGCCCGCGCTGCGGCGCCCATCTGCATGCACGCAAACCCGACAGCATCGCGCGGACGTGGGCCTTCCTGATTGCCGCCATCGTGATGTATATCCCGGCGAATGCGCTACCCGTGATGAATACCAGTTCGCTGTTCGGCTCGGAGAAGGACACCATCATGAGCGGCGTGGTGTATCTCTGGACCTCAGGCTCATGGCCGCTCGCCGTGGTGGTGTTCATCGCCAGCGTGGCGGTGCCGATGCTGAAGATCCTGGCGCTGATCTACCTCGTGATCTCCACGCAGCGGCACTCGGTCATGCTGCTGCAGCAACGAACCCGCATCTATCGGCTGGTGGAGCTGGTGGGCCGCTGGTCGATGCTCGATATCTACGTCATCACCATTCTTGTCGCGCTCGTGCAGTTCAACGCGCTGGCCACGATTCAGGCGGGACCCGCCGCGGTCGCGTTCGGCTCGGTGGTCGTGCTGACGATGTTCGCGGCAATGTCGTTCGACCCGCGCCTGATCTGGGACGCGACGGAGGATCATCATGTCTAGACCTCCCGGGCCGCCGGAGCTTCCCGAAGCGGTGGCGACGCGCCGCTCGCGCTGGCGCATGCAAGTGGTGTGGCTGGTGCCGCTGGTGGCGGTGCTGATCGGCGGCTGGCTCGCGGTCAAGGCCATCCTTGAACAGGGGCCGACCGTCACCATCAGTTTCGAAACTGGTGAGGGGCTCGAGGCGGGCAAGACCAAACTCAAGTTCAAGAACGTGGATATCGGCGTGGTCAAGAGCGTCACGTTGTCGGGCGATCACCGCAACGTGGTCGCCACCGCCGAGCTCACGAAAGACGCCACAGGTCTGCTGGTGGACGACACGCGCTTCTGGGTGGTGCGTCCGCGGATTTCAGGCGGCACCGTGTCGGGTATCGGCACCCTGATTTCCGGTTCGTTCATCGGCATGGACGTGGGCAGCTCGCCCAAGGCCCGGCGCGACTACGTCGGGCTCGAGTCGCCGCCCGTGTTCGCGAGCGGCGTGCCGGGGCGTGAGTTCGTTCTGAAGGGCGACGACATGGGGTCGCTCGATATCGGCTCGCCGATCTATTTCAGACGCTTGCAGGTCGGCCAGGTCACCTCGTACAAGCTCGACGCGAACGGGAAGGGCGTGACGATGCATGTCTTCGTCAACGCGCCATACGACAAGTATGTGCAGAGCGACACGCGCTTCTGGCAGGCGAGCGGTGTCGACGTCTCGCTCGATGCGACCGGTGTGAAGATCAATACGCAATCGCTGGTGGCCATTCTGATCGGCGGCCTCGCCTTCCAGACGCCCGACAACTCGGTCGACGGGCCGGAGGTGGAAGCCAGCACCGAGTTCACGCTGTTCTCTGACAAGACCGAGGCGATGAAACGTCACGACAACATCGTCGATAACTACGTGCTCAATTTCAAGGAGTCGGTACGCGGCTTGACGGTTGGCGCGCCGGTCGATTTTCTCGGCATCGTGGTGGGAGAGGTGTCGGGAATTCACACACGGTTCGATCCGGTGACCAAGCAGTTCAGCATTCCCGTCGATATCAAGCTGTTTCCCGAGCGCTTTACGTCGCGCTTCGCGTCAGGGCCGGCCGGCGGCAGGCTGGCCAACGATGCCGATCGACAGCAACTTGCGCAAACGCTCGTGGATCATGGCCTGCGAGCCCAGCTGCGCACGGGCAATCTGCTGACCGGCCAGCTCTATGTCGCGCTCGACTTCTTCCCCAATGCACCCAAGGCGAAGGTGGACTGGAGCTCGAACCCGCCGGCGTGGCCGACTGTGGCGGGCGGCCTGCAATCGCTTCAGGACTCGGTGACGACGCTCATCGCCAAGCTGAACAAGATCCCGTTCGAAGCGATCGGCAACGATGCGCATCAGACCTTGCGCGATGCGGATGCATTGCTCAAGCGGCTGGATACCGAAGTCGCGCCGCAAGCGGCTCAAACGCTGGCCGCAGCGAAGACCGCGCTCGACTCGGCGAACAACGCACTGCAGCCTGATTCGGCGCTGGCGCAGAACACCGGCGATGCAATGAAGGAACTGGCGCGTACGGCGGCGGCTTTCCGCGCGCTGGCGGACTATCTCGAGCGCCATCCAGAGGCACTGATCCGCGGCAAGCTGGAGGACAAGAAATGATGCGCCCATCCTTAGTCGTAGCAGTGGCGTTGGCGCTCGCCGCGTTGTACGGTTGCGCCGGGTCGCCCAAGTCGGACTTCTACACGCTGAGCCCGGCGGCCGCGCAGACAGACATGCCGCCTGCAGCGCCGATTGCTGTCCTGATCACGGTGGTGACCGTGCCCGATCTCGTCGACCGGCCGCAGATCGTGGTGCGTTCCGGTGACAACAAGGTGGATATCGACGAATTCGCCCGCTGGGCCGATCCTTTGAAAAGCCAGATCCCGCGCGTGATACGTGCCGACCTGGGGCAGTTGCTGAACAGCCCGCTTGTCTCCACCTATGCGGTGGGGGGCGATCCGGCGTCGGCTTACCGGGTTCAACTCGACATCCAGCGCTTCGATGCGGCGCTCGGCGAAGCGGTGACGGTTGACGTGTTGTGGTCGGTCGCGCCGCCGGGGAAGAAACCGGTGCTAAGCGGCCGAAGCACGGTCCACGAGCCTTGCACAAGTGGCGGCTTCGATGGCTTGGTCGCCGCCTACAGCAGGGCGCTCGGAACGGTGAGCCGCGATATTGCCAGCGCGATCCGCCCGGCGTCGCCTTGAAGGGCGGCCAGCGATGACGTCGCGCGGTGGCCGGCATGGGTGAACCGGGCCCTTGGCGGCGCGTCGCGACATGGGAGAGGCATCGTGAAACGAGTGGATAATCTGTGTTGCAGCGGGGCGTTTGTCGCCCTGGCGCTGATGGTTGGCGCCGATGCACGTGCTCAATCCGCAGTGGCGGGGCTGATCGAACAACAACATTGCATGTTCTGTCATACCACCGAAGGGGCCGATCTGGCGCCGTCATTCCCCAGGATCGCACAACGCTATCGCACGTCGCCAGCGGCAAGTGCCATGCTGGAAAAGAAGCTGCTGGCAGGCGGAAAACCTCACTGGGGCGATATCACCATGCCGGAGGCCGATCCGGTTCCACCGCTTTCAAGCGACGATGCTCACACGCTCATTCAGTGGGTGTTGCATCAATAGAAGGGACTGCCTGCGTCGACCGGTATGCGCGAGTCGAATAGCGCGGGTTATCCACAGAAAATGTTCATATCCTTGTGGACAAGTCCTGGCCAAAGCCGCCAAGTGATTGAGCGCAGAGCGATTTCCTGATCGGTACGGCGAACCCGCACATCCAGGCAGACCCCAGGCAGACCCTCGGCAACACGCCGCTCATTCCACCGGCGAGGCCAGCAGCGACACCGGCACGCCGTGACAACTCACCCTGGCCACGAGCGCCGCGCCGAGGTCGGCGTTTGCTTTTGTGTGCGCCTCGAACGACGACTCTTCCTTGTCGACGCGCAGAATGTTAATCGGCCACGATGCCCTGGAGAGCCGTTCGTGCGCGAAGGACCCGACCCACAGCGGCGTGGCGGACACGCCGTTCTCCACGGCATAGCCGCTCGGCCAGAAACGCAGGACGTCGCGTTCGTCGCGCGTGTCTCCGGGACGCATGAAGACCAGCGATGAAGGCACGCCGTTGTTCAGCTTCGGCAATACCGGCAGCGAGGTCGCCGCGACGTTCGGCGAAGCAAGCGAGAGCAGGCTGCGCGCGGACAGGTCGGTGCCCTCGATCCATCCCTGGGCGCGCAGTTGCCCCTTGATCGAATCGAGGTTCGACACCCATTGCAGCGTGAGCGGTTCCTTGTGGTCGCCGCCCATATCCGAGCGATAGCATGGCAGTCTCTTCGACAGCGACACGGTCCACTGCGCTTGCGTGACCAGCACGGGCTGCGGGCGCGGCATGTGGTCCGGCGCCGCGGTCGGGGGATTGATGCTCAGTTGCACGCCCACGCTCGCGAGCATGACCACCAGAACCACGACCGGCATGAACCCGCGTGAGGGCGGCACCGTCGGATACCGCAATATCGCCGTCAGCGAGACGATGGCTACCCACATGTACGCGAGGGCGGCACCGCCGATCGCGTCGGAGACCCAGTACCTGCCGAAGTAAAGTCCTGCGAGCGCGACCACGATCACGACAACCGTACTCGCGGTCGCCACGAGCAAACCTTCCAGCATGCCGACTCTTCTCACGAGCAGGAACGCGAGGAAGCCGTAGACGATTACCGTCGCGGCGACGTGATTGCTCGGAAACACGTACGCGTCGGACAGAAGTTCATTGGGCGGCGCGCGATGCATGGCGAACTGGAGGGCGAAGATCAGCAATTGGGAGAACACGACCGCGGCGAGCCAGTAGCCGATAGCGCGCCAGCGCCGCTCGAGCAGCATCCACACCACCACCGTCACGACCACCGCCGTCAGCGTGAAGACGCTGCCGAGTGTCGCCGCGGCTGCAAGGACAGTGTCGCTCCATGGCGTGCGCACCGATTGCAGGAAGTGATAGACGGACAGATCGACGCTCACCAGCGGATCGCCGCTGACGACGTCTTCGAGCACGCCGAAGAAGAGCGCCCCCGCCGCGAGCACAACCAGCGAAGTCAATACGATGCTGCTGGCGTCCGGCTGTTCGGGGTCGAGCAGCCGCCGCGCGAATCGGCCGAACGGGCCTGGGTGGCGGCACGCCCAGCTTCCCAGATAGCGTCCCGCCGCGCTTGACCACGCACTCGCGTGCGAGACCAGGAACTCCATCGCGCGAAAGCTCAGCCAGACGATGCCCACCAGCAAAGCGATGATGACAACGAGGCGGAACGACACCGCGCCGGCCAGCAGCACCGAGGCACCGAAGACCACGCCCGGCAGGATATGCGCGGGGGCCCATAGCAGCGCCGACAGTACATTCATGCCGTAGAAGCGCAGCGGCGTCATACCCAGCATGCCCGCCACCACCGGCACGATCGCTCGCAATGGTCCGACGAAGCGGGCGAACACAACGCCCTTGGCGCCGTGTTTCTGAAAGAAGCGGTGGCCGGCGTCGAGTATCTGCGGGTGGGTGCGGAACGGCCAGAACTGGACGATCCTGTCCTTGTAGCGGCTGCCGATCCAGAAGCTCATGCCGTCCCCGGCGATGGCGCCGGCGATCGCCCACAGGAACACCCAGCCGAGGCTCAGTGAACCCGTGCCGGCTAGCGCGCCGGCCAGGAACATCGCAGTGCTGCCCGGGATGAAGGTGCCGATGACGGCGATGGCCTCGAGGAAGGCCGCAAGAAAGACGACCGTGAGCATCCACGCCGGATGACCGGCAAGCAGGTGCAAAAGGTGGATGTAGGCATGCTCCATCGTGCGCGATCAGCCGTTCTGGCGTAACGGTTGATCATAACGCGCACGGCGCTGCCGCACATTTTTGCCAACCGGCATCGGGCGACACGCCGGCGGACAATCTCATGAAGCCGTCAGCAAATCGCCCGATGCGTTCGCACCGCGTTCGCACCGCGTTCGCACGTTACGAAGCCGTCAACGAATCGCCGGATACGTGGACCCGCTCGCCGATCTGGACGTCCGGCTGCGTCTGGTAGCTGAAGTTGCGATAGCTGCCGTCCTGCATGCGCACCTGGACCTGATAGGTGGTCTGCTTGCGCACGGCGTGCTCGATCCCATTGCCGGCAAGACCCCCGCCGACAGCGCCAGCGATGGTGGTGAGAATCTTGCCGCGTCCGCCGCCGATCTGATTGCCGACGAGGCCGCCGGCCACCGCGCCACCTAGCGCGCCGAGCCCGGTGGTCGGCTCAGGCGCCTGCACCGTGTTGATGGCGACGACTTCGCCCGCATAAGGGTCGGCGACCGGCCTTGCCGGTGCGGGCTCATAAGGTGCCTGGTAGCCCTGATTGTTTGCGTACCTCGGTGTCGGCGCGACGGGCGTGCTGTGCGTGCGATGCACTGGCGGCCGAGCCGGTGCGGCTTGCGGGACCGTTTGCTGAACTGTTTGCTGAACCGGAGCCGCCTGGGGCACGGCGACCGGTGCGCTGGCAACCTGCGCCGCGACCGTGGTGGCCGGCTGTGCGGGCTCGGTAACGGCGTGCGAGGTAGGCAGAAGGCCAGTCATCGCCGCGATGCCGGTGGCGCTCGCGAGGATGACGGCTACCGCCGCGCCGGCGACCAGGGGGTGAATGCGGTTGCGCTGCGGATTACTGGAAGTGAGGTTCGTGTTCATTGCGGGCTCCGCGGGTAGATGCCTGCAATAACGCCGCAGCAGCGCGGCCGGTGGACGTCGGACGCACGCTGCTTTGTAAGCATTTGTACAACTTGCCGACGAAGATGGGCACGCTCAGATTTCGTCGGTAAATTCGTCGAGGAAGCGCTGCAGACGGTCGTGGCGAATTTTCGCCAGACGCGCGCCGGTTGCTGTCTGGAAACGGGTGCTTTCAGCGATGAACAAAAGTGGTTGACGGGCAGTCTTACTATTTGACCGGCTTCCGTTGCAAGCGTCATTGGCTCGACATCGTTACGATGGGCGGGAAGCATGGGTCGGGCAATTCGACGGCATGACGGAGTGGGTTATGAAAATCGTGACAAAGACCCTGTTGGCTGCGGCGTTGATGATGGGTTTGACGGGCGTGGCTTGCGCTCAATCGGCAAACCTTAGCGCCAATGGCATGGTCGGTTTGCAAGCAGGTGGGATGAATGGCACGGGGCAGGGAACGGGTTTGGGAGCGGGCGCGGCCGGGCTAAGCCCAACGCCAGGCGGGGGCACCGTGGGCCATGCCCCGATGATCGGAGGCACCGGCGGCACTGGATCGGGCCCGGCGCTCAACAACATGCGGGCGAACGGCACGAGCCTGAATATGAGCCCGGATCCTCGCGCACCGAACGTAACGGGAAAAGCGTTCGGACAGTAGTAGTCACTCAGCGCGAACCAGTTGCAGAACGATGCGCTTCGCCGACGCGAGATGTTCCACCGTCATCGATCGCGCGAGGCGTGCGTTGCCAGCCTCGCATGCTTCGAGAATCTTGAGATGCTCGTCCTGGAACGCCGGTGTGTCGGCGAGTAGCGTGCTTTGCAACCGCTCGTAGCGCTCAACCTGAGTGCGCAACTCGCGGATCGCTTTCAATTGCCGGCCGTTTGCACACGGCCGGTATAGCAGTTCATGAAACTCGCGATTCAGTTCACCCTGTCTTTGCGCGGTATCGGCATCGCCCAGAAGCCGATGAACGAGTTCGGCGCGCGATAACGTCTCACTGTCCATGCGTTTGACCGCGTGGAAAATGGCGTCGCCTTCGAGCAAGATGCGCAGGCCGTAAATCTCGTCCAGGTCCGACTCGGCCAAGGTGCGCACGACTGCGCCGCGATTGCGCATGAGTTCGACCAGTCCTTCGCCCTCGAGCTTTTGTATGGCCTCCCTCATCGGCACCCGGCTCACGCCGAAACGATCGGCGAGTTCGCGCTCGACCAGCCGTGCGCCATCCTCCAGTTCGCCGGTCGCGATCAGTTCGCGTAGTGAGACGGCAATGGCATCGGCCGTCGAATCCAGTTTGTGGTCCATGCGTCGGGTTCCTGTCGTTTGGGATAATGGTATACCAAAACGGGTGCGAGCATTTAGAATGCACCTGTTGCGAAATCAAATCCGGATAAACAGCGAAGGAGATCGGCATGGCGTACGGCGAGCACAAATACGCGGTATCGGTGCAATGGACAGGCAACCGCGGCAGCGGCACCTCGGGGTACCGTGAATACGGTCGGGACCACATCATCGCTGCGGGAAACAAGCCGGACATTCCCGGATCATCCGACGCAGCGTTTCTAGGCGACGCGAACCGGTGGAGCCCGGAAGATCTGCTGGTCGCCTCAGCATCCGCCTGTCACAAGCTCTGGTATCTGCATCTTTGTTCGGATGCGGGCATCGTTGTTTTGAGCTATCGCGACAACGCGCAAGGCACGATGCTCGATAGTCCGGAAGAGGGCCGCTTTTCACAGATCGTTCTACGGCCGCATGTCGTCATTCAGGCAGGTGGCGACCTCGAACTGGCCGCGCGTTTGCATCACGCGGCGCATGAGAAATGCTATATCGCGAACTCGGTCAACTTTCCGATTCTGTGCGAACCGGCTATCGAGACGGATGGGAAATGACGCTTGTGCGGCGCAAGTGATTCAGCATAGCGAGCGTTCGGCATCGCATTGCCAATTGCGTCACCCCTTCATGTGCGCCGCACCATGTCATCAAAAATGATGGATTTAACGAAGTAAAAAAACTTGCATTTCGCGCAGAAAAAGCTACCTTCATAAAACAAAACGACTTCTGGCTCGGCACCGGAGGAGACACATGCCGGCTACACGTATGATGATTGCGCGTCGTGCGGGCGTTAGCGTGGCCACGGTCGATCGTGTGTTGCGCGACGATCAGGCCGTGCGTCCGGAAACTGCCGAGCGCGTTCACCTTGCGCTGGCCACGCTGCGCGACGAACGCGCGAGTCGCGGCCGCCCGGCAAAGGCCGGTTCGTTTCGCGTCGCCTTTGTGCTTCCCCAGATCAACTCGCGCTTTCTCGATCATGTCGAGCGCGGTATTGCGCTTTCCGCCAGCTTCTTTCGCGAACACCGCATCATCCCTTCGTTCTATCGCTGCGATTTTTCCAGTCAGCGCGACACGGCCACATTCGCCGAACAGGTGGCCGGCTACGACGCGCTCGTGCTCGTGCCGCTCGACTATCCATGGGTAGAACGTCTGATCGAAGATATGAGCGCGGCGAACGTGCCTGTCGTCACGGTGTTCTCCGATCTGCCCTCGAGCCGCCGCGCCGCGTATGTCGGCGTCGACAACCGGATTGCCGGTCGTACGGCCGGTCTGTTGATGGGGAGATTCCTCGGTTCCCGCATTGGCACGGTGGCGGTGCTTTCCGCCTCGTCACGCCTGCATGATCAACTGGAGCGGCGCACTGGCTTTTCGCAGGTTCTGGAAGAGGACTTTCGCAATCTGCGCTGGATCGCCGAGCCCGATTTCGCCGAAGACGACGACGGTGCGGGTCTCGCCGCGCAGGGTTTGCTGGCACGCCATCCGGATCTGGTCGGCATCTATGCAACGGGCGGCGGCATCTCCGGGGTCGCCGCGGCATTGCAGGAATCCGGCGACAAGACCCGTCTGGTTGTGATCGGCCATGAATGCACCGCGGAGACCCGCAGCCAGCTCACCGAACGCGCGATCGATGTGATTCTCGATCAGGACGTGCGAGGCATCGTGCACTGGGCCGGCCTTGCCGCGATAAATTTTCTTAACGACGTGCGTGGCGCGCTCGCCATCCCAACGCCGGAAACCCGAATTTATCTTCGTGAGAATGCGCATGCCTGAAGCTCGCGACACGCGGATTGCCGTCTGAATCCGCTGGAGCCGAAACACGGTGCCCGGCGCATGGGCGCTGTTCCATATCAGGTTGGAGACCCGAGAAAGACAAGGAGAAGACACATGTTACGTCTTACGTCAGCAAGGGTAGTGGCGGCGGCCATCGTATCGCTGGGATTCGGTATGGCGACGGGCGCGCAAGCACAGGACAAGCAGTTGACATTATGTTGGGCGGCATGGGATCCAGCCAACGCACTCGTCGAACTGTCGAAAGATTTCACGAGCAAGACCGGCATCAAGATGAAGTTCGAGTTCGTGCCGTGGACCAGTTACGCCGACCGCTTCATCAACGAACTTAATTCGCATGGCAAACTATGTGATCTGATCATCGGCGATAGCCAGTGGATTGGCGGCGCGGCGGTTAATGGGCACTACGTCAAGCTCAACGATTTCTTCGTGAAGAACAAGATATCGATGAACGATTTCGTGCCGGCGACCGTGGTCGGTTATTCGGAGTGGCCGAAGAATACGCCGAACTACTGGGCATTGCCGGCCATGGCCGACGCGGTCGGCTGGACATATCGCAAGGACTGGTTCGCGCGCCCGGAGTTGCGCGCGGAGTTCAAGCAAAAATATAAACGCGAACTCGAACCGCCCACCACGCTGGATGAGCTCAAGCAAACCGCCGAGTTCTTCCAGGGCCGCAAGATCGACGGCAAGACCGTATACGGCGCGTATATCTTCACGGAGCGCGGTTCCGAAGGCATTACGATGGGCGTGACCAACGCGCTCTATAACTTCGGCTTCGAATACGAAGACCCGAAGAAGCCTTATCACCTGGACGGCTTCGTCAATTCACCGGGCGCGGTCAAGGGGCTGGAGTTCTACAAGGCGCTCTACAAGTGTTGCACGGCGCCGGGAATGACCAACGCGTACATGCAGGAAGGACTCGACGCGTTCAAGTCAGGCCAGGTGGCGATGCAGATGAACTGGTTTGCGTTTTTCCCGGGACTCTATAAAGACCCGAACGTCGGCGGCGACAAGATCGGGTTCTTCGTCAATCCGCGTGAGTTGAAGCAGTTCACCCAACTGGGCGGGCAGGGCATCTCGGTCGTTTCGTACTCGGATCATAAAGACGACGCGCTCGAGTACATCAAATGGTTCGCGCAGCCGGATGTCCAGAAGAAATGGTGGCAACTGGGTGGTTATTCGGCGGCGAAGTCGGTGGTCGATGCCCCGGACTTCCCAAAGAGCGCCCCGTTTGCACCGGCCTTCCTGAAGTCGATGGCGATCGTGAAGGACTTCTGGGCGGAGCCCGCTTATGCCGAACTGCTGCTCGACATGCAAAAGCGTGTGCATGATTACGTGGTGGCCGACAAGGGCACGGCCAAGGAAGCGCTGGATCTCCTGGTCAAAGACTGGAACAAGGTCTTCAAGGCCGAAGGCAAGAACTAGCGCGTTTCCCGACTGGACCGGCGCCGCCTGCACGGATTGCCGCCGGTCCGCTTAAAGGAGTCAGGCATGTTGGCAAACAAGCCTTTTCCGTCGGCTGGGCTCGAGTCAGGCGCACGGGCGCGCGTGAGCACGCGCCTTGCCGGGCTATCGGACAGAACCATTGCGTGGCTGTTCATTCTTCCGACGATCCTGCTGCTGCTCGCCATCAACATCTTCCCTTTGATCTGGGCGTTGCGTCTCTCGTTCACGAATTTCAAGTCGAATATGCCGAGCGTGCCGGCGCACTTTGTCGGCATCGACAACTACGTCGATATTCTCACCGACGAAGACATCTGGTACGCCATGCAGGTCACGGCGCGTTTCGTGTTCTGGTCGGTCGGACTGGAGGTGCTGCTCGGCTTCGGCCTCGCGTTGCTGATCAACCGGCAGTTCCGCGGGCATAGTTTCTGGACCACGCTGATCCTGCTGCCAATGATGCTTTCGCCCGCCGTGGTGGGCAATTTCTGGACCTTTCTGCTGCAACCGCAAACGGGTCTTTTCAACGATATCGTCAGCTTCTTCACCGGCATTGCGCCCGGGTCGTTCCAGATGATCGGCGACGTCTCGCTTGCACCGTGGACCATCGTGATGGTCGATGCGTGGATGTGGACACCTTATGTGATGCTCATCTGCCTCGCGGGTCTGCGTTCGATTCCCGACTACATCTACGAAGCGGCGGAAGTGGATCGCGCCACGCCGTGGCGGCAATTCTGGTCGATCACGCTGCCGATGACCTTGCCGTTCCTGATGCTGGCGGTGCTGTTTCGCGGCATCGAGAACTTCAAGATGTTCGACATGGTGAACCTGCTGACTTCCGGCGGACCGGGTTCGGTAACCGAAACCGTGTCGATCACGCTAAAGCGCGCCGCATTCGAGAAGTGGCAGACCGGCTATTCGTCGGCGCTGGCCATCATTCTCTTCGTGACGGTGTTCGGTGCGGCGAACATCTATGTGAAGGCACTCAACCGGGTGAAACAACGATGAGACCGACTGCCAGTCAATATTCGGTGGTGGCGTCGTCGCCGCGCGGCAAGCGCTTCGCCGCCGCGGCCGTCATCACGTATGCACTGCTCGCCACCTTGCCGATGGCCTGGATCTTCCTGACGAGCTTCAAGACCCAGGAAGACGCGATTGCCTATCCGCCAGTCGTGCTGTTCCAGCCGTCCATGGAAGGCTACGTGAACCTGTTTACGATCCGTTCGCGGCAGACGCCGGAATTCATCGCCAGCCTGCCGCCTGCGCAAACCTGGTACGAGCGCGACGTGCGCAAGCGCGGCATGGTGATCGCCGGACCGTCGAAGGTTTTGCCGCGCTTCGTCAATTCCCTCGTGATCGGATTCGGTTCGACTTTCCTCGCGGTGTTTCTCGGCACGCTCGCGGCGTATGCCTTTTCGCGTTTCAAAGTCCCCCTCGCCGACGACCTGCTGTTTTTCATCCTGTCGACTCGCATGATGCCGCCGATAGCGGTCGCGATTCCGATCTACCTGATGTATCGCGCGTTGGGCTTGAGCGATAGCTATGTCGGCATGATCGTGCTTTATACGGCAGTGAACGTCTCGCTGGCGGTGTGGCTGCTGAAGGGTTTCATGGACGAGATTCCACGCGAATACGAAGAGGCGGCGCTGGTGGATGGCTACACACGTCTGCAGGCCTTCGTCAAAGTCGTGCTGCCGCAGGCAATCACCGGCATTGCGGCAACCGCGATTTTCTGTCTGATCTTCGCGTGGAACGAGTATGCGTTCGCGTCTTTGCTGACAAGCGGCGATGCGCAGACCATGCCGCCGTTCATTCCGTTCATCATCGGCGAAGGCGGGCAGGATTGGCCCGCTGTTGCGGCGGCGACCACGCTATTCGTATTGCCGATTCTCTTCTTTACTGTCGTGCTGCGCAAACATCTATTGCGCGGTATCACATTTGGAGCGGTGCGCAAATGAAACGTGATTTCGTTCTCACGCAGAGGCGCTGGCTGCGCCGCGGCTATAGCGAAGCGGCCTCCACCGTGCTGATCGGCGCCGGCATGGCGATGCTGGTTCAGCCGTTTTCGCTGGCGCTGTTCACGTGGTCGTTTCCGGTCATTCTGGTGGGCGCACTCGCGTTCCTCGTGACGAGCCATTTCCCGGAATAGCGCCATGTCGACCATCGTGCTTGCCAACCTCCATAAACGCTTCGACGATTTCGTCGCGGTGCGCGACACCAGTCTCACGATCGATGCGGGACGCTTTGTCGTACTGCTCGGTCCGTCGGGCTGCGGCAAGACCACCACGCTGCGGATGATCGCCGGGCTCGAGTTGCCGACCTCAGGGCAGATTCTGATCGACGGCGAAGACGTGACGGCGCTGCGTGCACGTCAGCGCGATATCGCGTTCGTGTTTCAGATGTTCGCGCTGTATCCGCATATGACGGTGCGCAACAACATTGCCTTTCCGCTGAAGAACGAGCATGTGTCGCGCAAGGAAATCGCGACGCGGGTCGATGCAGTCGCACACATGCTGCGCATCGAGGACATTCTCGATCGCAAAACGGGCGGCTTGTCGGGCGGTGACCGGCAGCGCGTTGCACTCGGCCGCGCGATTGTGCGGCAGCCGAAGGCTTTTCTGATGGACGAGCCTCTTGGGACGCTCGATGCCGACTTCCGCGAGCTCATGTGTCTTGAGCTGCGCAAGCTGCATAACGCGCTTGCGGCAACGACGGTTTATGTGACGCACGACCAGAGCGAGGCCATGGCGATGGCCGACGACATTGTCGTGATGAACAAGGGCGAAGTGCTGCAAGCCGGGCCGCCACATGAGATTTATCATTTTCCGGCCACGGTGTTCGTCGGCAACTTTATCGGCAGTCCGCCAATGAATTTCCTGCCGGTCGATCGCGGTGTCGATGCGGGTAGCGAAGCGGTACAACTTCACGGCGCCGCAGTGCCGGTGCCACGTTGTGAGGCGGCGGCCGAGCGAGTTCTGCTTGGCATTCGCCCGGAGCATGTGATGCTCGACGAGCACGGCCCCCTGCGCGGCAAGGTCATCGCCGATGAATATCTTGGCTCGCATCAGGTGCTGGTAGTTGAGACCGCGTTGGGCATCGTGCGAGTGCGGGCGGGCAAGGACGATGGTTTGCCTGCCGGATCGCCGGTCGGTTTGTCGTTTCGCAAGGAGCGCACGCTGCTGTACGACGCGCAAACCGGCCGCCTGCTGCCGCGCGCGGCTCAAACGATTCCCGCATACGGAGAGGCTCATGGCTGAAATCCAGTTGCGCAATGTATCGAAACGGTTTGGCGACATCCGCGCTGTCGACGATCTTTCGATCGACGTCGGTGATGGCGAGTTCATCGTGTTGCTTGGGCCGAGCGGTGCGGGCAAGACGACGACGCTGCGTCTGATTGCCGGGCTGGAACGACCGGATGCCGGCGATGTACTGATCGATGGCGCCATTGCTACGGGCGTGCATCCATCGGATCGCGACGTCGCGTTTATCTTCCAGCAATACTCGCTCTATCCGCATCTGACTGTGTTCGGCAATCTGGCTTTTCCGCTGCGCTCGCCAAGAAGACGCAGCAGCGAGGCCGAGGTGCGCGCGCGAGTCCACGCGGTGGCCGAGATGCTGCATATGGAATCGAAGCTCGACAATATGGCGACACACCTGTCCGGCGGCGAAATGCAGCGCGTGGCGATAGGGCGCGCGCTCGTGCGGCAACCCAAGGCATTTTTAATGGACGAACCGCTGTCGTCGCTCGATGCAAAGCTGCGCGAAGAGTTGCGTATCGAACTCAAGCGCCTGCATCGCACGATCGGCGCAACGATTGTGTACGTTACGCACGATCAGGTCGAAGCGACGACGCTCGCGGATCGTATCGGCATTCTCGAACATGGGCGTCTGGTACAGCTCGGCACGCCGCGCGAGGTCTACGGCAATCCGGTTTCGCTCGGTGCGGCGCAGCGGCTGGGCTCTCCGCCGATCAACCTGCTGCCGCTGGCGCTGTTCGATTCGGCGCACATACCGGCGGGTACGGCGACAGTGGCAATCCGTCCCGAGGACGTGGTGCTGCATGACGGTGACACGCGGGATCAGCGCGATGTTTCAGGCGCACAGGACGCCTTGCATCTGAAGGTGCTCGAATATTCGCCGCTGCGGCACCTGCTGATCCTCGATCGCGCGGGAACCGCCGTCGTGGCAACGACAGTGGCGGAGCGCAATTTCACGCCTGGGCAATCGGTCGGCGTTTCGCTGCCGGCGCGCAGCCTTTTATATTTTCGTGCCGACGGCAGGAGGATAGCGACATGAACGGCAAAACGGTCATGGCGTGCATCGACGCCGCATATGCGTCGCTGAAGGAACATACCGACGAGATCGCTTTGCTTGACCAGCAGATCGGCGATGGCGATCACATCTTCAATCTGCTGCGAGGCATGGAGGCCCTGCTGGCTGTGAGGTCGGACATCGAAGGCGCAGCATTCGGCCCCGCGCTGGAAATCGCGGCATCCAAGGTTCTTTCGACGGTGGGCGGATCGTCGGGGCCATTGTTCTATTCGCTGCTGAGCGGCATGTCCAAAGCTTCCGAACGGCATGCACCGGATACAGCGGGCTTTGCGCACGTTTTTGCCGCGGGGGTCGAAGCGGTCGGTCAACGCGGCAAGACCGGTGTGGGCAGCAAAACGATGATGGACGTCCTGATCCCGGTCGCGAAGCGTTTCGACGAACTGGCCGCACAGGGTGCGACCGCGGAAGAGGTGCGCGATGCGTTGCCGCGGGTCGCGGAGGAAAACATGCTCGCTACCCGCGATATGCTGGCGACCAAAGGGCGGGCGTCGTTTCTCGGCGAACGGTCGCGTGGACACATCGATCCAGGAGCGCGTTCGAGTCAGATCATGATTGCGTCGGTATGCGCGCGCCTGGCGCTTCATAACGAGTGAAGGAGCGAGAGACCGTGAAAAAATTCATCAATCATGTGGACGATTTTCTCACCGAGAGTCTGGCGGGGTTCGCCGCTGCGCACAGCGACCTGGTCGTGCTGAACACTGAGCCGGTGTTCGTGCGCCGTAAGGTGTTGAAGCCCGGCAAGGTTGCGCTGATTTCGGGTGGTGGCTCGGGCCACGAGCCTCTGCACTCTGGCTTCGTCGGTTATGGGATGCTCGATGCGGCCTGTCCGGGGCAGATTTTCACGTCGCCGACACCCGACCAGATGATGGCCGCGGCAAAGGCTGTCGATACCGGCGCAGGCGTGCTGTTCATCGTGAAGAACTACTCCGGCGACCTGATGAACTTTGAAATGGCGTCGGAAATGTCCGAGCTGCCGAATGCAATGGTGCTGATCAACGACGACGTGGCCGTGGAGAATTCGAGTTACACGACAGGGCGGCGCGGCGTGGCCGGCGCGGTGATCGTCGAGAAACTGGTTGGCAGTATGGCGGAGAGCGGCGCGGATCTCGAGCAATGCAAGGCCTTCGGCGACCGCATCAACAAGCGCACCGCGTCGATGGGCGTGGCGTTCACCAGTTGCACGGTGCCGGCGGCCGGTACGCTGACGTTCAAAATCGGCGACGACGAGATCGAAGTAGGCGTCGGCATTCATGGTGAGCCTGGGCGTCGGCGCGCGAAGTTCGTACCCGCTGACGCGATTGCGGGCGAGTTGCTGACGGCGATTACTGAAGATCTGAAGCCGGCGGCCGATTCTGAACTACTTGTGCTCGTCAATGGGCTCGGTGGTACGCCGCTTGGAGAACTGTATCTGCTCTTCAATTCCACGCGCACGTGGCTCGAGCAGCGCGGGTTGAATATCGGCCGGGTGCAGGTAGGCGCACTGACGACTTCGCTGGAGATGGCCGGTGCATCGATCACACTGTGCGTGCTCGACGATGAGATGAAGCGCCATTGGGACAGCGCAGTGCATACGCCGGGATTACGTTGGGGCGTGTAACGCAGAAGGTCTGCCGTTTGCCCGCCGCTCATCGGAGCAACCGTGAGCGGGCGGGCAGCATCGATTTAATGCAGCAATGTCATCTGCACGACCTTCACGACAACGAGTGCGACCGCCACGATCAGGTAGCCGCGCAGCACGCCCATCCAGATGCGTTTGGATAGATTCAGTTGCGGCGCCGGCAGTTCTTCGAGAGGCGGCATGCGCCACGTATTGCGGGCTTCTTTTGAAAACTGCTGCTCGCTACCGGAAGCCTGGGCGACCGCGGAAGCCGTTGTATCCGTCGATGCGAGCCGCAGCCTGCGAACCGTCACGGTTGCAACGTAGCCGACTACGGCCAGTAGCGTGCCGCCGGCCAGTACTTCAATAATCGCTTCGCCGGTAATGTCCGGATACAACACGGATGCAGTGAGGATGATGGAGAGCATGACGAGCACCCAGACAACCGCGCCTGTAAAGAAGTTGAGTTTCTTCGAGTTCACCCACGGGCCAAGAACAGCGCGGTCGTTGCACAACAGCAGCAGGAACACCGTGGCACTCGGAAGCAGCACGCCAGCGAGCGTCTGCACGGCTTCAGTCAGAAGGCCGAGCGGGCTGCCGGGAATTAACACGAGCGCAGCGGCGGCCGCGACAATACCGAAGTAGACGAGGTAGAAGCCCTTCGCGTCGGTCACGCCACGATGCAGCGAGTGGCGGATCTTGAACACGTCGCCAATTGCGTAGGCGGTGGACAGCGACACGGCTGCCGCGCCGATGATGCAGGCGTCGAGCAACGCGATCGCGAAGAGAACCGCGGGCGTGCGGCCGGCATATTTTTCGAGGCCGGCGATCACGCCACCCGCATCCGTGAAATTGCCGAACTCCGGTTTGCCTGCATACATTGCGGCGCAGAACGAGATCATGGCCACCGCGCCGATCATCACGAAGACGATGCCGATCCACAGGTCGGCTTTCTCATACTTCATGAAGCGCGGCGTGATGCGTTTGTCCACGATATAGCTCTGCTGGAAAAACAGCTGCCAGGGCGCGACCGTGGTGCCGACAATGCCGATCACGAGCAACATCACATCGCTCAGTTTCGAATTGGCAGGCCAGCTCGGGATGAAGAAATCGTGCGCCATCTGCGCAACCGGCGGATGAATCGACACCAGTACCGGCACCAGCAGCAGGCTCAGCAGACAGAGTGCGACCGCGAAGCGCTCAAAGCGCCTGAAGTTGCCCGTGCTGACCGCGGCCATCGTCACTGCCGCGGCGATGCAGACCCCGGTTACTTTCGAAATGCCGAAGAAATCCAGTACGAATGTGATGCCGATGAACTCGGTCACGATGGTGAGTGCGTTCAGGATGAACAGGTCGACGACGCTGAATGCTCCCCAGAACTTGCCGAAGCGCTCGAAGATCAGCCGGGCATGGCCGACGCCGGTCACGGCGCCGAGACGCAGCACCATCTCCTGATTGACGAAGAGAACGGGCACGAGCAGCAGCATGGTCCACAGCAAGGTGGTGCCGTAATTCTGTCCCGCTTGCGTGTAGGTGCCGAAGGCGCCGGCGTCGTTGTCACCGACCATCACGATCAGGCCGGGGCCGAGGATCGCGAGCAGCGTTCGGATGCGGGCCCACCAGGTGTTGCGAGGGGCGGTGTCATGGTGCGCAATGGTGCCGAGCGCGCCTTTGATGTCGCCTAGATGGGCTTCGTCGAGAACGGCGCTGCGTGGTGGTGAGACGTTAATTGGAGTGGACATTTTTAACCGCCTTGGCAGTGTGATTTTGAATGCAGTGGCGCGCCTTCGGAATCCGCAGTACGCATGTCGTCGAATGGGCTCGAGCGGCGGCGCATGCGGATCGCGAAGACGTACGGGTACTGACCGTGTCTATTACGAAGCTGGGTTCGAGAAGAGCGCTTTGACCCGGTGCCAGGATACGGCGAGCCAGTGCGGCTTGATGCTGTGAAGCACGAGTGCAGCGTCGCTGTGGATATGCGTTTGCTGCAGGGTCGGTACGAGGACGGCGATGTACATGATATTTCTCCGGTGCGTATGGCTTGACGCGGGTTGCGGAAAGCCTGCAGACACGGAGCGCGGCCGGCATTATGCGCGCGGCGGCGAACGTCTACCTGCTTTCCTCAGGCAAAACAAAAATTGCGTGGCAATTGAGCGGCATAAGGGATAACTGTCACTGTCGGGCATGGCGGCTCCTTATCGGTTTTGTTTATCGACGTCGCTTATCTGCGTTCGTTAGGCACGTGCTTGTCCACGCGTTCGGCCGCGCCGGAATTCGAACGGATCGAACCGGCGTGAGCGAACGCAGCCGCGAGCGGATGCTCGCGACGCGATGCCATACGGTTGCGGGACGTGCCTAAGCAGGGCGCGGCCGAATGGCGCTAGTTAAGGTGCACGGGGTGAGTGACTACGGCGCGCACCGTCTGCCTGCTGGCAAGACGGCGGCTGAGAAAAGAGAGCGCGGGCGTCGGGCCGGTCAGGCAGTGAAACTGTTCGAAGATCGACTACTGCTGGTGTCCAAGGCAATGGCCCCGTTTGTGATGACGGGCGAATTTTATGCACTCCCGCAAGCAGAAGTCAACATGCTTCGTTAAGCGAAGCAAATATTCTTTTTTTATGCGTGCGGCAACGCACTTCGTCATCGCGGGTGAGGCTGAGTCTTTCAGAAGTGACAGGAAGGACAGGAGAATGAAGGGCCGCGGATGCAGCGGTCCATCACGTAACTGCGAGGTAACTGCGAGGTAACTGCGAGGCAACGGCGCGCCAACGGTGGGGCAGGAAACGGGCTCGCCAGCAAATTCGGAGTGCGATCTCTTTTGTGTGATTTTTACTTGCGATTTTATAAGTGTGCCGAATACAATCCGCCCGTCTCAGCAAAAGGAGTCCTCCGTGGACACATGCTCTAGTAGTGGAAGTCCGATGCCGGTCTACGCCGGCGCAGTATCCGCGAGTTAGCAGCAGGATCACTCCTTCGCCGCTAACTCGCTCCGTTCGGGTTAGCGCGCTTCTTCAGTGACCGGTATCAACCGGTATGCCAGTCGCACGCTCCCTCTGTTTGATCGCTATCGCGTTGTTTGCGAGACGCGGTCACGTCTTCGTACATCGCCCGGTTTTGCCGGGCCCGATGCGAGTGAGCTTATGTTCGTCAAATCGTTCTCGTATGGTTCTTTGCTGCGCCGCATGCGCGGCGCTCAGACTTGTCTCGCGCAGAAAATCCCTGAAAAAACCGGCTGGTGGATGTCGGGTGGCCACCTTGGTTTGACGTTTCTGTTGTCGTTCGGCGTGGCGCCGTCCGTGCTGGCACAGACGCCTGTGGTAGATCCGGCGCCCGCCTCGGATCAGACACCTGCCGCGCCCACCGGGCTCTGGGAACGTTCGAATCTGCTGGGCGACATGGGCGGGCTGCGTCCCTGGCTCGGCAACTACGGCTTGACCTTCAACCTGCAGGAAACCAGCGAGTATCTGAACAACCTGTCGGGCGGCGTCAAACGAGGCGGCGCTTACGATGGACTGACCCAGTTCGGTATCGTCGTCGACACGGAAAAAGCGCTGGGGCTGCCGGGTGGCACGTTCAATGTCTCGGCATTGCAGATTTACGGCAGCAATCTGAGCCAACGGAATCTGCAGACCCTGCAAAGCGCGAGCGGCATCGAGGCCGACGACACGACGAGACTATGGGAACTCTGGTATCAGCAATCTCTGATCGGCGGAAAAGTGGACGTGAAGGTCGGGCAGCAGAGTCTCGACCAGGAGTTCATGGTGAGCCAGTTCGCGACGCCGTTCGTCAACGCGACCTTCGGCTGGCCTGTGTTGCCGTCGGTCGATATGCCGGCGGGCGGTCCTGCTTATCCACTGTCGTCGCTCGGCGTGCGATTGCGCGCCAGGCCTTCGGACGCATGGACCGTGATGGCCGGTGTCTTCGATGGCAATCCGGCGGGCAGCGACACGGGCGATCCACAGCAACAGAACCGCCACGGCACGAATTTCAATCTGCGTGGCGGCGCGTTGTTCATCGGTGAGGTGCAGTACGCCATCAACCAGCCTGCGGCGAATCCATCGGGTACGCTGGCAGCCGGTCTGCCTGGCACCTACAAGCTGGGCTTCTGGTACAACACGCAAAATTTTGCAGACCAGCGTTTCGACGGTACCGGTTTGTCGCTGGCAAATCCGGCGAGCAGTGGCGTGCCGGCGAGTCACCGGGGCGATTACAGCCTCTACGCGGTGGCCGATCAGACGGTCTGGCAACGGGGCGAGGGCGGTCCGCAGTCGGTGGGCGTTTTCGCGAGAGTCATGGGCGCGCCGGGTGATCGGAATCTGGTGGATCTCGGCGTGAATGCCGGTGTGACGCTCAAAGCGCCGTTCAAAGGGCGCGACAACGATGTGGCCGGATTGGCCGTCGGCTACGCGAAGATCGGCTCGCGTGCTCAAGGGCTTGCGAGTGATACCGCCGCGCTGGCGGCACCGGGCTATCCGTCACGCAGTGCCGAGACTGTCGTCGAGGCGACTTACCAGTATCAGATCGCCCCGTGGTGGCAGTTGCAGGCGGACTTCCAATATGTGTTCCGGCCGGCAGGCGGTATTCCGGATCCGGGCAATCCGTCCCAACGCGTCGGTAACGAAGCGATCGTCGGGTTGCGGACCAATATCATTTTCTGAATGGGCGGGGTGGGTGTTTCGACGCGCTTCTGGACACAGCAGCGCGTTGAAGCCCGCAGAATCGGGCAGGGGATTCAGCGGTGCGGGAGTTTCAGTTCCAGGACGTTGATACGCAACTAACGGTCAAGCCCGACCGGCCACTCCGAATAACGCGGCGCCCGCCTCGGTGGAAACTGAAGACGGCCGCCGCTCGCGTCCTACGCAGCAGCTATGCAGTGAAGAGACCGGCTATGCCACTCAACGATTGCCGTCAAGCAGATCGCCAAGCAATTCGTCGAAGGCGGCCTGGGCGTCTTCGAGTTCCTGCAACGCGGCGTCGAATGTTTGCAGCGCGAACTGCGAAGGCTGGCCGCTGCCGGCCGGCGGGAATTGCGACTGCAGCGACGCGAAAGCCGCCTTTACCCGCGTGGTTGCAGTCAAGACGCGCTCCATCGCGGCTGATTCTTCGGCTCTCGCCTGTTCGTGATCCATGAAAACTCCGTGCTCGTCTGGTCGGCTCGCGCCGCATCAAATGCGTGACTATGCCACGTCCGCGTTCAGGACAGCGGCAGGCCGCCGTTAGCCTTGATTTCCCGTAGTGACAACGCCGACTCCACCGAGGTCACGCCCGGCAGGCTGCGCATCTCGTCGCGCATGAACGTGCCGTAGTCGTCGAGATCGCGCGCGACCACCTGCAGAATATAGTCGGCGCTGCCCGACACGTTGTGGCACGCCAGAATTCGCGGGATTGCCTGCACCTCGCGCTCGAAACGGGTGGCCACCGCGCGGTCGTGCACGGCAAAACGCACATAGACGAACGCGACGACGCCGAGGCCGAGAGCGGAGCGCGAAAGCATCGCGCGGTATTGGTCGATATAGCCGTCGTTTTCGAGGCGCTTGAGGCGGCGGGCGCAAGGCGTCTCGCTCAGGCCGACCATGTCGGCCAGCCGTGCGTTCGACATGCGGCCGTCGTTCTGCAGCGCGGCGAGGATCGCGCGGTCTGTTTTATCGAGGTCGGTTGTCATGGTTTTGGGGTGTCGACAGTGCGTTGGCGGAAAACATGACTCGGGAGTGGAATATTAGCGTATTCCTTCAAAGATGAGGCCGGGGCTCCTGCATTTCGCCAGCAAACCCTCCACGGACGACGGCAAGATAGAGCCCTTAAAACAAGAGGTTTCTATGATTTCCGCACACCTTCTGGTCGTTTATATCGCTGCGTTGTTTGTGGTTTATGCCGTGCCTGGGCCCGACATGGCGCTCGTTCTGCAGACCAGCATCGGACGCGGCGTGCGCAGTGGTTTCGCCGCGGCTGGCGGCCTTGGGGTGGCGCGGGCCACGCACGTCACGTTGTCGGCATGCGGGGTGGCGGCGCTGCTACGCAGTGCGCCCTGGCTGTACGACGTGGTGCGTTACGGCGGTGCGGTTTATCTCGCGTGGGTTGGCATCCAGATTTTCCGTTCACCCGTATTCGCATTGCCTGAAGGCGACGCGATGGGCGCCGAGTCGCGGCCGTTGCGGACCGCTTTCGTCAAGGGTTTGCTGACCAACCTGTTAAACCCGAAAGCACTGCTGTTCTGCTCGGTGCTATTGCCGCAGTTCGTGCGTCCTGCGGCTGGACCGGTTGCGCTTCAGATGGTCGAACTGGGTCTGGTGCTGCTCGCCATTGGCGCATGTTTCGACATCGTGTACGCGATTGGCGCGGCGCGCATTGCCGGATGGATGCGGGCTCATCCCCTCGCTCAGACACTGCAGCGTTGGACTTTCTCAGCGGCGCTGATCGGCTTTGCGTTGCGGCTTTCGCTGGACTGACTGATGTCCGGGCTTCCGGACTTGCGGATGTCGGCACAGGGTGATGCGGTGCCGATGACAGGTAGTGAATAGAGCGGCGAGGCGCGACGGTCGACGCATGCATCATGCCCGCGCGCGAAGTGATTGTGTTAATAAAGCCAATACACAGCCGCGCACCGTCCCGCGGCAACACAACCGCTCGCTTCTATCTGTCGATGAAAACCTTTCTGCTTTACGCCGTGACCGCCGTTGCTGAGATCGTTGGGTGCTATTTGCCCTGGCGTTGGCTGAAGGAGGGGGGCTCCATCTGGCTGCTGGTGCCCGGCGCGCTCAGCCTTGCCCTGTTCGCCTGGCTGCTGACGCTGCACGGCACCGCCGCAGGCCGCGTGTATGCGGCTTACGGCGGTGTGTACGTGGCGGTGGCGATCGTGTGGCTATGGGGCGTCGACAAAGTGCGCCCCACGCTGTGGGATGCGGCCGGTGTGGCATTCACTTTGGCCGGCATGGCGATCATCGCGTTCCAGCCGCGCGTGTGATGCCACACATGTACTGCTCGTGCGCGGGTTCGCACGCGGCCGGTGTCTAGCTCACGTGCTGCTCATGCCGCAATCACAAGACGCTCACGCCACAGCGCGCACACCTTCTTACTTGGCGCCGCCCAGATAGTCGAGCTTGCCAAGTTCGACGCCGTTGTGACGCAGAATGTCGTACGCCGTCGTGACGTGAAAATAAAAGTTCGGCAACACGAAACCGAGCAGATATGACAGCCCCGTGAACTCGATCGGGCCAACGCGCATTTTCAGCGTGATCGGACGTTCTTCCGATCCATCGATCTGTTGCGGCTTGAATTCCTTCAGATAATCAATCGTCTTTTGAAGGCGGGCATCGAGTTCTTCGAAGGTCTGTTCGACGTCGTCGTACTTCGGCGCTTCGACGCCGGCCAGACGCGCGGCGCAGCCCTTCGCTGTGTCGCTCACGATATAGACCTGGCGCAATAGCGGCAGCATGTCCGGCGCGAGCCGGGCGTTGATGAGCACGGACGGGTCGATCTGTTTCTCTGCAGCGTGCGCCTCGGCCTTGCCGAGGATGACTTGCAGGTTGGTCATGCCGCGCACCAGCACGGGCAATGATGCTTGATACATCGAAATTGACATTGGGTTCCTCTGATTCTTCGATCGTGCGCGCGAGTGGCGCGCGAGGCGCTGCGACGGCTGGATTGCCGCTTCAGCATGATAGCGCGGGTGCTGCACGATGCGCATTGATCGAACGCGACGTTAGCCATTCGGACAACTGCCGCGCATGCCGGAACTGTGTTCGAATGCATGGGTCGGACGATTTGGCGAAGTCCTTGAAACAGCAATCCGCTGCTGGCCACGCGGCGGAGAGTTCGTGGAGGCGCGTGCCGTGCCTGGGGTCCACCTTGCGGCCCGCGCCGTCACGCTAACAGGAGAATCGACACCATGGTCAATAGACAACCGTTGCCAGGAAGCGAGCGCACGGCGGAACAAGGTTCGACAGTCGTTGGGCAATGCGATCCGGCAGAACGGATCGAGGTTTTCGTGATGTTGCGCCGTCCACACCAGGCGCAGTTCGATGCACTGATGAGCAAGATTGAAGCGGGCGACCCGAGCGTCAAACCTCTATCGCGGGAGGCCTTTGCAAAAGATTACAGCGCCACTCCGGACGACATCGCGAAGGTCAAAGCTTTTGCCACTGCACACGGCCTGACGGTGGTGCGGGAAGATCCGGCAGCGCGCCAGGTGGTGCTGAGCGGCACAATCGCGCAGTTCCAGACCGCCTTCGGCGTCAAGCTGGAACATTACCAGCACCACACTGCGGGCCAGTTCCGCGGCCGAACCGGCACGATCAGTGTGCCGGACGATTTGCACGGCATCGTGCAAGCCGTGCTCGGCCTCGATAACCGGCCTCAGGCGCGGCCGCACTTTCGCATCCGGCCGCCGTTCCAGCCGGCCAAAGCGCATCAGGCGTCCTTTACGCCGCTGCAACTCGCGTCGTTGTATCAGTTTCCGCAAGGCGACGGCAGCGGCGAATGCGTCGGCATCATCGAACTCGGCGGTGGGTACAACGCGTCCGACCTCAAGAGTTACTTTGCGAGCTTGGGCGTCGCTTCACCCAAGGTGAAATCTGTCGGTGTCGATCAGGGTAGCAATCAGCCGAGCGGCGACCCGAACGGGCCCGACGGCGAAGTCACGCTCGACATCGAAATCGTCGGTGCGATTGTGCCTGGCGCGACGATCGCGGTCTATTTCACGCAGAACAGCGATGCGGGTTTCATCGACGCGGTAAGCCGCGCGGTGCATGACACGACCAACAAACCTTCGGTCGTCTCGATCAGTTGGGGCGGCCCGGAGTCGAACTGGACCAGCCAGTCGCAGCAGGCGTTCAACAGCGTGCTGCAAACGGCGGCAGCACTCGGTGTGACGGTCTGCGCGGCGTCGGGCGATAGCGGCTCGAGCGACGGTTCCAGCGGCGATCAGGTCGACTTTCCGGCGTCGAGCCCTTACGTGCTGGCATGCGGTGGCACGAGCCTGACCGCATCGGGCACATCGATTTCGCACGAGGTGGTGTGGAACGACGGCGCGCAGGGCGGGGCAGGCGGTGGTGGCGTGAGCCGGACTTTTTCTGTGCCGGTGTGGCAGCAGGGTCTGTCGGCCACTTCGTCGAGCGGCGCGAAGACGGCGCTCAGCGGGCGCGGCGTGCCGGACGTGGCCGGCGATGCGTCGCCCATCACCGGCTATAGCGTATTGATCGACGGCACGCAGACGGTGGTCGGCGGCACCAGCGCGGTTGCACCGCTATGGGCCGCGTTGATCGCGCGGATCAACGCGGCGAAGGGGCAACCGGCCGGCTTCATCAACCCGAAGTTGTACAAGGCGCCGGGCGCGTTCAACGACATCACCCAGGGCAACAATGGCAGCTTCGCCGCGTCGCCAGGCTGGGATGCGTGCACGGGACTCGGCAGTCCCCATGGTCAGAAGGTGGCGGCGGCACTATAGTCTGATGAGTCGCGGTTCAGTCCGGAAGGCGCATCGCTGATTGCCGGCCCCGGCGCTCACCGGCTGTCCGCGCTTGGTCCCGAGTGCGTTGCGTTCAGGCCGCAGGCGGTATGGTGCTTGCCCTCAGGCGACGCAGGCACCGCAGGACACAAAGGTGACATCAAGAGACATCGATACACATCAAGAGAGACACACCAAGACACACCAAGACTTTAACGAATCCATGGAGCGATCATGACGAACACCGAGTCAGCTTCCGTTAGTCCGCAGTCGTCACACAACACGCATGCTTCGTCCGCAACGGCCGCCGCCGGTGCGTCGCACAAAGGTGGAGATCAGCCGTTCTTCGATCCGGTCGCTTATGGCAACGGACCGGACGATTCCGTCACCGATACCACTGAAACAGCCGCGGTCACGCACCATTCGACCACGATCGGCGGCCAGAAGATCAACTACACGGCGACGGCGGGTCACCTCGTCATTGTTGACCCAAGCAGTTCGCAGCCTGAAGCCAAGATGTTCTACGTGGCCTTCACGCAGGACAACCAGAAGGAGGAAACCCGCCCGGTAACGTTCTTCTACAACGGCGGCCCGGGCTCGTCTTCGGTGTTCGTGCTGCTGGGCTCGTTCGCGCCGCGCCGCATCAAGACGTCGATGCCGGGCTTTACGCCGCCCGCGCCGTATTCGATGGAAGACAACCCGGACAGCCTGCTCGACAAGAGCGACCTCGTCTTCATCAATCCGGTCGGCACGGGCTACTCGGCGGCCATCGCGCCGAAGACGAACCGCGCCTTTTGGGGTGTCGACCAGGACGCCGACTCGATCAAGCAGTTCATCAAGCGCTTTCTCACCAAGAACAATCGCTGGAATTCGCCGAAGTACCTGTTCGGCGAGTCTTACGGCACGGCGCGCAGTTGCGTGCTGGCGTACCGGCTGCACGAAGACGGCGTCGATCTGAACGGCATTACGCTGCAATCGTCCATTCTCGACTACACGCAATCGGGCAACCCGGTCGGCGCGTTGCCCACCACCGCGGCGGACGCGTGGTATCACAAGAAGCTCGGCATTGCACCGCGGCCGACCGACCTCGGCACGTTTGCCGAAGAGGTGGCGCAATTCGCGCGCACCGACTACCTGGCGGCGCTGCGCAAGTTTCCGACGACGGATTCCGCAACGGTCGAAAAACTCAGCGAATACACCGGTATCGACAAAACCACCTTGCTTGCCTGGAGCCTCGATATCGCCTCGTACGACAGCCGCGGCAATTCGCTGTTCCTGACCACGCTGCTGAAATCGCAGGGTCTCGCGCTTGGCGAGTACGACGGCCGCGTGACGGCAATCAACACTGGCATCGCCGGCAAGATCGACCCGAATTCCGGCGGCAACGATCCGACCATGACGGCGGTGACCGGCGTCTATACGACGATGTGGAACGTGTATCTGAACGAGCAGTTGAAATACACGTCGAATTCGGCTTTCACGGACCTCAACGATCAGGCATTCCAGTATTGGGACTTCAGCCATATCGATCCGACCGGCGCGCAGAAGGGGCTCGACGCGAAGGGCAACATCATTCTGTACACCGCCGGCGACCTTGCCGCCGTGATGGCGCTCAATCCTGATCTGAAGGTGCTATCGGCAAACGGTTTCTTCGACTACGTCACGCCGTTCTATCAGACCGTGCTCGATCTGCAGCAAATGCCGCTTGTCAGCCAGCAGGTCCGGCAGAATCTGTCGGCGCGTTTTTATCCGTCGGGGCATATGGTCTATCTCGACGGTGGTTCGCGTACCGCGCTCAAGGCGGATCTCGCCAAGATGTACGACACGACGGTGTCCAACACCCAGGCGCTCTTCCGTATCCGCGCCTTGCAGGCTCGGGTGGTGCAAAAGGCGCAGTAGCTTGCGGTTGCGCGGTGCCTGAGCCGTGCCTGGGCGCGGCCCAGGTAACTGCATTGCCTTGGTGCGGTGTGTCGGCACGGTCCTGCCACGTGTATTCGTGCACGCCAGGACCGCGCCGGCGTTCACCTGCGAGCACAGCGGGGTGCATCTTCGCCAAGCTGCGTAGGTATGCGTTGTTCGCGTAGGGATATTGAATGTGTTTTAATTAGTCTGCGAATTGAACTATTGCGCGCCGCTGCCGGCGCGCCGACGAATGAACGCAGGCATTGCAGACAGGCGCCGCATCATCTATTACAGCGACGCAACCAGCAGGACACATCAGGAGGCTCCGTCGACGCTCGCGCGCCGGTGCAGTGCCGCGCGTCCCGGCCGCAAGGTGCGTCTTGCGTTCCTGCTCGGCTTCACCGTGCTACTTGCTTTGCGAATCGGTGAAGTCCGGGCTCAGGATTCATCGATGCTAGACGAGCGCGTCACGCAGGAGTCCGTCGGCGAAACGATTTGCCGACCCGGCTATGCGGACACGGTTGCACCCCCGTTCGACGAATTGATGGCCCGCAAGGACCGCATGCTTGCCGCACGCGGCATCGATGCCGACAACGGTCCCTCTTTCGCGCTGGACAGGCGCGTGCCCATCGTGCTCGGCGGCTCGCCGAACGCACCCGCCAATCTCGATCTTCTGCCGTGGGCAGGCCACCAGGGCGAGCGTCGCAAGGCGCGCGCCGCGGTCATGCTCAAACGCTGCGTTTGCGAAGGGAAGCTGAGCCTCGCGGAGGCGCAAGCCGCGATTGTCGGTAACTGGTCGGTGGTGTATTCGGGCTTCAGCCAGACGTCTTGCGACGTGAGCCGTCTCGATGTCGCAACCGGCGACAGCAACGGACGAGGCGACGGTCGCGAAAGCGCGCCATGAGGCTGCCTGTCTTTGCCTGCGTTGTCCCCGCGGTTGATTCGCGTCCATTCAGCGCCGCTCGCAGCGCGCTGTCCCAACATATTCCCGGAGAACCACCATGACCCATTCACGCCTTACCGCCTTGGCGCTCGCATTCGGCTGTCTGTTCGGCAGCGCTACGGCGCTTGCCGCCGAGTCCGTGCACTGCGGCAGTGCCGACTCGCTGCAGATTCGCGGCGACGTGCCCGCAGCAATCAGTTTCGACGTGTACCGGCAACTGCGGCCGCTGAACGCGCAGCGCGTCGCACTGTTTCAGGCGGCCGGCGAGGTGAAACGCCTGCCGGACGGTTTGACGGTATGTGAAGTTGCCGACGACGGCGTCGACGATCCATCCGCGGTACTGGTTCACGTGCCGCAAGGCAAGAATGCATGGTGGGTGAGCGCGGCAAACGTGCAAGCGGCGGACTGATCCCGACGATCAGCCCGCCCTTTGCCCACGTCCCCCCGTAGGATGCCGGTGGCGATAAATGTCGCTGTCCGGTGCGGCCCGGTTTTTGCGCAGCGTCCGCGTCTGGCGCGTGTGCCGGGCCTGCACCGCTGAATGAACATGTGTTTTGCTATTTTTACGGCCGCTTATTCAGGTACAGTGCATTAACGGAAGTTTTTGTAGGTCCGTTTTTACGACATTGTGTCGCATCGCTTTTGTTGTCGATTGTGGCTATCCTGAAAACAGGACGAAATTCGAAGGGGAGATTTAAATGATTGCCTTCTATCTGACATTGGCTGCTGTGGGTGCGGCCGGCGCCGCCTTGATCCGCGAACTCGCGGCTGCTCAGGCGAAACAGCGTGCAGCGCTGCGCCCGGTGCGGGTACAGGCCGCGGATCGCAGCGCGCGCCGAGGGTAGGCGGCATGAACCTGATCGTGCGCAATATCGCGGAATCGTGCAGCGAGCAGGAAGTGCGTGAGTTCCTCAAGCGTGAGCTTGGGCATTACGCGAAAAACGTCGAGGTGGTCGATGCCGGGAAGCCCAGCGCCTACGCCACGGTCGAGTTAAACGCGGAAGTGCCATATGTGGGCGAGGTGATCGCGCGGCAGATTCACGGCAAGCAGTTAGGTGGCTTGACGCTCGAAGCCAGCGCCGATCTGTTCAGTGACGACACACCGCCTGCTCACTGAGTCAGTCGCAACCGCATTTGCCGATTGCTTCGAATGTGTCGAGCGGTGAGAACGCGCTGCGTCAGGCGCAAATTCCTCGCGTGCGTCCTCCCCGCACATTCCGGTTGTTACTCCCCTTTTTTCATTTCTCGCCTGTCTTCACCGGCCAATCGAACGGCGTGTAGGGCAGCGCCCGCTTGTGCCGCGTGACGTCGTAGAAGCGCAGGACCGTTGCGCGCGCGGCGTCGCTCACTGGTTTGCCTTCCAGAAAGTCGTCGATATCGTCGTAAGGGATGCCGTACGCGTCTTCGTCAGGTCGTTGTGGACGCAACATTTCCAGGTCCGCGGTCGGCACCTTGTGCGCCAGCGATTCGGGTGCGCCCAAGGCTTTGGACAGTGCCCGCACACGACGTTTATTCAGGCCAGTGAGCGGCAGCACGTCGGCGCCGCCGTCGCCGAACTTCGTGAAAAATCCCATCACCGATTCGGCCGCGTGATCCGTGCCGATCACCACGCCCGCCCGCGCGCTGGCTACCGCGTATTGCGCGATCATTCGCTGACGCGCCTTGATATTGCCGTGGACGAAATCCTGCTGGGAGTCGTCGTTAAATCGCACGCCGCTGTTATCCAGCGCGGCGAGCATTGCATCGGCGGCAGGTTTGATGTCGACGGTGAGATTTTCGTCCGCGCGAATGAAGCTCAAGGCCTGCTGCGCGTCGGCTTCATCTTTTTGCACGCCGTAAGGCAAACGGATCGCGACGAAACGCGCGTCGTAATGTTCGGCGCGTAGCCGCTCGACCGCGAGTTGTGCAAGCCGGCCAGCGGTAGTCGAATCGACGCCGCCGCTGATACCGAGCACGTAAGTTTTCAGGCCGTTGCTGCGTAGATAGTTCGCCAGAAAGGCGACCCGGCGCTCGATTTCCTGTGCGGCGTCGAACTCGGCGGCGATGTGCATTTCCGCTGCGATGCTTGCCTGGCGTGCGGCTGGGTCCTGTTGCGTCATGTTCCTCTTTCCTCCATGTGCGGTAACGCGAGTGTCAATCATGAACGCTCGCGTTGATTGCATGAGCGACCGGTTCACGTACGAGTCGATTTTGCGAGCATGTCGTGATGAATCGGTTTCACGGTTTTATCGTGGATATTGGCTTTCAATTCACTTTGCGCTGCTTTTAAAACCGAGGCGCGGAGCGTTGAATATGGGTTGTTAATGCGGTGATTTGGGTGAATTGGCCGAGTCTTCATCGACAGATGCCAATGCGCTTAGTAACATCCTCGTTCCGAGCGCCGCATGAGCCGGCGAGCAGTCAATAATAATCAGGTTTGCTCAAATACGCGATGAACTACCCCAATTGGCCTGGCCAGCCTGCACCGGACCGCAGTACTTCCGCATCGGTAGATCGTCGAAGCGAAGTGGTGTGTATGTCGGATTTACGCTTCGTGCCGCGTTTCGTGCGCGCCGTTGGTTCAGTGCGATGTCTGGCGCGCGTGTTCACGGCTGTCTTTTGTGCGGTGTCATATGGCGTCGCTGTGGCGGCGTCGGGCACGGCGGCTTCTCCATCGGTCTCGGCTTCGGGCGCCACGCTTGCACGGCCATCGGCGTCCGTAGTGGCGAACCACGCGGCGCGCGCGGTCGACGCGTCGGCCGTTGCCGCGCCCGATGCGGCCGGCGTGGTCGACCCACGTCGCGCGTTCATGCTGCGTGACGTGTTCGCGCAAGACGTCACGCGCCGGCTGAAAGTGCCGGCCGCGGAGCAGCGCGCCTATGCCGATCGCCTGCAAACGGCGCTCGGCGAGCACCTGCTCGGCAGCCTGTCGGGCGAGTATGTCGTGCTGGTCGATCGCAACGCCAACGTGCAGGCGCTGTTTATCTATTTCCGGGCAGCGCCGTCCGACGGTTGGCAGATGATCGGCGCTTCGCCGGTCTCGACGGGCCGGCCTGGCGAGTACGACCACTTCATCACGCCGCTCGGCGTGTTCGAACATACGCCGTCCAACATGGACTTTCGCTCAGAAGGCACGCTGAACGAGAACCACATCCGCGGCTATGGCAAGCGCGACATGCGGATCTTCGACCTAGGCTGGGCGCAGGGCGAGCGCGGTTGGGGCAAGGGCGGCATGTCGCAGATGCGTTTCCAGATGCACGCCACCGATCCTGACCGGCTTGAGCCGCTGCTCGGTATTCGCCATTCGAAGGGCTGCGTGCGGATTCCCGCGTCGCTCAACTCGTTTATCGACCACTACGGCATTCTCGACGCTGAATATGTCGCGCTCGTCGAGTCGGGCAAATCGCTGTGGGTATTGAAAAGCGATCGCCAGGTGACGCCGTGGGCGGGGCGCTACATCGTCGTGGTGGATTCGGCGCGCAAGAGCCGCCCGGCCTGGGCGCCGGCCCCGGGCAGCAAGGTGCGCGCGAAAGTGCCGGCCGGCGCCGATACAGCGGATTAAGCGGTGGGTTGAGTGGCAGGTTCGGGTGCTGAGCCGATATCGGACTTGACCACCTTGGCGCGGCCAAACAAGCCGCCCGGAGGACGCGCGACGAACGCGCATTGACCGACGCAGGCCGCTTGGCGTCGATCGAAAAAGCTCACGACCGCGCCAGCACCACGCCCACCAACGCCAACGCAAAGCCAGCGATCTGCACCGGCAGGAGCGTTTCGCCAAAGCCGACATACCCTTCGAGCGCGGCGAGCGGCGGCGCGAGAAACATCAGCGCGGTGGCGCGCGCCGCATCGCCGCGCCTGACCATCCACACCAGTAAGGTGACGCTGATTCCGGAGAGCATCACGATGCCCCACGCCAGCGCCCCCCACAAAGTGGCCGATGCAATCCAGCGATGCTCGCCGAGCACTAGCGCAAGCATCGCCGCAACGGCCGCCGCGCCGAAGTTCTGCACCGCACTTGCGCTGCGGATATCGGCCTTCGCCAGCGAAGTCTTCTGAAACAGCGTGCCTGCAGTGATCGCGCCAATCGCGAGGATCGAAATAAGCACGACCAGCCATGGCGGCGCGTCGCCATGCGAGGCAGACGGCGCGGCCGCGGCGAGTTTCGGTTCGAGAACCAGCACGACGCCGGCGAGGCCGAGCGCCATCCCGGTCCAGCCACGCCGCGAAAGCCGCTCGCCGAATAGCGGGGCCGCGACTGCTGCAGTCGCGAGCGGCTGCAATGCGCCGAGCAAGGCCATCACACCGGCGCTCAACCCCTGTGCGACGGCCCAGTAGCCCGCGCCGAGGTAGACGCCTTGCAGCAGTGCGCCCGCTATCAGGTGCTTGCCGAGATCGCGGCCGGTTGGCCAGGCGGCGCGTGCAGCGAGCGCGGCAAGCGCGAATATCAGCGCGGTGCCGCCGAAGCGCGCGAGCAGGAACAGATTGGGATCGGCATACGGTGTGATCGCCCGGGCGACCACGAAGCCGGTCGACCACAACACGACGAATACAGCGGCGATAGAGGAGGCGAGCATCGGCAAAAGGTCGCTTCAAAAGCCGCCATCTTGCCTGGATACAAGACGCGCGTCTTGTTCGAAGCTGCAATCATCACCACATCAGCAATACCGTCCCCGCGCCGAGTACTCCGCCGCACACCGCGCACGCCCACAGCAGCACACGCGTGCGCCGATATTCACGGCTGATGTCCACCATCAGCTGCGCATTCTGCTGCGGCGTGCGGGCGCGATCGTGCTCATGCTGCAGATAGCGCACGGCCAGTTGCGGCACGCGCGGCAGCATATGCGCCAGATGGGGCAACTCGCGCGAGATGCGCTTGATCCAGCCGCGGTGATCCATGTCGCGCCGCGCTATACCCGCCAGCACGCCGCGTGTGACATTCCACGTATCGACGCCTGGATGCAGCGCACGCGCCAGCATTTCCGCCTGCTGGAACGAGCGCTGGGCGGTGGCGAGCCGCCCGGACACGGCGCCGTCGAACGGATGCACCGCGTGCAGCAGATGATGAAATAGCGAACCCGCCGAGCGGTCCTCCGGCGCGGCTGCAAAGTGCGCTTCGGCGCGCGTGCGCAATTCGGCTTCGAGCATTTCCTTGCGCGTGTCGTCGGACACATGGCCGGCGTCGCGATGCAGTTCGGCAAGCCGGCCGTAGTCCTGGTCGAAGAGCGCAGTCGCGCCGTGCACGAAGAATTCGCGCTCGCCGGTCGATAGACTCGACATGATCGAAAACTCCGCCAGCACGAGGCGCCCCAGCGTGTCCGGTTCGATGCTCACGCGCACCTTGCGCGCATCGAGCGTCGCGTGAAAGAAGCCGTGCTCGAATGCCTGTTCAGTTACCACCTCGACGATATGCGCGGCCAGCGGCGCCAGCTTGACGTGATGCAAATGCAGGCCGGGCAGGTCGCTTGCGGGCAAGGTGCTGACGCGCTGCATCGTCAGTGTCTGGTTGGTGCACAGGTCCCAGATCACGTCCGGCACGACGATGCGCCGGTCGCCGTCGAAATGATGGCCGGTCTGGCTCAGATTGGCGGCTTCGGCGCGCAGATCGAAACGGCGCTGGATGTCGTCGGTGAAGGTCTGCGCCAACGTCCGCAGTTGCAGGCGGCGGGCCGAGCCGGAAAATTTCTCCAGCCAGCGCGCGACCCAGCGCAGAAGCGCGAGCTCGTCGCCGATCTGTTGCAACTGATCGGCGTGCACCAGCTTGATGGCCACTTCGCTATGGCCGTTGACCGGCACGATGAGCCGCGCGAAGTGCGTCTGTTCGGCAAAGCCGCCGCGCACCGGCACCAGATCGACGGCGCTGAAGATCGTGGCGAGCGGCCGGCCGAATGCGCGTGCCAAAGCCTGTTCGGATTCCCGCGGCGGCAGCGCGGCTTCGAGATGATCGATTGCGTCGATGGCGTCGTGCAGGGTGCCGCTCGCGAGTTCGGGCCGTTCGACCAGGGTCTGTGCGAAGCGGCTCGCGAGCGGCCCGAGCGCGGGCAGGACGCCGTGCAGGCTCGCGCCGTTGCGCCCGGCCGCGTGCACACGGCCGATCAGGTCGATCATCCAGTGCAGTTTGTGGTCGGATGGGGCGGCAAGCCAGATCAGGCGTGCGCCATAACGCAACGCGTGGAACAGCAGCAGTAAACGGCGAAACAGTGGCGGCATCGGCAGTTCGGTTGACGGACTACGCGGCTTCGACAGGCGTCGGCGCGCGGCCAGGGCGTTCAGATTAGCAGGTAAGCGCCATAAGAGGAGCGTCCCCGCGCCACGCGTAATACAATACCGCGGCCTTCTCCAATCGTGGCGAAACCCAAGCGTGCCGGTTCCCGGCCTCCAATAGATGCTCGCAGAACAACGTCACCAATACATCCTGGCGCAAGTCGCTAAAACCGGCGCGCTCTCGGTCGCTGAACTGGTGCGCGAACTGAATGTGTCGCGCGAGACCATCCGCCGCGATCTGAATGCGCTGGCCGGGCGCGGTCTGCTCGTCACGACCCACGGCGGCGCGCTCTCCAGCGACCGGCGCGAGCCCGACCTCGATACGCGCGAAGCCGCCAACGCCGGCGCCAAGCGGGCCATCGGCGAACGCGCGGCAGAGTTCGTGCCGGACGGCGCTTCGCTGATCATCGATTCGGGCAGCACCACCCAGGCAGTGGCCCGGGCGCTGCTCGACCGCCATCGGCTGTCGGTCTATACGAACGACTGGCGTATCGCGCTGCTGCTTGGCCGCCGCAACGATAACCGTGTGACGCTGCTCGGCGGCGAGCTGTCGGATATCGAAGACGCCACCTTCGGCCTCGACACTGTGCATCAGCTGACGCAGTACCACGCGGATTTCGCCTTCATCGGCGCGGGCGGCATTTCGCCGGACGGCTACCTGACCGACTACAGCCGCATGGCCGCCGAAGTGCGCAGCCGTATGATCGCCGCCGCCGACATGGTGGTGGTTGTCGCCGACCACTCGAAGTTCGGGCGCGTGACCCCGGTGCGCATCAACGGGATCGAATCGGCGCGTTATCTGGTCACCGAGCTGGCGCCGGAGAAGGCGCTCGGCAAGGCGATCACGGCGCATGGGCCGGAAATCCTGATCGCCTGAGCGGCTGCGCCCATGGAGCACACGGGCGGCAGGTGGCCAGAGCGGAGAAGCGCACGAGCGAGCGCCCCGCATACCTGCGCGCCGCGGCTGCTCCGCGGCATCCACGCCACGTCACTTCACGCGAATCCCAAGCCATTTCAGCGTCCGGTCGATCGCGGCCACTGCTTTACGTAGCTCGTCCGCATCGATCGCGCCGATGCAGCCCACGCGGAATGTGTCCACTTGCGTCAGCTTGCCCGGATACAGCACGTAACCCGCCTCGCGCACCGCGGCATAAAAGTTTGCAAAATTCCACGCGGGGTCGCGCGGCGCGTAGAACGTGACGATCACCGGCGCCTGCACGTCGGGTTTCAGAAACGGTTCGAAGCCGAGCGCTTTCATGCCGCTTACCAACGCCGCGCAGTTCTGCGTATAGCGTGCGCCGCGCGCCGCTTGTCCCCCTTCGGCGATGAACTGATCCAGCGCCTGACGCAAAGCCGCGACCACATGAGTCGGCGGCGTGAAGCGCCACTGGGTCGTCTTCTCCATATAAACGTATTGATCGTACAGATCCAGCGCGAGCGACGGCGAGCGTCCTTCGCTCCGCTCCAGCACGCTGCGCTGCACAATCACGAATCCCATGCCCGGCACGCCTTCCAGGCATTTGCCGCTCGCCGAGATCAGCGCGTCGATGCCGCCGCGCCGCAAATCGATCGGCAGCGCGCCGAACGAGCTCATCGCGTCGACGATCAGGCTTTTGCCGTGCCGCTGACACACCGCGGCGATATCGTCGAGCGGATTGAGCAGACCGGCGCTCGTTTCCAGATGGACTTGCGCGACGTGAGTGATGCGCGAATCAAGATTGAAGGCGTCTTCAATCGCGGCGGGGCTGACGGGTTCGTCCTCATTCAGCGGCAGCTCGACATAAGCGATCCCCATACGCTGCAATATTCGGATCAGACGGGCACAATACGCGCCGTTGTTCGGAACCAGCACGCAGCCTTGACGCGGCACCAGCGTGCCGAGCGCCGCTTCGACCGCGAACGTGCCACTGCCTTGCAGCGGTACGCAAACATAGTCATTTTCGCCATGTACGATTTTGACGAGGTCGGCGCACACGCTATGGGTCATACGGTTGAACGCGGCGTCCCACGAGCCCCAGTCGCGCAGCATCGCCTCGCGGGTTTGCGGCGAAGTGCTCAACGGGCCCGGGGTCAGCAGGATTGGATCGTTTCCAGGAATCACAGCGCCTCCGTCATCAGATGAATGTCCGTCGCCCGGGCAGGGTGACGAAAAGATTGATTTGGATATTATTGGCGAATTGTGTCAATTGTTGGAATTCGCCAGAATCGTCATGGCGTTGTCATGGAAACCTGTGATCCTTGCCGTGCCCGTTCAGGCATGGCCGGCAGCGCGAGTCTCGTAGGTGAGCTGTAAGTCAGGCTGGAGAAGAAGCAGCAAAGTTGTCGGCAATCTGCAATCCCCGCAAATTCGGGCGAAACTGCACTGCAACTGGCTGCGGGCAACACGCAAGCGGCGCGGCGCTACCGCCGTTCAATCACAACAGGTATCGGGATATCCCGACCGTCTGGTTTTTTGCCTTTCGGAGAGAGCGACATGACAAAGACGAATTCCCTTCACGCCACGGCTGGCCTCGCACGCAAACTGTTGCCGGCGCTGATCGCCGCGGCAGCATTCGGCGGCGCGGCGATGCAGGCCCATGCGGCTGACGCCGTGGTGCTGTACACCGCCGACGGCCTCGAAAACCTCTATAAGGATGTGCTGCCGGCCTTCGAAAAGAAGGAAGGTGTGAAGGTCAACATCGTCACGGCAGGTAGCGGCGAAGTGGTGAACCGCGCCACCATCGAGAAGGATCAGCCGAAGGCCGACGTGATCGTCACGTTGCCGCCGTTCATCCAGCAAGCCGACCAGGCCGGCCTGCTGCAGGCTTATCAGAGCGCCAACTACAAGAACGTGCCAGCGATTGCCAAGGCGCCGAACGGTTCGTGGGCGACTTTCGTGAACAACTACTTCTCGTTCGCGATCAACCCGGACGTGACCAAGAACCAACCGAAGACCTTCGCCGACCTGCTGCACCCGGACTACACCGGCAAGGTCGCCTACTCGAACCCGGCTACGGCTGGCGACGGTATGGCCGTGATCATCCTGACCACGTCGCTGATGGGCGAAGACAAGGCGTTCGACTATCTGAAGAAGCTCGAAGAGAGCGCCAAGTTCCACACCAAGGGCACGGGCTACCTCGACGTGCTGCTCTCGCGTAACGAAATCGCCTTCGCCAACGGCGACTTGCAGATGGATCTGGACGATGCAGCGAACGGCGGCCTGTCGCTCAAGCCGATCTTCCTCGCAGCCAAAGCCGGCGATAAGCCGACCACGTTCCAGCTGCCGTACGCGATCGGCCTGATCAAGAACGGTCCGAACCAGGCTGAAGGCAAGAAGCTGATCGACTACCTGATGTCGACCGATGTGCAATCCAAGGTGCCGGACATCTTCGGTATCCCGGGCCGCACGGACGTACCGCTCGCCGGCAAGAACGGCGAAGCAGTCAAGAAGGCGATCGCCGGCGTGACGCTGATCCCGGTGGACTGGACGCAAGTGATGGCGAAGAAGGCGGACTGGACGGCACGTTGGAAGAGCGATGTGATCGGTTCGTCGGGCAAGCAGCTCGAAGTCGTCAAGCCGAAGTAAGCCGCAGTTCGCAATTGAGTCAGGCGGCGCTTCCCGCATCCGTGCGGGCGCCGTATCAGCATTAATCCAGTTGGAGGATGAACCCGGTGAATACGGCCAGTCTTGCTCACCCAGGCGCGCTCGGCGCCTCACCGGACGCGCTCGACGGCGCGCGTTCGAACACGCCGGGCGGCGTACAGATCGACCATCTGACGGTGCGCTTCGGCACGCGCACCGTGCTCGACGATCTGTCGCTGACCATTCAGCGCGGCGAGTTGCTCACCGTGCTCGGCCGCAGTGGTTGCGGCAAGACCACGCTGTTGCGCTTCATCGCCGGGTTCATCGAAGCGGACGGACTGTCGGGCACCTTGACCGTTGCCGGTCACGACCTGACGCACGTGCCGCCGCATAAGCGCAATCTCGGCTTGCTGTTCCAGAGCTATGCGCTATTCCCGCATCTATCGGTATTCGACAACGTGGCTTTCGGCTTGCGTGCGCGCCGCACGCAGTCGAAGGATGTCGCGCGACGTGTCGCTGATGCCTTGAAGCTCGTGCAACTGGGCGACGCCGGGCATCACATGCCCGCGCAATTGTCGGGTGGTATGCAGCAGCGCGTGGCGCTCGCGCGTGCGCTCGTGATCGAGCCCGATGTGTTGTTGCTCGACGAACCGCTTTCCGCACTCGACGCCAATCTGCGCGCCTCGGTGCGTTCCGAGCTGAAGGCGCTGCACGAGCGCCTGCCGAATCTGACGATCGTCTGCGTGACGCACGATCAGGACGACGCGCTGGTGCTGTCCGACCGTACGCTGCTGATGCGCGAAGGCCGCATCGCGCAACTCGGCACGCCGCAGCAGTTGTACGACACGCCGAACGACGGTTTCGTCGCGCGCTATCTGGGCGCGGCCAATCTGTTGCCGCCGCAGGTGGCATTCGGCATGGACGACGTGCGCTACAACGAGCGCGAGCGGGTGGCCTGTCTGCGTCCGGAAGCGTTGCGTATCGTGCCACTTGGCGAAGGCCAGTTGCATGGCGCGATTACGTCGGTCGAATGGTACGGCGCGGTGCTGTCGGTGTCGGTCGCTCTGGACGCGATGCCTAACGAGCCCGTGCTCGTCACCATGCAGCGTGGCCACGGCATGATGCCGGAGAAGGGCGCGCGTGTTTCCCTGCGTTATGAGGCTGACGATGTCGTCCTTATCAACCCCTGATACCCCCAATTCGATCAGCGAAGCCGCTGGCGATGCCCGCCGCAGCGCGAGCGCGGCCTCGCACACGGCGGCGGTGAAGCGACGCGAACGCGCGGCGCAATGGCACCTGCTGTTCCTTGCGGTGGTCGTGCTGGGTCCGCTGGTGATCTATCCGCTCGTGCGTCTGGTACTGCTGAGTTTCACCGGTCCGCATGGTTTGAGTCTGCAGGCCTACTCGGCGTTTTTCGGCAATCCGGAAACGCGCGGCGTAGTCGGCACCACGCTGTGGATTCTGTGTGTGAGCGCCGGGCTTGCGTCCTTGCTCGGTATCGGTCTCGCGTCGCTATTGTTCTTCAAGCCGTTTCCCGGTGCGCGCATGGTCACGCGTTTTCTTGAACTGTTCGTCGCGTTCCCCTCGTTTCTGGTCGCGTTCACGCTGATCTTTCTGTACGGCTCGCAAGGCTCGGTCAGCATCGCCTTGCAGCAGCTGTTTCATCTCGAGGCGCCGCCGCTCAATTTCCTGTTCGGCGTGGGCGGCGTGATTCTCGCGGAAGTGGTCTTCTACGCGCCGTTCGTCGTGCGTCCTACGCTGGCGTCCTTCGCCACGCTCGACATGCGTCTGATCGAAGCCGCCCGCAGTCTCGGCGCGAGCGGCTGGATGGTCGCGTTCAAGGTGATCCTGCCGCTCGCGTGGCCGGGCATCGCCGCGGGCACGATCCTGTGTTTTCTGCTGACGTTGAACGAGTTCGGCATTCTGCTCGTGCTCGGCAGCGCGCATCTGATTACGCTGCCGGTCGCGATCTACAGCTCGGCGACCGTCGACCTGGATCTGCCGACCGCCGCCGCCGGCGCGGTTGTGATGCTGATCATGTCGTTGTCGCTGTACGCGTTGTACCGCCAGGTGAACCGTCGCAAGGTGAAAGGAGCGGGTCATGGCCGTTGAACTCGACCCAACCGTTTTGCCGGTCATGCACAAGAAGGCGCGATCGGTGCGCCGCAGTCTGCCGGTGCGCATACTCGGCAGTCTGTTTCTCGGCTTTGCCGCGTTACTGTGCTTCTGGCTGTTCGTGTTGCCGGTGCTGGTGGTCGCGCTGTCGAGCGTCGCCGGGCACTGGTCGGGCACGATCCTGCCGGACAGCCTCAGCACGCGCTGGTTCGAGCGGCTAGGTTCCAGCGACTTCGACGCGCTGACGACGAGCCTCGGAATCGGCATGGGCGTCGCCGTGCTCGGCACGATTCTCGGGCTTTGGCTGGCACTGGCGCTCGAAGGCCGTGACCGCCGTGGTCTCGGCGCATTCGTCGACACCATTGCGATGATGCCCAACGGCGTGCCGAGCGTGGTGCTCGGGTTGGCCGTGCTGATCGCGTACCACAAGCGTCCGCTCGATCTGTCGAGCTCGGCGGCCATCGTCGTGTTCGTGCAGCTCGCGCTGGTGCTGCCGTTCTGCTGCCGCTGCGCGGCCGCCGCGTTGCGCCCGGAATTGACCATTCTGCGCGAAGCGGCGGCGAGCCTCGGAGCCCCGCCGTCGATGGTGCTGCGTCGCGTCGTGCTGCCGCAACTGGTGCCGGCGATCCGCGCAAGTCTCGCACTTGGCTTCGCGCTCTCGCTCGGCGAACTCGGCGCCACGCTCACCGTATACCCGCCAGGCTTTGCGACGGTGCCGATCGTGGTGGTCGGGCAGGTGGAGCGCGGGTATTACCTGCCGGCCTCCGCGTTGTCGCTGATTCTGCTGATGGTCTCGCTTGCTGCGCTGCTGCTGATCGCGGCGCGTGTCCCGCGCCGTCGGGTGGACTGACGGGCATCTTCTGATTGTTGTGTTTGCGTGCGCATGCCTGGCGGCGGGCGCGCAAACACGCAAACACATATCGATGTGGCGAAATTTGTCAAAATGACCGAATATATGCAAACTGCTTCTGTCGATCCGATTGAGGTTGTGCGCAGGCATTCGCTGACGACGCTGGTCCGCGACGAAATCGAACGGCACATCATCGAAGGGGCGATCGCGCCCGGCGACAAACTCAACGAAGCCGACTGGGCCGCGCGTCTGCAAGTGTCGCGCGGGCCGGTGCGCGAGGCGTTTCGCGCGCTGGAGCAAGCGGGTCTCGTGCGCACCGAGAAAAACCGCGGCGTGTTCGTGCGGACAGTATCGCTGGCGGAAGCGGACGAGATTTATGCGGTGCGCGCGGTGCTTGAGGAAGCGGCGTGCCGCCTGCTGGCTTCCCGTATCGATGCGCAGAAGCTTGCGGTGTTGCGCGAGTGGCTCGACGCGATGCGTGCCGCGCTCGATGCACAGGATCACGATGCCTACGCGCGCGCCAACGTGGCGTTTCACGACGCGATCGTGGCGGCGTCGGGCAATGTGAAGTTGTATGAGACCTATCGAAGGCTGGTGAGCGAATTGAGTCTGTTTCGCCGCGCCGCGCTGGTGGTGCATGCCGATGCGATGGAACGCTCGCTCGCCGAACATCGCGCGATTCTGACGGCGCTGGCCTCGCGCGACGCCGAACATGCCGCGGCGTTGATGCATGCGCATGTGAACGGCGGCCTGCAGCGCGCGCGTGAGGCGTGCGAACCCGCAGGGCAGTTGGGCGCGGTGCGGATGTCGGCGGCGTCGAACGATTGAGACTGGCTGCAACGGATTGACTGGAGCACACGTGCTCTCAACGGATGGAAGGTAACAATGGCAAACGCAAGCGAACGTACGATCGAAGTCAACGGCCGCAGTTACCGGCTGCCATCGCAACCCACGGTCGTAGTGTGCGTCGACGGCTGCGAATACGATTATCTCGAAGCTGCGGTCGCGGCCGGCGTCGCGCCTTTCATCGGCAAGATGCTTAAGGGCGGCACGGCCTTCAAGGGCGACTGTGTGATTCCGTCGTTCACCAACCCGAATAATCTTTCGATCGTGTGCGGTGTGCCGCCCTCGGTGCACGGCATTTGCGGCAACTACTTCTGGGACCCGGACGCGAACGGCGGTGAAGGCGCGGAAGTGATGATGAACGATCCGGCCTATCTGCGCGCGGGGACTTTGCTGGCTGCCGCGGCGGAAGCGGGCGCGGCCGTCGCTGTGGTCACCGCGAAAGACAAGCTGCGCCGGCTGCTCGGCTGGCAATTGAAGGGCATCTGCTTCTCGGCGGAAAAAGCCGACAAGGTGACGCACGAAGAAAACGGCATCGATGAAGTACTCGATCTGGTCGGCTTGCCGGTGCCCGATGTGTATAGCGCAGGTTTGTCCGAGTTCGTGTTCGCCGCCGGCGTGCGGCTGGCTGAAACCCGCAAGCTCGACCTGATGTATCTGTCGACCACCGATTACATCCAGCACAAATGGGCGCCGGGTACCGAAGGCGCGAACGCGTTTTACGCAATGATGGACGGCTACCTCGCCAGGCTCGATGCGCTCGGCTGGGTGATCGGCCTCACCGCCGACCACGGCATGAACGCCAAGCACGATCCGAAGACCGGCGAGCCGAATGTGATCTATCTGCAGGACGTGCTGGACGATTGGCTTGGCGTTCGCCGCGCCCGTGTCATCTTGCCGATTACCGATCCCTATGTCGTGCATCACGGCGCGCTCGGTTCGTTCGCGACGATTTACCTGCCGTACGATGTGAGCGTTACGCAGGTGATCGAACGGATCGGCGGATTGCAGGGCATTGAAGTCGTGCTCGACAATCGCGCCGCGTGCGAGCGCTTCGAGCTGCCGAACGACCGCGTCGGCGATATCGTCGTGGTGAGTACCCGGCATGTGGTGCTCGGCACGCGTCGCGATGAGCACGATCTGTCCGGACTGACCGTGCCGTTGCGCTCGCACGGCGGGATCTCCGAGCAGGAAGTGCCGTTGCTGTTCAATCGCCGCGTCGAGGGTTTGCCTTCCGGGAAACGGTTGCGCAACTTCGATATCTTCGACGTCGCTTTGAATCACGTGTCACCATCATGAACGCCGCGCTGCGGGACCATCCGGCATTTCGGGCGGAAGCGTTGCGGCTTAAAAGCGAGCACGCGATGCGCTCGCGCACGCTCGACGTGTTCGATCCTTATTCAGGGACTCGGGTGGGCACGGTCCCGTTGGCGAGCATCGAAGATGTACGCGCCGCGTTCGAATACGCCGCCGCCTATCAGGCGAAGCTCACACGCTACGAGCGCTCGCAGATCCTCGAACGCGCCGCAGCGTTGCTGCGGGAGCGGACTGAAGAAGCTTCTGACCTGATTTCGCTCGAGTCGGGTTTGTCGAAGCAGGATTCGCGCTATGAGATCGGCCGCGTCGCCGATGTGTTCAAGTTCGCCTCGATCGAAGCCTTGCGCGACGACGGGCAGAGTTTTTCCTGCGATTTGACACCGCATGGCAAGAAGCGGCGGGTGTTTTCGCAGCGTGAGCCGCTGGCGGGTGTGATCGTCGCGATTACGCCGTTCAACCATCCGATGAACCAGGTCGCGCACAAGATTGCGCCGGCTATTGCAACCAATAATCGCGTGGTGCTGAAGCCGTCCGAGAAGGTGCCGTTGTCGGCGTTTTATCTGGCGGACATTCTTTATGAAGCGGGTTTGCCGACGCCGATGCTGCAGGTGCTGACCGGCGATCCGCGCGAAATCGCCGATGAACTGATTACGCATCCTTTGGCCGATCTTGTCACTTTCACCGGTGGCGTGGCGATCGGAAAATACATTGCGGCGAAGGCGGCTTACCGGCGCGTTGTGCTGGAACTGGGCGGCAACGATCCGCTGATCGTGCTCGAAGACGCCGACCTCGATCGTGCGGCAACGTTGGCCGTGCAGGGTTCGTATAAGAACTCCGGGCAGCGGTGTACTGCAGTCAAGCGGATCCTGGTGCAGAAGAGCATCGCGGCGGATTTCACCGATCTGGTCGTCGAGAAGACGCGCGCGTGGACCTATGGCGATCCGTTCGACGCGGCCAATCAGATGGGCACTGTGATCGACGTCGCCGCGGCGCAACTATTCGAGGCGCGTGTGAACGAGGCTGTGGCGAGTGGCGCGCGCTTGCGCATCGGAAACCAGCGTGACGGCGCGCTTTATTCGCCGACGGTGCTGGATGGCGTCGACCCGTCAATGACATTGGTACGCGAGGAAACGTTCGGCCCGGTGTCGCCGATCATCACTTTCGATACGCTCGACGACGCCATTCGTATTAGTAACGGGACGGCGTTCGGGTTGTCGTCCGGTGTGTGCACGAACCGGCAGGACGCGATCACGCGCTTCATCAATGAATTGCGCGTGGGAACAGTCAACGTGTGGGAAGTGCCAGGGTACCGGATCGAACTGACGCCGTTCGGCGGCATCAAGGATTCTGGGCTTGGCTATAAGGAAGGTGTTCAGGAAGCGATGAAGAGCTTCACCAATCTGAAGACCTTTTCATTACCGTGGGAGTAAGAACGTGGCATTGAGTCTGAACGATATCCGTTCGTTATATGAGCAATACGGCAAGCTCGCCTATAGCGGTGAGCCGGTGACGCAGCTTGAACATGCGCTGCAAAGCGGCGCACTGGCGGAAGAGGCGGGTGCCGACGATGAACTCGTCGCCGCCGCGTTTCTGCATGACCTCGGCCATCTGCTGAATCTGCAAGGGGAAACGCCGACGGAGCGGGGCATCGACGATCTGCATCAGTATTTCGCGCTGCCGTTCTTGCGGCCGGTGTTGTCGGACGCGGTGCTGGAGCCGATCCGGTTGCACGTCGACGCCAAGCGCTGCCTCTGCGCAATCGACGATGCGTACTTCGGCCAGCTTTCCGCTGATTCGGTGCGGAGCCTGGAACTGCAAGGCGGCATCTTCAGTAAGGAAGAGGCTGAGGTGTTCCTGCAGAAGCCCTATGCGGAAGACGCCTTGCGTCTGCGCAAATGGGACGACCGCGCAAAAGAAGGGAACCGCACGACGCCGGGGCTCGATCATTATTTGAGCGTTGTCGAGCGCGCGATGCAGAAGCACGTGGCTGCCTGAACGAGGTGGTTTTCGGCTGAGCTTCGGGTGAGCTTGTTGTGCCACTCGTTTTCAATTCTCGCGCCATTTCTGGCGCAGTCCATGCGTATCAAAATAACGCTTGCAAGGGGCCGTGCGGCTCGCTAGAATCTCGCTCTTTCGTGCTTCGGACACCGGGGCACGGGAAGCGGGAGAGCCAGCAGTGGCAAGGCTTTGCGCG